>NC_009952.1:936958-1253916 GCF_000018145.1 Dinoroseobacter shibae DFL 12 = DSM 16493
GTGCCGTGGGTGTTGCGGGTGGCGATGCGCGAGGCCTCGAGCCGCAGGGGCGCATCCTCGCCATCCACCAGCAGGTCAACGCATGTGGCGCCGCGCCCGTGGCCGCCCTTCATCAGCACTGCGCCCGCGCCCATGGTGCGCAGGGCCTGGCCGGCGGCGGCCATGGCGGCGGGGTCGTCATCCTCGTCCCCGCCCAGCAGGCGCGCGGCCTCGGGCAGGTTGGGGGTCAGCAGGGTCGCGCGGGGCAGCAGATGGGTCGCCAGCGCTTCTTCGGCCTCCGCCGCCAGCAGCGCGTCGCCGGATTTCGCCACCATCACCGGGTCGAGCACGACGGGGCCCTTGAACCCCGCCAGACCCTCGGCCACGGCGGCGATCACCTCGGGCGTGCCCAGCATCCCAATCTTGACCGCGTCCACGGCGATGTCCTCGAACACGGCCGCCATCTGGGCGCGGATCATCGGGAGGGAGACGCCCTCGACCATCGTGACGGCGCGGGTGTTCTGGGCGGTGAGCGCGGTGATCACGCTGGTTGCGTAGACCCCGCGCGCGGAAAACGCCTTGAGGTCGGCCTGTATCCCGGCGCCGCCGCCGGAATCCGAGCCTGCAATCGTCAATGCGGTCGCCATGTCGCGCCTCTCGTCAGGCGGGCGGTCTCGGTTCGGGGACAGGGCAGGGGCAAAAGAGAGATTGCCACGATGACCGTTCCCTACGCCGGTATTGCCCGGATCAGGTTCCATGGGTCGGCACAGTGCGCCTCTCAGCCCTGAATCGGGCACCCCAACGGTTGTTGACGCAGAGGTAGGGCGGAAATCACGAAGGTGCAAGCCCGATCTCCCTGTGCAGGTGCCGCACTTGTGCTACCTGTGCATCCCGTCCTGACCCGAAAGACCTCTTCCCATGACCTTGTGTTCCTTGCTCCGCCCTCTGTATTTCATGCTCGCCCTCATGGTTCTGCCGACCGTTCCGCCTCTGTTTGCGCAGGAGCGTCCTGCCGCCGTGGTGACCGAGACCGTCGAGGAGCGCGCGCTTGCCGAGACGTTGCCGGTCTTCGGGCAGGTCGTGGCCTCGCGCGACAGTGCTGTGGCGTCCCGGACGGCCGGGATCGTGGACGAGGTCGCGGTGCTGGTGGGCGACCGGGTGGCCGAGGGGGCGACCCTTGCGGTGCTCGATACCGAGCTGGCGCAGATCGAGCTGGAGCAAGCGCTGGCCGACATCGCCGAGGCCCGGGCCGGGATCGCCGTGGCCGAAGCACAGCTCGGCCGCGCCGAGGATGCCCGTGACCGCGTGGAAGGGTTGCGCAACACCGCATCGTTCAGCTCGGCGCGGTTTGACGACGCCATGAGCGATCTGGCGGCGGCCACGGGAGAGCTGAACCAGGCCCGCGCGCGGCTTCTCAATGCCGAGGCCGCCGAGCAACGGGCGCGCTACACCCTGGACCGCGCGCGGATCACGGCCCCTTTCGCGGGGGTGGTCCTGTCGGTGGCGGCCGATCCCGGGCAGTTTATCTCGGTCGGAGATCCGATCGCGCGCATCATTGATATCAATGCGTTGGAGATCGAAGCTCAAGTTCCGTCTCAATTCGCGCCCGCCATTCCCCCGGGGGTGACCGTCAAGGGAGTGAGCGAGGCGGGGCAACAGCTCGACCTGCAGATCCGCGCGATCCTGCCGACCGAGAGCGTCTCGACCCGGACACGGCCCGTGCGGTTGTCGGGGGACCTTGACGCGCTGGGTGCGACCCTGGCCGTGGGTCAGTCGATCACGCTGCAAGTGCCCGTGAGCGCGCCGCGCGCAGCCCTTGCCGTGCCGAAGGATGCGCTGGTGCAGGGCGCGCAGGGCTGGACCGTCTTCGTCGATGCCGATGGGATCGCCGAGCCGCGCCCGGTGCGCATCGGGGTGGCCATGGGTGACCGGTTCGAGGTGCTGAGCGGTCTTGCGGAGGGCGATGCCGTGGTCGTTCGGGGCAATGAGCGCCTGCGCCCGGGCCAGGCCCTGCAGGCGGTGGACGGTGCGCCAGGCGGAGGAGCGCCCGAAGAGGGCGCGAGGACGCCCGACGACACCCAGTCGCGCGCCGCGCCGCAGAGCAATTGAGGGCCGCGCCATGAACCCGATCCGTTTTTCCATCGAACGCCCCATCGCGGTGATTGCGGCCGTGATCATGGCGATCCTCTTCGGGATCATCGCCCTGTCGCGCATCCCGATCCAGCTCGCGCCCGATGTGCGCAAACCCGTCGTGGTGATCGAGACCAACTGGCCCGGTGCAGCCCCCGCCGAAGTCGAACGCGAGATCATCAACCCGCAGGAGGAAGCCCTGCGCGGGCTCGACGGGCTGGACATCATGACCTCGCGATCCCAGTCGGGATCTGGCGAGATCACCCTGGAATTCGCGCCGGGCACGGACATGAGCCAGACGCTGCTTCTGGTGTCGAACCGGCTGGACCGGGTGGGGGATTACCCCGCCGAGGCGAGCGAGCCGTCGCTGGACACCTCGGGCGACGATGACAGCCCGATCGCCTGGGTCATCGTCACCGATGCCGGCACGGCCCAGCGGCCCCTGCCGACCTATGGCGATTTCATGGAGGACGTGGTCAAGGACCGCATCGAGCGGATCGAGGGTGTCTCGGCGGTCAATGTGTTCGGCGGGGTCAGCCGCGAATTGCAGATCGTGGTGGACCCGCGGCGGCTGGCGCTGTTCGGGCTGACCGTGCCGGAGGTGGTAGCGCGGCTGCGGTCGGAGAACATCTCGCTCTCGGCCGGGGACGTGGAGGAAGGCAAGCGGCGCTATATCGTGCGGGCCGAGGGCGCGCTCGACACCGTGGAGGCGGTGGGCGGCGTGGTGCTGCGCTCCGAGGCGTCCTCGGGCACGCTCGGCCGGGTTCTGGTGCGCGATGTCGCCGAGGTCCAGTTCGACTATGGCGAGCCCACGGCGCGGTTGCGATTCAAGGGGGAATCCGGTCTGGCCTTCAATATCGTGCGGGATCGCGGGGCCAATGTGATCGAGACGATGGAAGAGGTGCGCCGGGTCCTGGGCGAGTTGCAGGAGGGGCCGGTTGCCGCCCAGGGCCTTTCCCTGGAGCAGGTCTATGACGAGACGATCTATATCGAGGGCGCGATCGCGCTGGTGACCCAGAACATCTGGATCGGGGGGGCGCTGGCGGCGCTGGTGCTGCTGATCTTTTTGCGCAGTCCGCGGGCGACCCTGGTGGTCAGCCTCGCGATCCCGGTTTCGATCGTGGCGACCTTCGTGGCCATGGCGGCCACGGGGCGGACGCTGAACGTGGTCAGCCTCGCGGGCATCGCCTTCGCGGTGGGGATGATCGTGGATGCGGCCATCGTGGTGCTGGAGAACATCTACAGGCTGCGCGAACAGGGCAAATCCCGCTCCGAGGCGGCCTATCTGGGCGCGCGCCAGGTCTGGGGCGCGATCCTGGTCTCGGCGCTGACCACTGTGCTGGTCTTCGTGCCGATCCTCATCATGGAATTGGAGGCGGGGCAGCTTTTCCGCGACATCGCGGTGGCGATCTCGGTCTCGGTCCTGTTGTCGCTCGTGGTGGCGGTGACGGTGATCCCGGCGCTCGCCAAGCGGTTGTTGAAGGATGGCCAGCAGACGACGCTGCCGCTCTGGGGGATCGATCATTTCGCCCGCGGCTTCAAGGCGGCGGTGATGTGGTACGTGCGTATGACCGTGCGGTTCCGGGCGCTGGGCATCCTGATGGTCGGGCTGATCGGCGGGACGGCGGCGGTGGCGACGGTGGTGTTCCTGCCCCGGCTGGAATACCTGCCGGAGGGCAACCGCAACCTGGTCTTCGGGCTGATCATTCCACCGCCGGGCTACAACCTGGACACGACCGAGACCATCGCCGAACGGATCGAGCGGGCGGCGCGCCCGATGTGGGAGGCCGCACCGGCGCTGGAGACGCCGGAGGGCACGCCCACGGTGGAGAACTTCTTCTTCGTGGCGACGCCGGGGAACTCTTTCGTCGGCGCCACGGCGCTGGACGGGCCGCGGGTGGCGGAGTTGATCCCGCTCTTGTCCGGGCCGATCTTTGCCGAGCCGGGGACCTTCGGGTTCATGACCCAGCCGTCGCTCTTCGGGCGTGGCGTGGGCGGCGGGCGGACGATCGAGCTCAATGTCTCGGGCCAGGACCTGGAGCAGATCCTCGGGGTGGCGGGGCGGGCCGCGGGGCTGGTGGCGGGGCTGCTGCCGCGCTCGGAGGGGCACCAGTTCCGGCCCATTCCGGGGCTGGAGCTGGGCGCGCCGGAGGTACGGCTGGTGCCGGATCGGCTGGCCCTGGCGGATGCGGGTCTGGATGCAGGCGCCTTGGCCGCGACGGTGGATGCCTATAATGACGGGTTGCGCGTGGCCGAGATCACCGAGGGTGCGGACCGTCTGGACCTGGTTTTGAAGGGCGACACAAGCCTGTCGGCGGGATTCCGGACGCAGGATGTGGGCTCCTACCCGGTGGTGACGCCCTCGGGGGATATCGTGCCGGTCTCGGCGCTTGCAGATGTGATCGTGACCGCGGGCCCGACGGAGATCCGGCACCGCGACCGGCTGCGGACAGTGACCCTGGAGGTGCGCCCGTCCGACGCGCTGCCGCTGGAGGCGGCGGTGGAGCTGTTGCAGACCGAGGTGGTCGCGGTGCTGGAGGGCCAGGGCGTGCCGCCGGGCATTCGGCTCACCGTGTCGGGGACCGCCGACCAGTTGAGCCAGACCTGGGAGGCGATCCAGATCAACCTCGTGGTGGCGCTGGTCATCGTGTTCCTGGTGATGGCGATCCTGTTCGAGAGTTTCGTGCTGCCGCTGGTGATCCTGATCTCGGTGCCCGTGGCGGCCGCGGGCGGGGTCGGGGGGCTTGCGCTGCTCAATACGTTCCAGACGCAGCCGCTGGATATGCTGACGCTGCTCGGGTTCATCATCCTGGTGGGTATCGTGGTGAATAATGCGATCCTGATCGTGCATCAGTCGCTTTATCACTTGCGTGAGGAGGGTATGTCGCCGGTCGATGCGATCGAGGAGGCGACGCGGAACCGGATCCGGCCGATCTTCATGTCGACGCTGACGAGCATCATGGGGATGCTGCCGCTGGTGGTGTTCCCGGGCGAGGGGTCCGAGCTCTATCGCGGCCTGGGCGCGGTGGTGGTCGGAGGGTTGTCCATGTCGGCCTTCCTGACGCTGCTGACGGTGCCGCCCTTGTTGCGGCTCTGCCTTAAGGCGCCGTCCCCCGAGGAGGTGCCGGTGCTTCAGGCCCAGCCCGCGGAATAGACGGAGAGGGCGGCGGGGGCGCTGCTCCCGGCGCTGCGCGCCACCCCCCCCCCGGAGTATCTTTGCAAAGATGAAGGAGGGGGGCACAAGGCACGCGTTCGGGGTCATCGCGGGCCGTCAAGGTTAGTGGGGAACGGTCTGGTTTGGGCGACCGGTGGTGGTGCCGATTCCCGTGGGCCTGCATCCTTCGGTGCGGTGCGGTGCAGTGCGGTGCGGTGGGAGGAGGGAAACGGCGGCTCGAGCGCGGATGTCAGGGCAGGACGCTGAGCCAGAAGGCGGCGAGCAGGATCGAGAGCGCCGTGCCGGCCAGAACGGCGGTCGCAACCACCCGTTTCGCCACCCCGTACATGTTGGCGAAGATATAGGTGTTCACCCCCGGGGCCATGGCCGCGGTCAGGGCGGCGGCGCGGATCATCGGATCGTCCAGTCCGAACACGAGGCGGCTCATGGCCCAGGCCACCAGCGGGTGCAGCATCAGTGAGACCAGGCAGACGAAGGCCACCTCGCGCAGGTTGCCTTCGGGTTTATAGCGAAAGAGCACCCCGCCCAGCCCGAAAAGTGCCGCCGGGATGCCCGCGCGGGCGATCATCTCGATCGCCTCGATGGCCACGGCGGGGGGCATCAGGCCGCTGAGATTGACCGCGAAGCCGAGCGCGATGCCGATCATCAGGGCGTTCTGGCTCATGGTCTTGAGGATCGCGCCCACGGTGACGAACACGTTTTTCGACGAGGCGCGCACGATCTCCATCGTGGTGATCCCCACGAGATATCCGAACGGCGCGTGGATCGCGATGATGGCATAGAGCGGCTCCAGCGCGGGCAGGCCGTGGGCGCGTTCGAGGATCGGGATGCCGAGCAGGACCGTGTTGGCGAACATGCAGCAAAAGCCGATGGCGACCGCATCCTGCATTGGGCGCGCGAAGAGAAAGCGCGCGCCGAGGATGCCGGTGGCGAAACTGGCGAGCGAGCCGCTGTAATAGCTGGTCAGAAGGCGCCAGTCGAAGACCGCATCGAGATCGAGCGTGGAGATCGCCAAGAACAGCAGACAGGGGATGGCGAAATTCTGGGTGAAGCGCATGAGCGCCTCGACATTCTCGTCGGAGAACACCTTGGCCCAGACCGCGCCGTAGCCCGCCGCAAGCACAAGGAAGATGGGCAGCGTGACTTCGAGAAGGATGGTCAAGACGCGGGCACCGGCCGGTGCAGCACCATCCCGTCATAGGCCGGGCTGACATGGGCAGGGGTTTCAGCCGCCACCGTCGCGTAGTCCAGATCGATATGCATGTTGGTCAGGATCGCCTGGCGCGGGGCGAACTCGGCGATCCATTCCAGCGCCTGGTCTAGATGGGCGTGGGTCGGGTGCGGTGTCCGGCGCAATGCGTCGAGGATGAGCGTGTCGAGCCCGGTCAGGGCCGCGCGGCTTTCGGGCAGGAGCTTGGCCACATCCGGCAGGTAGGCCAGATCCCCGATGCGGAAGCCGAGGCTGTCGATGCTGCCATGGTTGACCTTGAACGGGCAAAGCGTGACCGGGCCGCCCGGTCCGTCGATGGTCACCGGGCCGTCGATCGTGTGCATCTCGAGGATCGGGGGATAGGGGCTGCCTTCGGGTTGGACGAAGGCATAGCCGAAGCGGGAGAACAGGCTGTCCTGGGTCGGCCCGTCGGCCCAGACCCGCAGGCGCGCGCGCATGTTGAACACGATCATCCGCAGATCGTCGAGCCCGTGGGTATGGTCCGCGTGGGAGTGGGTGTAGACCACCCCGTCGAGCCGCCCGATCCCCGCGTCCAGCAGTTGTGCGCGCATGTCCGGCGAAGTGTCGATCAGGACGGTGGTGGTCCCCTCCGGACCGTCCCGTTCGACCAGCAGCGAGCAGCGCCGACGCCGGTTGCGCGGGTTTTCGGGGTCGCAATCGCCCCAGTGCCCGCCGAGCCGCGGCACGCCGCCGGACGAGCCGCAGCCGAGGATGGTGAAGCGCAGTCCCGTCATGCCACGGGCGCGGGCTGCCATGCGGCGGCCTTGGCAAAGAGCCGGTCGAAATTCGCGGTGGTCTGCGCGGCGAAGGCCTCGACCGTCATGTCGTAGATCGCGGCCCCGGCGGCGGCGGTATGGGCGACAAAAGCAGGCTCGTTGCGCTTGCCGCGATAGGGGGGCGGGGCGAGGTAGGGCGCGTCGGTCTCCACCAGGATCCGGTCCACCGGGGCGGCGGCGAAGATCGCGCGAAGGGCGTCGGATTTCTTGAAGGCGATGATGCCGGACATGGACAGGTAGAAACCCAGATCGAGCGCGGCCTCGGCCAGTGCCGCGCCGGAGGAGAAGCAGTGCATCACACAGGTATAGGCGCCCGCGCGGTATTCCTCGGTCAGGATCCGGGCCATGTCGTCGTCGGCGTCGCGGGCGTGGATGATCAGGGGCAGGCCGGTCCGGCGCGCGGCCTCGATATGGATGCGCAGGCTCTCTTGCTGTCGTGCGGCACTTTCGGCGGTGTAATGATAGTCGAGCCCGGTCTCGCCGATGCCCACGCATTTGGGGTGGGCCGCGACCGCGCAAAGCTCGTAGACCGACACCAGGGGCTCGTCGGCGGCGCTCATCGGGTGGGTGCCTGTGGCGAAGAACACCGGGTCGTGGGCCTCGGCGATGGCCTGGACGCCGGGCAGGGCGCGCAGCTTGGTGCAGATCGTGACCATGCGTGCCACGCCGGCAGCCTGCGCCCGCGCGACCGTCTCGGGCAGCGTCTCGGCGAAGTCCGGGAAGTCCAGGTGGCAATGGCTGTCGACGAGGTGGATAGGGGGCATGGAGCGCCTGAGCGAGAGGTTTTCAGGCAGTCCCCTGAGCCGAGGCCACCTCTTGAAGTCCGTGGAACATATCGAGCAGAAGGGCTGTAGGGTCAAGGTTTACGGCACGCCCGGCCCGGGCTTTTGCCAGCAATGTGGCCTGGGCCGTGGCCCAGCCGCGCGCGGCCTGGGCGGTGGGCGCCAGACGTTGGAGCAAGGCGGCCTCCTGCGGGCTGGCGCCGGTCGGGGGATGGCCGGTAGCCCCCGTGCGGGCCAGCCGGAAGAGGAAGGTTTCGGTCAACATCAAGAGCAGATCGAAGCGCGCCTCCGCACCGCGGGCGGCGGCACTTTCGGCCAGTTTGAGCGTCGCGGGCCGGTCGAGACGGGGCAGTCCGTCCATCAGGCCCAGCAGGCTGCCATAGGCCTCCGGCCCGCCCGCGTCGCGCAGGGTGATGGCCTGCCCGACGGAGCCTTCGGCCAGCGCGTTGAGGCTGGCAAGCTCCGCGTCGGGCAGGGGTGCGCCGAGCGCCTGGGCGAGGGCGTCGCCAAGATCGGGTTCCGACAGAGGGCCCATCCGCAGGGTGCGGCAGCGGCTGCGGATCGTCGGCAGCAGTTTCGAAGGCGCGTGGCAGACCAGCAGGATCACCGTGTCGACGGGGGGTTCTTCGAGAACCTTCAGCAGGGCGTTGGCGGCGCTCGCGTTCATCTCGTCGGCGGCATCGACGATCACCACGCGCCGCCCGCCATCCACCGCGGACATGGTAAAGAATCCCTTCAGCCCGCGGGCGGCATCCACGGGGATGTCCTGCTTGAAACGGCTGGTCTTTTCGTCATAGGGGCGGCGCAGCAGGTAGAGCCGGGGGTCCGACAGGGCGGCGATGCGCCGTGCGACCGGGTGGTCGGGGTCGATGTCGAGGCTGGTGGCGGCCGCGGGCGCGTCGCCGAACAGGCTTGGCCCCGGGTCGGAAGCCGGCGTGGCCAGCAGGAAACGCGCCGCGCGCCAGGCAAAGCTCGCCTTGCCGATCCCCTTGGGGCCGGTCAGCAGCCAGGCGTGGTGCAGCCGGTCGGAGGCCACGGCATCGAGCAGATCCGCCTCCGCCGCGCCATGGCCGAACACCCGGGTCGCAAACCGCGGGTGGGGTGCGCCGGGCAGGGCGTCGGCCTCGGGAAGCGGGGCGTCGTCCCTCATGCGGCAACGGTCAGGTGGGCGATGACGTCCGCGGCCACCTCGGCCTCGGGGCGGTTGCCGTCGATCACCACGCAGCGGTCCGGATTGGCGCGTGCCAGATCGAGAAAGCCCGCGCGTAGGGCGGTCTGGAAGGGCAGGCCGAATTCCTCGAAGCGGTCCTCGCCGGAGGCACGGGCGAGACCGCGCGTCAGCGCCAGTTCGGGCGGCATGTCGATGACGAAGGTCAGGTCCGGCTCGCGCCCGATCATCAGGCTGTGCAACTGGTCGACCAGCGCGCGCAAGTCCCCTCGGGTCGCGCCCTGGTAGACCCGGGTGCTGTCGGCGAAGCGGTCGGTGATCACGTCGCGCCCCTCGGCCAGGGCGGGTTGGATCAGCCGCTCCAGGTGGTCGCGCCGGGCAGCGGTGAAGAGCAGAAGCTCGGTTTCCGGCGACCAGCGGTCCGGGTCGCCTTCGACCAGCAGGCGGCGGATGTCCTCGGCGCCGGGGGAGCCGCCGGGTTCTCGGGTCAGGAGCGGGTCGCGCCCCGTGTCGCGCAGATGCTCGGCCAGGCGCCGGGCCTGGGTCGACTTGCCGCTGCCGTCGATCCCCTCGAAACTGATGAGGCGGCCGGGTTGCGTCATCAGTTCGCGGCCTGAGGCGCGTCGGGCGCATCCTCGCGGGTCAGCTCGCGGTAGAGCACCTCGGCCGCAGCCTGCATCCGCACCCAGGCCCCGCCCTTGGCCACGTCGGTTTCGGCCACCAGCGGATAGCGCTGCGGCTCCATCTCCGGGCCCGTGATCACCAGCTCGGCCAGCTGCTGGCCTGCCGTGATGGGGGCGGCGATGGGGGTGTCGGCCTCGATCTCGGCGACGAGGCTGCCCGAGGCGACCATGGGCACCAGCGGGCGAATATCTTCGGGGGAGACAAGGCCGACGGTCTCGGCCTCCCCGACCCAGACGGGCAGGTCGGCGAGGTGGCGTCCCGCCTCGGCCATGTCCTTTTCCACGAACTGGCGGAAGGCCCAGCTGACGATACGTTCGGATTCCTCGGCCCGCGCCCGGTCGGTCTCCAGCCCGGTGATCACGAAGATGATCCGCCGCGCGCCCTGCTGGGCCGAGCCGACAAGGCCATATCCGGCCTCTTGCGTGTGCCCGGTCTTCAACCCGTCGGCACCGATGTCCAGCTTCAGCAACGGGTTGCGATTGAACCGGTTTTGCGGCGCACGCCCGTCAAAGCCCCATTCGGACATGGCGAAATAGCCGTAATATTCGGGATAGTCCTCGATGATCCGTTGGGTCAGGATCCCGAGATCCCGCATGCTCATTCGGTGCTGAGGATCGGGCCAGCCCGACGAGTTGGTGAAGGTGGACTGGGTCAACCCGATGGCCGCGCCCTTCTCGGTCATCAGGCGGGAGAACGCCTCTTCGGTGCCCGCGAGCCCCTCGGCGACGACCACGGTGGCGTCGTTGCCCGACTGCACGATGATGCCCTTGATCAGGTCTTCGGCGGTGGGACGGTCGCGTTCGGTCAGAAACATGGTCGAGCCGCCCTTGGCCATGGCGCGGGCCGAGACGCGGAAGGTTGTGTCGAGGGTGACGGCCGGGTTCTTCTCCAGCGCCTCGAACAGCATGTAGAGCGTCATCAGCTTGGACATGCTGGCGGGCGGCAGGGGCACGTCGGCGTTCTTTTCGAGCAAGACGGTGCCGGTGGTGACGTCGACCACATAGGCCGCCTCGGCGCGGGTCTCGAACGCCGCCTGGGCGGCAGGGGCAAGGCCGAGTCCGAGGGCGAGGCTCAGGCAGATCAGGCGCAGAAATCCCATCGGGTCCTCCGTCAGTTGGTCACGAAATAGGCGTCGGCAAAGCCCAGGGATCGCACGGTGTCGAGGGCGGCGTCGCGGGCGGTTTCGGTCGGTGCGGGGCCGACGATGACCCGGTAGAACGTCTTGCCCTGGCTTTCCTGAGTCGTGGTATCGGCGGCCAGACCGGCCGCGCGCATCTGCGCCTCGGTCGCTTCGGCATTGGCCGCCACGTTGAAGATGCCGATCTGGATATAGGGCCGCGCCAATGTGGAGCTTGCCGCCAGAGCGGGTGCCGGGGACGGTGGTGCGGCGGCGGTGTCGGTGGTGTCCTCGTCAAGCTCCGCCTCCGCAATGGCCGCCGCGGCGATGGCTGTGGTGGGATCGACGGTTTCGGCGTCAGGGGCGGGGGCGGGCGCCACGTCGCGTGTCAGGGCCACGACGTTGATCTGGGTCGGTTCGCCGGCAAGGATGTTGAGGGCCTCGGCCGCATCGGAAGAGATCTGGAAGCGAGGGCCGGGGTTGTCCCGTTCACGCCGGAAGAGCGCGCCGATGACACTGCTGCCATTGGCGGTGTTGCGGATGATGACGCGCTCGGGCTCGGGGACATCGGGGAAGGCGACCCAGACCCCGCCGAGGGATGGGCGGCCATCCCAGAGACCGGTATCGGTGACGCCGAAAATCTCGGGCGCCTCGACATCAATGGTCTCGCCGCCTTCGGTCGGTATGCCCTGTGCGGTTGCGGTCTCCCCGGGTCGATCCAAGAAGGCAAAAGGGGTCTGCCCCTCGCACCCGGCCAAGGCGACAAGAATTCCCAGCCCGATCCAAACGCGCGGTTTCATGTTCATACCCATGTTCTGCCCATTGTCCCACCCTCGCCTCAACGGTCTTCGCTGCGCCGCCTGCGGGCGGGCTGGAACCTATCCTCGCCACGAAGCATAGACGTCCCGCCGCCCGTTGGAAAGTACGGCGGATGCGGTCTGTGCATCACGGTGCCAAGAGGGTGAATGGAGCCGCTCTGCCCACGGGTGGATTCCCGCTTTACCTGTCTGCCGCGGCGCCATATCTAGGCGACGTGCCGCGGAGAGGTGGCAGAGTGGTCGAATGCGGCGGTCTTGAAAACCGTTGAGCGTGAAAGCGTTCCCAGGGTTCGAATCCCTGTCTCTCCGCCACAATAACCATTGCGAACCCGTTCAGGTCGCTCGACAGAGGCGGAATTTCTCCTGTTTTCAAAGGGGTTTGCCGGATGGGTGCGAACCGCTGAGACGGCGGCGCACGCCGATTTCCGTCTCTGAACGGCCTCTCGTCTCTGGTCGGGCGAACCGCGCCGATTTCGGTTCGGTCGAAAATTTCCTCGCCTTTCCAACAACCTGAATCGAAACCCCGCCAAAACTGCGCGTCCTGTCTCCGTCGCTATCGAGCGAAACAGAGTGCGCCGAGCCCGGCATGGCGAAGATCGATGTCGAGCCCGACGCTGCTCGATGGCGACAATGTGCTCGTCGACATGGCGCGCCGTGCGCCGAACCCGCCGGGAATCTTCGTGCTGGACGACGGCATGGGACTTGTAGCCAAGCGGCTTGAGCACATCCCGAACAGCGACCCGCCGGCAGTGCGCGTCATCTCGGACAATGGCTTCTACAGCCCCTACGAGCTGACCTGAGACCCGACTCTCCTCCGGATTTTCGGAGAGTCCGCAGGTTGATCTCTGAGGCTACGCGGCGCGCATTTCCAGCCCCTTCTTTGCCACGAACTCGACGGGCGGAATGTTCCCCAGTCCTGAGTGAGGGCGATGGTGGTTGTAGTCGTGCTGCCATGCCCGGATCTGCTCGCGGGCATCGGCCAGAGACGAGAATAGCGACTCGTTGAGAAGCTCGTCCCGGAAGCGTCCGTTGAAGCTTTCGACGAAGCCATTCTGCATGGGCTTTCCTGGCGCGATGTAGTGCCATTCGATGCCCGTGCGCTGGCACCAGCTCAGGACAGCCACCGAGGTCAGTTCCGTTCCATTGTCCGAAACCACCATTGCAGGCTGGCCGCGGCGCAACATCAACGCATCGAGCTCGCGCACGACGCGCAGGCCAGAGAGCGACGTGTCCGCCACCAAGGCCAGGCACTCCCGGCTGTAGTCGTCGACCACGGCCAGAACGCGGAACCGTCTGCCATCCGTCAGCGCATCGCTGACGAAGTCCAGGCTCCAGTGCTGGTTGGGGGCATCTGGCACCAGCATCGGCCAGCGTGTCCCCAGAGCCCGCTTTCGGCCGCCCCGGCGGCGCACTTGGAGCTTCTCCTCGCGATAGAGCCGCCTGAGCTTCTTCAGGTTCATCATGATCCCCTGCCGTTCCAGCATCACGTGGATGCGGCGATAGCCAAACCGCCGCCTCTCGGCCGCGACAGCCTTCATGGCGGCCCTCGCTTCGGCATCGTCAGGCCGCACGCTGCGATAGCGCACGCTCGACCGATCCACGGCCAGTGCCTTGCACGCCCGTCGCTGGCTCACTCCGTGGACTTCCACAACGTGTGCCACCGCTTCCCGCCTGACGCCGGGCGCTACCACTTTCGCGAAGTGACATCCTTCAGTATCGCATTGTCGAGCATCGCTTCGGCCAGCAGCTTCTTCAGCTTGGCGTTCTCGTCCTCGAGCGCCCTCAGTCGGCGCGCGTCCGATACCTCGAGGCCGCCGAACCGCGCCTTGTATTTGTAAAACGTTGCCGTGCTGACCCCGTGCTTGCGGCAGACATCGGCCGTCGTCATTCCGGCCTCCTGCTCCTTCAGCATCCCGATGATCTGCTCTTACGTGAACCTTGATCGCTTCATTGTCCGTCTCCTGGTTGGGCGGACTCTACCTCAAACTGGAGGAAGAAGCGGCTCTCAGGTCAGAACCGAGCGACCGCCCGCATGTCCTCCGAGAGCCTTGCGATGTCACGTTCGAAGACATCGACGATGAGCCAGACTTGAGACAGACCCGCGACTGAAAATGCGAGTGCCCCAGGTTGCAGATACATCCCATCGGCCGCGTTCAGAGCGATCACAACACCATTCTGAGGCGCTACAATTTCAACATTGCGGACAAGTTCGCCTCCGGCTTCAATTTCGGCGATCTGACGCGCTGACATGCCATGGCTCATCAGCTTGTTGCGAGCCGCGTCCAGAATGCGGGGGTCGCCAGCTTCCACAGCGCGCACCAAATCGCCGGTTGCTGCAGCAATCAGTGGTGAGAACAATTCGAACAGGACTTGGTCCCCGCGCACGATGTCACCCACCGCGCGCACCTTGAGGTCCTCGATCCAGCCTTCGACGCGGGTGTGCACGTGGCTGGTGAGGTGTTCGTCATAGCCGACAAAACCAACGGTCTCGATCCGCGGCGCGACCTCCGTCATGCGTGAGAGCGCAGTCCGCACGCCAATTGCGTTTATTTCAGCCGCGTCCAATGTGACTTCCGAAGGATCGCCTGACGGCTCTTCGCCCTCATAAACGGGAACCAGATCCATCCCCATGGGCGATTTTCCCGGACCAGGTTGCCGGAAGTTGGGGTCCATGGGTGCCACCCAATACAGGATCTCAGGTCCGTCGGGTCCGACGATGTTTGCTGGATTGAGGTAGAACCTCTCAAGTGCAATTCCGCCCGCGGTGCCGCCCGCCAAGGCTAGGATCGCGAGAGCCGTATAGCGTCCACGCATTGAAATCTCCTGACAGCCGATCCGCGAGGGACCGGCCCGAAATTCAAGATCGACCCGAGCCATTCGAGGGCTCGGGCCGGCAAGAAACTGTCAGGAAAATCGAGGAGGTCGTTCGGGTAGTGGAGTTTGTATCGAAGGTCCGACCACTTGGACGATTGACTGAGCGCAGGCGCTTATGCCGTGATCCGTGGATGCCAAAACCTCTGAGTGTTGCAACTCGGAAAGACAGCACGCCGAAACGTGGCAGTTAGACGCCACACTCGTATCTGGCTCACAGCATTCTGCTTCAGAGTCAGCTGGTGACATATGGTGCAATGAGTGCGCCATCGATCCATGATCGGATGCGGCAAAGGCGACACTTCCATTGGTTTCGTGGTTTGAATGCTCCACCGCGCCAGCCGCAGCGATGCCGGAGATCATGAGCGCTATGCACATGATCAGCGTCGTCAGCCGCTTTGCTGAGAAGCTATACGCAAACCTTTTCATACTTGGGAAATAGATTCTGCAACGAGCCGAGACAACTAGATTTTGCGTAATCGCACACTAACGACGCTGTTGATGCTCGTCGAAGCGCGTTTGTCACTGGCAACTGGTGCCCAAAAGACACTTGGTCTTTTTTTTGCGAAAGGTAATGTGTCGGGTAGAGAAGGTGCGGCACGGGTCGCGTCCCCACCGCCACTATCACCCTTTCGAACCCGTTCATACGCCCGCACGAGGCGGCTTTTCTCCTATTTTCGAAGGCGTTTGACCACACGGTCGCGGAGGTCGCGTTCGGCTTTCACGAAACGGCGGAACTTCTCCAGTCGAGAGTTCCAGCAACGGGCAGCCGAGCAACCGACCTTGCTAACGGAAGTGGCGGCGGCCGCCGAGATTCTGGCGGACGACGCAGTGATTAAGAGGGCAGGCGCGGGCTACCTACCTTCCATGACCCGCAGCAGGTTCACCCGCGCAGGAGTGGACTAACGAAGCCATCGGGCTTCACGGCGAGGACCGGACATTCGAGGCTGTTGATGATGTTCTCCGCCGTGTTGCCGATGAACACGCCGCTCAGCCCGGTCCGCGCCACGGTGCCCATCACGACGAGTTCGGCGGCAAGCTGTCGGCTTTGGTCATGTATCACCGTCTCCGGCGCCCCCCGCGCCAGGCGCGGAAGCAGTCGGGGCCCTTGGCCTATTTCTGTTCGGACCTGCGCAAGGAACTTGTTCATCGCATCGTGCCGGGCGTCGAGGATTTCGTTGACGTACCGATCGGCGGAGATGCGTGCATCGCTCTCACCGGAAAACGCCCAGATCATGCCCTGGCCGATGGCTTCCCAGGCGTGGAGAACAATGACCTCGGCGTCCGGTGCATCCGCGACCATGCAGGCCGCAGCGACCACGCGCCGGTTCAAAGCCGCCAGCGTCTCCGGCTCAGCTGCGTCCCAGACATCCAGATCGACCGCAGCCAGAACGCGCCTGGGGCTCTTGGATGCCGTCGGTGTCTGCAGCCACACAGGGCATGGGCACTTGCGCAGCAGATGCTGGTCGGTGCTGGCGAAGAGGAAACGGTCGATCCCGGAGAGCGGTTCGGCCTTCTTGACGACGAAATCGCATTCCGATCTGGCGACGTGCCGGATGATCTCCAGGTAGGCTTTGCCAACCGCCACGGAGAGGTCGAGTGGGGTGTCATGCATAGTCGCATCCAGCCTTGCACGAACCTCCTCGCGGGTCCGCTCGACGGCTTCTTCGATCAACCTGCCGGGATCCTCACCAGATAAGCGGGAGAGGATGGAGAGATCATGCGGGGGTTCCACGCAGGCAATAACCTCAAGCGAAGCGCCCAGCGTATCGGCCAGCGTCAGCGCGCTCTGGAGGGCGATCTGCACCTCGCTCGCGTCCGCGACCGCCAGGATCTTCCGCGGTTTGCCCGGTCCCGTCGTCATGTTGGCAATTCCTTCTGGCCTTCGGCGTCCGCCACGACGCACTCGGGCGCTCGCGCATCGTCCGTGATCATCTTGGCCGCCGCATAGGCGGCGTCGCGATAGGGCATCAGGACGAGGTCCGCCCGTTCCGCCTGAAGCATCATCGCGGTGGTATCCCGATGCGCGGCCACCGCGATCTTGCCATCGAAGCCGAGATCGCGCACGGCCCTGAGGAGCGCATGGCGTGGATCGTCATGGGTCAGGCCGGTGTCGTGTTCTGGCACAGCCATGACCAGCCATTCCGCACGGGCAAGCGGCAGGTGGCCGAGAAACTCCGGATCCGTCGCATCGCCGAACAGAACGTCGAAGCCCTGGGCGCGGGCGTGGCGTACGGCTTCGGGGCTGAAGTCGACACCAAGGATGCTGCGGCCGCTGTCGCGCAGCGCTGATGCGATGCCCAGCCCATAACGGCCAAGGCCGAACAGAATCACGTCATGGGCGCGGGCGGTGCCGGGACCGACTCCGTCCTCCGCTTTCGGGTGGCGGCGCTCGAAGACGCCGAGCACCGGCTCGAAGAGCCCGTAGAGCTGGTGGGAATACGTGATCATGTAGGTCGATGCGGCGATGGTCACGAGCCCGACCAGCGTGACCAGACCCAAGGCATCTTCTGCAACATGCCCGATGGCCACCCCCATCGCCATGAAAATCAGGGAAAACTCGCTGATCTGTGCGACGGTCAGCCCGGCAAGAAACCCAGTTCGCTTGCGGTAGCCCATGGCGCCCATGATCGCGAGCACGATCAGCGGGTTGCCGATCAGCACGAAGAGCGACAGCACGATGGCCGGACCAATGCTCGCCCCCAGAACCGACAGATCCAGCGAGGCCCCGAGCGCAATGAAGAAGAACAAGAGCAGAAAGTCACGGAGCGAGGCGAGCCTCGCGGCGATCGCCTCGCGGAACGGAGTCGAGGCAAGCGAGACACCAGCCAAAAGGCCGCCAAGCTCCTTGCCGAACCCAAGATAATGGCCGACTGCGGCCAGCAGCGCGGCCCAGCCGATCGCGAAAGAGACCAGAAGCTCCGGGGCGCGCGACAGCCGTTCGACCAGCGGGGTGGCCACGTAGCGGATGAAGATGACCACGAACGCCAGCATCCCGATACCGTAGCCCAGAACGCGCAAGACCTCGGCCAGCGCGTTCTCTCCTTCCGCGGCGGCGCCCCCCACGCCGATGGCCGACAGAGCGATCATGGCCACCACGACGACGATGTCCTGCACGATCAGGAAGCCGAGCGCGATCCGCCCATGCAGCGCGTCGATCTCGCGCTTGTCGGACAGCAGCTTCACGATGATGATCGTGGACGAGAAGGTCAGCGCAATCGCAACATAGATCGCGGTCAGCGCGTCGAGCCCGAGTGCCAGTGCGATCAGGAAGCCGAAGACCGTGGTGAAGATCACCTGTCCGAGCCCGGTGACGAGCGCCACCGGCCCAAGCGTGCGCACCAGATTGAAATCGAGCTTGAGGCCCACGAGGAAGAGCAGAAGGGCAATCCCGAGTTCGGCCAGAAGGTCGATCTGCTCATCTGACTGCGCGACGTCCAGCAATGAGGGGCCGGCGAGGATCCCCACGGCGATGAAGCTCACGATCAGCGGTTGGCGCATCAGGAGGCCGAGAAAACCGACCCCGGCCGCCAGGACGAGCAGGGCGGCGATTTCATAGAAGATATAGCCTTCAATGGCTGTGATCATGTCGCTCGCTTTCGTTCGGAGTCATATGCCTCACATCGTCATCACGATCCGGCCCTCGATCCGGCCCTGTTCCATCTGGTCGAAGATGCCGTTGATATTGTCGAGGCTGTCGGTTGCGTAATGCGAGGCGACCTTTCCCTCGGCCGCGAAGGAGAGGCTCTCGGCGAGGTCGGCGCGCGTGCCGACGATGGAGCCACGGATCGTCTTGCGGTTGAGGACCACGTCGAAGATGTTCAAAGGAAAGTCGCCTGGCGGAAGACCGACGAGGCTCATCGTTCCGCCGGGTGCGAGCATCCCCACGCCCTGTGAGAACGCGGTGTTCGAGACGGCCGTAACAAGGACGCCCTCGGCCCCGCCAAGCCGCGCGACCTCGGCCACCGGGTCCTGCGTCGCGGCGTTGATGGCAACGCCCGCGCCGAGGTCGCGGGCCAAGGCGAGCTTGTCCTCGGCCACGTCGACGGCGATCACATGCAGACCCATCGCGCGCGCGTACTGCACTGCAAGGTGCCCAAGTCCGCCGATGCCGGAAATCACGACGGTCTGGCCTGGATGCAGGTCGCATTCCTTCAGCCCCTTGTAGACCGTCACACCGGCGCACAGGATGGGGGCAGCAGGTGCGAAATCGAGCTTGTCGGGCAGATGTCCGACATAGGTCGGATCCGCTTCCACATACTCCGCGAACCCGCCATTGACCGTGTAGCCGGTGTATTCCGGCTCCGTCCGGCAGAGCGTCTCCCAGCCCGTGACACAGGCGGTGCAATGCCCGCAGGCGTGATGCAGCCAAGGCACGCCCACCCGGTCGCCTTCCTTGACCGACGTGACATTGTGCCCGACCTCGACCACCACGCCCACGCCTTCGTGGCCCGGAATGAAGGGTGG
Source organism: Dinoroseobacter shibae DFL 12 = DSM 16493 (assembly GCF_000018145.1). NCBI lineage: Bacteria > Pseudomonadati > Pseudomonadota > Alphaproteobacteria > Rhodobacterales > Roseobacteraceae > Dinoroseobacter > Dinoroseobacter shibae. The sequence continues at coordinate 956,157 of NC_009952.1, forward strand.
CTCGGGCTTGACCGGCCAGTCGCCGCGCGCCGCGTGCAGATCGGTGTGGCAGACCCCGCAAGCCTCTATTTTCACCAAGATATTGCCGTCCGTGACGGTCGGTTTCCGGACTTCACGGATCTCCAGCGGCTTCGAGAAATCGGTGACGAGAGCGGCCTTCATCATAGACATCGGAATTCTCCTTTCAGGGGTTCAGGGATCGTGGGACAGCCGGGCGCGATCCGCGCAAAACGCGTTTCTCGATTTCAAGGACCAGGAGCAGCAGAGGTCCGATTGCGACGATGGTAAGGCCCTGCACCAAGCTCAGAGGTCGCGTGTCAAAGAAGGCCTCCATGAACGGCGCGTAAGTGAAGGCGAGTTGCAGCAGCGTGACCGCCGCTATCGCGAATATCACGGGCCGCGTGCCGAGGATGGCGCGCAGCGACAGCGATGTCGTGTTGAGGAACCGCACCGAGAAGAGGTAGAAGATCTCCATAAACACCAGCGTGTTGACCGCCATGGTGCGCGCCTCTTCCAGGCTCGCCCCTTGGGCCTGCGCGAGCGTGAACATCCCGAAGATGCCCGACGAGAACAGTACCGAGACGAACCCGACCCGCCAGAGCACGAAGCGCGACAGGATCGGTTCGTCCGCGCGCCGCGGGGGGCGGCGCATGATGTCGGGCTCCGGACCCTCGAAGGCCAACGCCATCGCCAGCACCACGGAACTCACCATGTTGACCCACAAGACCTGCACCGGTGTGATAGGCAGCGTGAGGCCAAGCAGCAGCGCCAGGATCAGCGCAAGCGCCTCGCCCCCGTTCACCGGCAACAGGAACACGATTGCCTTCTTCAGGTTGTCATAGACCGTGCGCCCTGCGCGTACGGCCTCCGCGATGGTCGCGAAATTGTCGTCTGCGAGAACAATCTCGGCGGCTTCCTTGGCCGCCGCCGTTCCCGTCCGGCCCATGGCTACGCCGATATCCGCACGCTTGAGCGCCGGTGCGTCGTTCACGCCATCGCCGGTCATCGCCACCGCCGCACCGCCGGCCTGCAATGCCTCCACCAGGCGCAGCTTGTGCTCCGGGCTGGTGCGGGCGAACACGTTGATCCGCGCCGCCGCGCGCCTCAGGTCATCATCGCCAAGCCTGTCGATCTCCGCGCCCGTCAGCACCTCGCCCGCATTTTCCAGCCCCAGCGACCGGGCGATGGCGGATGCGGTCCCTGCATGATCACCGGTGATCATCTTCACTCGGATGCCGGCCGCATGGCACTCCGCCACCGCGGCGACGGCCTCTTCGCGCGGCGGGTCGATCAGTCCCAGAAGGCCGAGCAGCGTAAGGTCGCCGTCGACCTCGCCAAAGCTCAGCGTCCGCTGCGCCGGATCTGCCTTACGTGTAGCGATGGCAAGCACGCGCTGCCCGCTGGCGGCAATCTCTTCCGCGCGCCTGACCCAGTATTCAGGGTCAAGCGGCTCGCGGTTGTTCCCCTCGCCGTACTGCGACGCGCACATGGCGATCACACGCTCGGGCGCCCCCTTCACATGGATTGCGGCGCCCCCCTCGCGGTCAAGGTGCAGCGTGGCCATGAAACGGTGCGCGGCATCGAAGGGGATGGCGTCGGCCCGAGGATTGGCCAGCCGCAGGGCGTCCGGCTCATGCCCGGCCTTCCACCCGAACGAGACCAGCGCGCCCTCCATCGGGTCGCCGGTAACCGACCAGGTCCCGCGGATCTCGGCGATATCGGCGTCGTTGCACAAGATGGCTCCGCGCGCGAGGGCACCCAGCAGCGGATAGACCGAAACGTCGATGTCGCGCCCCTCCAGCGCGACGTTGCCACATGGCCCGTAACCCGCGCCGGTCACGTGAAACAGACGCCGCGCTGTCGCGACTGACGCCACCGTTATCTCGTTCCTTGTGAGTGTGCCCGTCTTGTCCGAGCAGATCACCGATACCGACCCCAGCGCCTCGATCGCCGGCAGGCGGCGTACGATGGCCCGCCGCGCCGCCATGCCCTGCACGCCGATCGCCAGCGTCACGGTCAGGATGGCCGGCAGACCCTCCGGAATGGCCGCTACCGATAGGCCCACGACCGCCATGAAGATGTCCCTGAAAGACATCCCGCTGCCGAAGTATCCGAACATGAGGATAAGGGTCGCGATGGCAAGAATGGCCAGCGTGATGGTGCGCGCGAAGCCCTCCATCTGCCGCAGGAGCGGCGTGGTCGTCGTCTCGACCGTTTCCAGCATCCCGCTGATGCGGCCGATCTCGGTTTCGGTTCCGGTTGCGACAACAATGCCTCGGCCGGCACCGGCCGCGACAAGCGCGCCGCTGAACGCCATCGACCGGCGGTCACCCAGCGACGCGTCCTGATCGACCGGCGTTGTCGACTTGTCGACCGGGACGGACTCGCCGGTCAGCACTGCTTCCTGAATGCGCAGCCCATAGGACGCGATGACCCGCAGGTCCGCAGGCACCCGGTCCCCCGGCTCGAGCGCCACGATGTCGCCACGCACCAGCTCCTCCGCCGGCACCAGCACGCGACGACCGTCCCGGAGCACGCGCGCCTCGGGGGCCAGCATGTTTTTTATGGCCGACAGCGCCTGCTCGGCCTTGCCTTCCTGCACGAAGCCGATGATCGCATTGACGCACACAACCGCGAGGATAACCCCGGTGTCTACCAGATGCCCAAGCGTTGCGGTCACAGTCGCCGCCGCAAGCAGAACGTAGATCAGAAGGTTGTGAAACTGGCGCAGAAAGCGCGCAAGCGGACCCGCCCGCGGTGGCTCAGGAAGGCGGTTCGGCCCGTCGGTTCGCAGCCGTTCCGCCGCAACCGCGGACGAAAGCCCGGATGTCTCACCGTCGACGAGGCTCAACACCTCCTCGACGCTGCGTTCATGCCACTGCGTTTTGGCCGGATCGCGCTCTGTGGCGATCTCGGACGCGATCGCGGAAATACCTGCGCGGTGGATCGTCAATGCGACTCCGCTCCCGACCCCGTTTCATCCCGCCCGCTCGGCTCACGCGTCGCGCGTTCGTTGACGAAGGCTTCAAGGTCCTTCACCGCCACACGGAATTCCCGGCCCAGCTTCACGGCGCGAAGCTCCTGCAAGTGAATCCAGCTGCGAACAGTCTGCTCGCGCACCTTCAAGAGCTCCGCGATCTCCTGTGTCGTCAGAAACGGCTTGCTCAGCATACTTCACCCTTGATCACACCGGATCAAAGTCCATAATACAGACCCAAAGAGGTCTGGATATCCTGAATCAGTCTCAAAGAAGATAAATCGCTGTAAAAGAGGTTCAGAAGTCTTCTCCTAGCGTGAGACCATCGGCACTGAAGTGTCACGCTGAGGTTGGCCAGTCTTCTGGCCTTGTGACAGGAGTGAACTAGGGATTCACTGTTTGAATCCAGTGTGATAACTTATGAGCATCAGCAGGTGGTCCCCTATGAAATACCAGACTAGGGACTGGCCTTTGGAAAACACGGCTCGGAAGCAACGCGGCTCCCTATCGATCTGGCTTGATCCCAAGATGAATTGCACGCACCCGGAACCGGCAAGCGCGGCCGTCAGCCTGAGGTCTCCGTTGCGACCGAGCAGGTTTGCCTGACGATGAAGGCGCTGTTTCTGACCTGAGACCCGTCTCCTCCTCCAGTTTGAGGTAGGGTCCTTCGCCACGAAGGAGACGGACAGAATGCAGAGATCACGGTTCAGCGAGGAGCATATAATCGCGATCCTGAAGCAGCAGGAGCGCTGCGGGGCTACGGCAGACGTGTGCCGCGAACACGCGATCAGCTCGGTGTCGTTCTACAAGTGGAAGGTCAAGTTCGGCGGGCTCGAAGTGTCGGACACGCAGAGACTTAAGACGCTCGAGGACGAGAACGCGAATGCCTCACGGCGCGAGCATGTGATCGCCAAGTCACCGAGCTACAAGCCGGGCTTGCGGTGCTCAACCGCTATCCCGCTTTTGGCTTACCCGTCACAGAGCCCGCAGGATATGCCCAGCAGGGGAAGTGGGTAGTGCGCCCAAACCCCGATTCGTGCAACAAGGCCAGCCGGCGTTCCCCTGGAGACCGTGTAATCGACGAACTCAGCGATCCGGAGGATCGCATTGCTGGCAGTGTTGTTTCAGCCGTGGACGAAGACCAACATTTCGCGGCTGTATCGGGGACGTTGGGCGAGGTGCCGGTCGATCTCGTCGGCGAAGGCGTGCACTGTCCCGTAGAGGGTCGGGTTGACCAGTGCGAACTCGGTCCTGGGGTCCGGTGCCAGGGTCAGCGGGCGTTCGAGCGCGCCCAAGACATGGGCCGGGGGAACCGTGACATCCACCGAGGACAGGCCAAGATCGAGGCTGCGGTCCTCGGAGAAGAGGGCCCCGTGACCTCGGACGCGGCGCGGGTGGTGACGATGAAGACCCGGTGTTCGGTCAGCCCCTCGAGCGCCTGGGCCGGAACGGACGGATTGGCGATGCCCACGAGATCGCAGGCCTTGCCGCAAGTCGGGAGGATCCCCAGCAACAGGATGGCTGCCCATCGCCGGCTGCTGCCGGTCCGGAAGGCGCGCAGCCGCCGGATGCCCCCGTTTTTCCACAGCTCGCCGATCCTCCGATGCCGGGCTCTGCGGGGCCGCGTCCGGGACACGGCCCCGCGGTCGTTCAGTCGCTCGCACGCTTGCGCGCGTCCTCGAGCGTGGCGATGTCGGCCTCGGTCAGTTGCGGCTGGTCCACCTTGATTGTCAGCTTGTCCAGTCTCGCGGTCAGGGCGAAGGGCGGCACGTAGTCGGCGTCATGCACGCCGGTCAACGTGTCGGAGCCGATGTCGAAGGCTTCGTCCCATTGCAGGATGACCGGGATGGTCTGCTTCATCTGCCGTGTATCCACCGCGATCCCGTTCACCTTGAGCGTTCCGGTGCCGCCCTGTCCCATGCCACTGGTGCTGCCATAGGCCAGCGTCCCCGCGCCGAGACCGTCATATTGGAACTCGAACGCGACGGTGTGCTGGCCCGGCGGCAACGCATCGGGGGCTTCCCAGCGGACCCTGTCGAGGTTCAGCAGGTTCCAGGTGAAGACCGGCTTGCCGTCCTTGAGGTAGAAGCCGTAGCCCGCAAAGCGCCCGCCGGAGGTCACGATCATCCCTTCCGCGCCGCCTTCGGGCACCTCGATCTCGGCGGTGATCGTGTAGGAGGCGTTCAGGATGCTCGGGGAATCACCCTGCGGCAGGCCGGTCATCGGCCGGGTATAGACGAACTCGGTCCGCCCGGCGGTGATGTTGGGCCGGGGTTGCGCAAGGCGCGAGGTGACCGAGGCATCCATCGGGAAGACCTGGTATTTCTCCGCCTCCGCGATGAACAGCGCCTTGAGTTCCTCGACCTTGTCGGGGTTGGTCTCGGCCAGGTCGATTTGCTGGTTCATGTCCGTCGTCAGGTCATAGAGTTCCAGAACCTGGTTGTTGAGCGGGTCGGGGTTCGGGACGCCCGGTGTCTCCCACGGCATGCGGTTGACCTTGGTCGCCAGCAGCCAGCCCTCGTGATAGAGCGCCCACTGGCCCATCATCTCGAAATACTGGGTCTTGCGGGGGCTGGGCGCGTCGGCATTCGCGGCCTCGAACAGATGGGCGAAACTCGTGCCCTCGATCGGATGTTGCAGGATGCCGTCCACCTCCAGCGGCGCGTTGATCCCGGTCACCTCCAGAATGGTCGGCACCACGTCGATCACATGCAGGAACTGGTCCCGCAGGCCGCCCTTGTCGTCGATGCCGTTCGGCCAGGAGACCACCATGTTCTGGCGCACGCCGCCCAGCCGGTTGGCGTTCTGCTTGAAATAGTCGAAGGGCGTGTCGAAGGCCCAGGACCAGCCCGCCGACATGTGGTTGTAGGTGTCTTCGGTGCCCCAGACGTCATACCACTGCATCTGGACCTCGATGGGCATCTCGGCGATGCCGTTGAACCAGGCGACCTCGTTCGGCGTGCCCACGGGGCCACCTTCGGCGGAGGTGCCGTTGTCGCCGTTGATGTAGATCACCAGCGTGTTCTCAAGCTCCCCCAGCGCGTCGATGGCATCGATTACGCGGCCGATCTCGTGGTCCGAATAGGAGGCATAGGCGGCGAACACTTCGACCTGGCGGACGAACAGTTTCCGCTCGTCATCGGAGAGTTGCTCCCATTTCCGGATCTTGTCCTCGGGCCAGGGGGTGAGCGTGGCGTCCTGCGGGACAAGCCCCAGCTTCTTCTGGTTCTCGAAGATCGTCGCGCGCAGCGCCTCGTAGCCGTCGTCGAACAGGTTCATCGCCTCGATCTTTTCAACCCATTCCGGGGTGGGGTGATGGGGCGCGTGGGTGGCGCCGGGGGCGTATTTGACGAAGAACGGCTTGTCCGGGGCGATCTGGTGCAGGTTCGTGATATGGGTGATCGCGTCATCTGCCGTCGCGGTGATCAGGTTCCACCCCGGCTCGGCATCCTCGAACGGGTAGATCGGCGTGGTGTTGCGATACAGGTTGGGCTGCCACTGGTTCGCATCGCCGCCAACGAAGCCGTAGAAATACTCGAACCCCATGCCGATCGGCCATTGATCGAACGGGCCGGCGAGGCTGGTCTGGAAGGCGGGCGTGTTGTGGTTCTTGCCGAACCAGGAGGTCGCGTAGCCGTTGTCCCGCAGGATCCGCCCGATGGTCGCCTTGTCCTTGGTGATAACGGAGTTGTAGCCGGGAAAGCCGGTCGAGGATTCGGAAATCACGCCGAAGCCCACGGTGTGGTGGTTGCGCCCGGTGAGAAGCCCGGCCCGCGTCGGCGAGCACAGCGCCGTGGAATGGATGGCGGTGAACCGCAGCCCTTCGTCCGCCAGTTGGTCCATCGTGTCATGGGGGATCACGCCACCGAAGGTGCTCGGCACCCCGAAACCCGAGTCGTCCGTGATGATCAGCAGGATGTTCGGTGCGGTCTTCGGGGCGACGATGCGGGGCGGCCACCAGGGCTCTGATTCCCTGGCCGTCTGGGCGATCTGTCCGCCGAATGCCTCGGGCGGGGCAGGCAGTTGCCGTCCGTCGATCACGGCGGTCGCGTTGGGTGCGCCCGAGACAGCCGCCGTGTCGGCCCAGGCCGGGGAGACCAGCGTGAGCAGACCGGCGAAAGCGGTCGCCAGGTTCGTCTTTGTGTGGAACATGGTGTCGTCCTTTCCTTGAGTGGGGTTTCGCGCCGAAGCGTGGCCCGGCGCCGCCCGGCGCCGCCCGGGGGCGTGCCGAAACCGTGTGTCGTCAGAATCGGTAGGCGGCGCCGAAGACCACGCCGGATTGGGAGAACGAGAACCCATTCTCCGCAGTGTCGTGGTCGACCGAGATGTACCTGTAGCCGCCGCGCAGAACCCAGTTCGGGGTCAGCGCGTAATCCGCCGTCAGCAGGGCCTGCCAGGTTTCGCTGTCGCTTCTGAAGCCGCCGTAATCGACAAAGGCCGTACCGGACCAGCGCTCGGTCATGGCGACCCGTGCCCGGAGACCGACCACCGGATCGATCCAGTCATCGTCCAGGCGCCGGGTCTCGTCCGACGCTTCGGGGCGCCTCAGGGTCAATTCGGTGTCGGTGCTGAACCACCGGACACCGGCTGCCATGTCCAGTTGAACGACCGGGGTTTCGTGGACCCGGTAGGTCACATACCCGCTCAGGATCTGGGTCGTCAGATCGCTGTCGAGGGTCCCGTTCGGCGTCGCGTTCCTGAATGACAGGCTCGTATAGAGGTAGTCGAGATAGGCGCCCCATCGACCAGTGGAAGCCCCGAACGCGCCCATGAAGGCAAGATCGAGGTTTTCCAGGGCATCTGCAAAGCTCAAGCTGCCATTAACGGAGCCATCCGGGGTGCTGAGCCCGGTCTTGGTCTCCGGAGTGAAGAGGTAGACCGTCGCCTCATATGACCAGTCGCCCTGCTGCGCCGCGGCCGCCGTCGCCGACATGGCAAGCATGGCGATTGCGGCGAAGTGGTGGTGTCGTTTCATGGCTCTTGTCCTTCCGGATTGGTCGAGATCCCCGTCACCTCGGCAAGGGACCTGACGGCCGCTCGCAGGTCGGCAGGCGCGGGCAAGGGGCGCCGCGCTTGGCGGGGTGGGCGTGCCCACGCGCGGCAACGCGGTTCGAGCCCTCGTGCCGCCTGGGCACCGAGGCAATCGTGGTATCATTTTGTCCTCCCGCTTGCACGTGAGGCATGCAAGCCTGTCGACCTCGCGGTACGGCGGGCACGATCCCATGCACGCGGTCGGCCCTCGCGGTCCAGGGCCCCAGCATTGTCGCGGGCTTGTGAAAGCGCAATTGATACAGATCAAGGCATAACGCCGGATTTACCATTTGGGGCCATGGCAAGATGCGGTTAGGCTGCGCGCATGACAGCATCCCGGTCCATTCCCCTCATTCGCGCGGCCGCCATCGCGCCGATGCGCCGCTGGCTGGCCGAGCAGGCCCAGGATGCAGGACCGCTGCTGGCGCGTGCCGGGCTCGACTGGGTGCCCGAGGACAATCCGCTTGTGCCGATCCCCCTGCGGGCCGGCATCCGGTTTCTCGTCGAGATCGCGCGCGTGGCCGGGCCCGACGCGCCCATGCGCATCGCGCGCGAACGGGGCGTCTTCGAAATCGGTCCAATCGGCAGCCTCGCCCTGGCCGCGCCGACCGTGCGCGCGGCGCTGCACACCATTGCCCGAAACATGCCGCGCCATTGCACTCACGAGTTCTTCACGGTGGAGGATTGTCCCCAGGGCGTGCGTATCGGCGATGGCTGGGCCATCAATATCGGCGATGCCGAGGCGCGCCACCACGTTCAGCAATACGTGGCGGCCCTGGTGGAGGGGATCTGCCATGTCTCCGGGGCATCCGGTGATAGCCTCGCGCGCGTCATCATGATCCCGCACCCGACATTTGCACTCGGCCATCTCCGGCCATGGCTCGGCGATCGGGTGATACCGGGCGCAGCCCGACCGCTGATGGTCGAGATCCCGGACGCGGTTGCGGATCGCCCCATGCCGGCCGGGGAGGGCCGGGACCCCGGGCAAGACTGGCTGCCCATCCGCGCCGGCGCGACGCTGTCCGACAGCATCGGAACGCTGGTGGAAAGCATGCTGGCCCAGACGCCACCGTCCATCGAGCGGGTCGCGAGCGCCGCAAGCCTGAGCCCCCGCACCTTGCGACGCCGCCTTGCCGACGAGGGGACCACCCTGTCCGAGATCGTCGACCGAACGCGCGCCAGACTGGCCATCGCCCGGCTTGCCAGTGACCGCCCGCCTCTGCTGGGCGCACTTGCGCAAGAGCTGGGATATGCCCACCAGTCCGCCCTGACGCGCGCCGCCAAGCGCTGGGGCGTTCAGATCGCTTCCTCAAAGCACAACATGGAGGGAGGATAGCATCTGGCGGTCGTTCAACCTCGGTCCGATCCCACTTGCCATCCACCTCAACCGCGATTCTCATGCGCAAACCATTGCGACTTGTCTGGACTTTCGGGGCGTTGCCGTCGGCAGCGCCCGATGTGAAGCACTTGGGAGCGAGCGGGCCTTTCTGAGATATGGGCGAAGTCTCGGTCCTGCGATCTCCACCGTGCCGCTCTTCCAACCCTAGGGTCAGGGCTCATAACCAATGTGTGACGGTTGCCGCGAGGCCGAGAGCAAGGCTTGTCGCTCCAGCGCTTCCAACGGTGCTAGAGCGTCTTGTGCGGACCATAGGCGGTGGAGGCATCCCGCCACCGCAAGCCATTGCGATTGATGAAGATAATCCCGCTCAGCACACGCCGATCATCGACCCGTGTTTGCCGTGTGACTTGGGAAAGAAACGCTCAAGACGCGCCATTTGCGCATCCGTCACCCACAAGAGATCAGACATGTTCACCGCTCGGTTTGTGGACCGTCAAGCATGCCGCCAAGCGGAAATCAATGGATCCTGACCCTAGTGCAGCGCAGGTTGAAGGGTTTTACACTGGCGTGATGTCGACCCCGGTCTCGCAGTGGGTGAGCCATTTGCGGAAAGGGGCACTCGGTGTCGGGATTTCGTTTGGCCGGACAGAGTGTGTTCAGCTGCGGTCTGATCGGAAAAAGGACCCAACAAGCATCGCGGTACAGGGGCTGATCGAACTGCTGCAAGATATTGCCCGTGCGGTGGTCGTTACGAAACCGCGCCTGTCCGTCCGACAAGAGCTCGGCGCGGCAGGCTGAAGGTAGGCCGCTGCGATAATGCGTTTTATCCGAACAACATCTAGGGTCTGCAGACGCTGCGGGGGTGCCTCGGGCGCGCATCGTCTCGACACTCAAGCTGCCCGCGGCAGTGCCGGACCATAACTGTAAGCTGTCTGCGATGGATAGGCATCTTGTGTCTTCGCCCCACGCGCTCCGGGCTGATCCGGATCAAGGCAGCCTGTCCGCATCCGGGGTGATATTCCAAAAGTGATCGCGCCAACCGTGCCGGGGCGTCTGCCGCGATGCGGGAGCGGCGCTGTTGATGACTGGAAAAGCGGAGGCGTGGATCAAAGAGGGGAGGTACGCGCATGGCTCTGATCCTGATCCTGATCCTGATCCTGGTCGTGGTCGCTGCACTTGTGGTCAGCCTGCTTGTCTGGCGGCAGCGCGACCATCAGGCGGACCGGGCCGAGATGGCGCGGCTCATCGCGTTGCAACCCGCGGATCCGCCGTGCTTCTCGGTCGACATGCTCGCCGGGTTGCCCGAACCCGCCCGTCGTTTCTTCACCTTCGCCATCGCAGAGGGCACGCCCCTGCGCACCGTGGCACGGATCGAGATGACCGGGCAGTTCGGGATGGGCGACAAGGCCAAGCCCAACTACCTGCGGATGCAGGCAACCCAGGTGCTCGCCGCGCCCGAAGGCTTCGTCTGGGCCATGTCGGGCGGGTCCGGCGCCTTGCGGTTGTCCGGCTCTGACAGCGGAAAGTGGACGCGCTTCTGGCTCCTGTGGGGCCTCCCGGTCGCGCGGTTCGGCGGCAATGGGGACCACCGGCCGTCGGCCTTTGGGCGCTACGTGGCCGAGGCGGTCTTCTGGACCCCTGCGGCCGTCCTGCCGGGGCCCAACGTGACGTGGGCGCATGTTTCGCAAGATGTCGCGCGCATGACCATGCGCCACGCGGAGCTGGAGCAATCGGTCGAGCTGACCCTGGCCGAGGACGGCCGGCCGCTGCAGGTCTCTTTCCTGCGCTGGAGCGATGCCAACCCCGAGAAAGCCTACCGGCTGCAGCCCTTCGGCGGCTACCTGTCCGAGTTCCGGGTTTTCGACGGCTTCCGGCTGCCGACCCATGTCGAAGCCGGCAACATGTTCGAGACCGACGCGTATTTCCCGTTCTTTCGCGCCGACGTCACCGCCATCAGCTTTCCGGAGCCGGACCCTTGATCGCCGTGGTTCTGCTCTTTCAGGTCGCGATCCCGCTCGTGCTGCTGGCCTGGTTGTGGCTCCGGCCTGCGCGCAGTCTCGTCGGGCTGGTAGGGCAGGTTGCGGGCACGGGGGCGTTTCTGTTCGCGCTCAGCCTCGTCGCCCAATGGGCGCTGCCGGTCTGGTGGCTACCACGGGTCTATGGGGGGATCTGGCTCGCGGCGGTCGGTGTCGCCCTTGGCGTCCGGCCCGGTCTGCGCGGACTGCCGCGCTGGCCCCTGCGGGGCAGGGCCTGGAGCGAGGCCGCCGTTTCTGCCCTGTTGCTCGGTCTTGGCGCCTGGTTCGGCACGCAGGCACTTATGGGGCGCATGGTGCCGGAGGTCGGCGTCGTCGACATCGCGACCCCGTTCGGCGCCGGGCATGTTCTGGTCGCCAGTGGCGGTGCGCACCCGCTGATCAACGCCCATATGCGCACCCTGGATGACAGCGTGGAGCGGTACCGCCCCTGGCGCGGCCAATCCTATGCCATCGATTTTCTCGGGATCGGCCCGTGGGGGCTGCGAGCGCAGGGCTGGCGCCCCGTGGACCCGGCGGCCTACGCCATCTTCGGCACCCCGCTCGTTGCGCCCTGCGCGGGCATCGTGGTCTCTGCGGAGACCGACATGCCCGATTTCGACGTCCCGCAACAGGATACCGTGAACCGGCTGGGCAACCACGTGATCCTGCGCTGCGGGGAGGCCGACATCGTGCTGGCCCATATGCGCCAGGCAAGCGTGTTGGTGCAGCGCGGCGACCGGGTTGAGGCGGGCGATCCGCTCGGGCAGGTCGGAAATTCCGGCGCTTCGACCGAGCCGCATCTGCATATCCACGCGCAACGACCCGCCGCCGCGGGCGCACCGCCCCTTTCGGGCGACCCGCTCGGCCTGCGGATCGACGGGCGTTTCCTCGTGCGCGGGGACCGGCTGCGGGGTTTGGCCGGATAACGCGGGGCGCAGCGCGCGCCTTGGCCACGCCCCCCGCCGCCCCGACCCCGAACGGCCCGGGTCCGGGACCGCGTCCGACCCTATCGGCGCGGATCCTGCCATGGCTCGGCCCGGTCGCGCGCCGCGTCCGGGAGGACCGCCGTCACCGCCCCTCGCCGCGTGAACATCGTCCCCCGGGTCCACCACACAACGCCCGCCGTGATCACAACCAGCAACCAGGTGTCCCAGGGCTGTGCGTCGGGCCAGAACGGGTTGATCAACTGCCAGTGAAACAGCACCGGCAGCAGCAGGCTTCCCCGCGCGGCGTTGAAGATCGGCGTGACGAGGATTGCCAGGGTGATGTTGCCGATCAGGAAGGGCAGGAAGCTCCAGTTCTCATAGACCACCCCGGCGAGATAGAAGGCCGGCAGGTGCCAGATGCCCCAGGCCGTACCGATCGCTGCGCCCGCCCAGAAAGGGGCCACATGGCGCTGCAAGAGCGGCATGGCCATGCCCCGCCAGCCCAACTCCTCCACCGGGCCGAGGAACACCATCATGACCATCAACGCCACCAGCGGCCCCGCGCCCTCCGGGGGGCGCGGTGTCAGCAGCGGACCGCCCTTGATCAGCGACCCGGCAATGAAAACGAGCGGCAGGCCGAGCAGAATGAGCGCCCACCAGATCGGCGGGCAGCGCCACAGCAACAGGCGGGAGAGAAACCTCCGCAGACCGCCAAACCCGGCGGCGAACAGAACCAGCAAGATGGCCGAGATCGCCGGGGCCCAGGTCGCCAGGAAATAGAGTGGATGGCGGCCGCTGATCGCGCCGAACCGCGCCGCCATGGCCTCGGGCCAAAAGATGTAGGCACCAATCACGCTCCAGGTGATTGCGAAGGTGATGACAAGGAACGCAACGAGATGCCCGGCCCCGAGCAATGCCTCTTGCCGATTTTCTGAGCAGGCCAACGACTACTCCCCCGGACACTGAAACCACGCACAGTCTAATCGTTTGTGCCAAGCCGAGCGTTGTCCGGGATCAACCCGTAATCGAAGGTATTCCCGGCCCGGAGGCGGCCGACCGGCGGACCCCGGCGCGGTTCACATCGCCGGGCGGACGGTGCCCTATCGCGCGGCGTTCCCGGGCAGCAGTGCGGGGCGTTCGTCTTTGGCCTTTCGCGGGACCGACCGACGGGGCCGAGGCGCCGTCGCTCGGCACTCCGCCCGCGACTGACCGGCTTTGACACCCCGGGGGCCGGGGGCCTACCCTCCGGCTTGTACCCCGCGTCGCCCGGCCCCTGTGCGCCGAACCACACGCCCGCTCAGCCATCCCCGAGCGCCCGGACCGCGGCATCGCGGCTGGCATGCAGGCTGGCGGCCTCGGTCGGGCCGGAGGGCAACGCAAGATAGGCGCGCCTCGGTGCCAGGGTCACCGGGTCGTTGCCGGTCAGGCTCAGGACGTGTCCTTGCGCGGGCGTGCGGTCTTCGACCGCCCAGACCTCGTCCTCAGCAGGATCGAAAAACAGCATCCCCGCCCCAAAGCGGGGCAGGGCGGCCAGCATTTCCGCTTGCAACGACCGCGCGCCCTGCCGACCCGGCAGCACAGGCCAGGACAGGTCCGCGTCCGTCACCACGAACACCTCCGCCGGGCGCCCGGCCCCGGCACAACCCAGCAGCCGCGCCTGCGCCGGCACCTCCACTCCCGGCGGCACCGCGGTCTCGGGCAGGCAGGTCAGCGGCGTCAGGCGTGCCGCCTCCTGGGGAACGCCGGCACAGCCCGCCGCCCACAGCAGCACGCCCGCCCCGACCAGCGGGGCCCGGAGATGCGCAAACCCGGTCACATGCCCAACGCGGCCTGGGTGTTCGGCCCGACGATGCCGTCCACCGTCAGCCCGTTGACCCGCTGGAACTCCATCACCGCCGCGCGCGTCGCGGGCCCGAAGGCACCATCCACATCGAGGTCGAGCCCCAGTGCGAGGTTCAGCGCCTGCTGCAAATCCTCGACGATGCGGCCCCGGTCGCCGAAATCGATCAGACCGTTGTCGAAGACAGCACTGCCCGAGGACAGCTTGCCCTCGTCGGCCCATTGCCGGATCAGCTGCTCGGACACCTCGAAATGCATGGCGTCCTCGGTGGGGAAGGCGGCCCCCCAGAAAAACCCGTGGGCATTGAAGATCTTGTAGATCCGCAGCAGCCCCTCCTGCGTGCGACCGTCGCCGCGCCGGTCGAGCTTGCCTTCCAGGGTCAGGTCGATCGCGGTCCCCCAGGAGTGGTTGGAAATCGCGGATCTGGAGTTGCGCACCAGGCGGCAGCAGAGCATGCCCACATGCCCCAGAGCGTCATAGACCTCTCGCTCCTGGCTGCGAATGTCCGACAGGATGTTGCGCAGGGTGTCGACCGCGGGTTTCAGCCCCGACACCCGGAACGGCCCCACGTCTTCCGTGGCGATCTGTGCAAGCACCGCCTGGTTAGTGGGCCAACGGCATTCGGTGTCGTATGTGCCGCGCGGATTGCCGATCAGCGATAACATGGTCGAATTGCGCGCGCCGGTCAGGGGACCATTGATGCTGCGTCGGTCGATACCCAGCGCGCTGAAGGTCACGGTTCTGGAAAGGCTCATGAAGATCTCCATTTGGTTCAAAAAGACTTTGGGCCCGAAAATGGCGTGTGCTGCGGTGAAAAAAGACCGCTGGTCACACTCGGGTGCCTAAATCCTAGCACAAAAGGAGGCAGCCTGCGAAGGCGTGGCATCTGCAAGCGGAATGAGCGCGTTGATTGGACGGCGTTAACCTATTCAGGAAGTTGAATGTTTCGCATGCGAAACAAATCTCTGGAAACCCTTGATCCCGCGCGATTTCGCGAAAAAATTTGTCGGCGATTTCAGGGGGCTGCCGGGCTTCGCGTTAACGATCCGGGGTTTCGCGGGGCTCGACTGCGTGTTGTGCCAGGGTTTCGAGCGACACCGCGTCCAGCGCGCGCAGATGGGTCGCCTCCAGCCGGACTTTCGGCGCACAGCCCTCTTCGTGGGCCTGCTGGAACCGACCTGCGCACAGGCACCATTGATCCCCGGGCTTCAGGCCGGGGAACATGAATTCCGGTCGCGGCGTAGACAAGTCGTTTCCAACGTATTTGGAATAGGCGAGGAATTCGGCGGTCATGATCGCACAGACCGTGTGGTTGCCCTGGTCCATGGCCGAGGTGTCGCAGCATCCGTTGCGAAAGAACCCGGTCAGCGGGTCTTGGGAGCAGGGCTGCAGCACGCCGCCCAACACATTTACCGATTCAGCGCGTTCATATGCCATGGTGCAAGTCTAACGGCTGCGCCGCGCGGAACAAGCGGCTTGCGCGCGGATGGGGGCTCAGCGGAACTTGTCGACGAGCCTTTGCAGGGGGGAGCGGGTCTCTTCCTCCGGCGTGGCCTCCGGTTTCGCGGCGGGCGGGGGCTCGCGCGTGGCTTTTGCGGGTTTGTCGGTCTTCGGCGACCCGCCCGAGGATCGTGGCGGCGCGGTGCGCAGCGAAACCGCGTTCATGAACCGGCCCGTGTCGCCCGCGGCCAGCTCCGGCGCACCGTCCCCGATCCCGCGCAGCAGGTCATCGAGCCACGCCGCCTCCGCCTTGGCGAAATCGCTCAGCACATAGCCCGACACCCGATCCTTGTGGCCTGGATGCCCGATGCCGAGGCGCACCCGTTGATACTCGGGCCCGATATGGCCGTGGATGGACCGCAGCCCGTTATGGCCCGCATGCCCGCCCCCCGTCTTTACCCGGCACTTGCCGGGGGCCAGGTCCAGCTCGTCATGGAACACGATGACATCTTCCGGCTCCAGCTTGAAGAACCGCATCGCCTCGCCCACGGATTGGCCCGAGCGGTTCATGAAGGTCTCGGGCTTCAGCAGTGTGACCTTGGTGCTGCCGAACTTGCCCTCTGCCATCTGGCCGGAGAACTTCGTGCGCCAGGGCGAGAACCCGTGATCCGCCGCGATCTGGTCCAGCGCCATGAAGCCGATATTGTGCCGGTTGCGGGCGTATTTCGGCCCCGGGTTGCCCAGCCCCACGAAGAGTTTCATTGCGTCTTCCCCTTGTCTCGCCGCGTGATAGCGTGGCGCGGCGCGAAAGGGTAGCCCAACCAAAGAGTCGCATTGCACGAAACGGGCAGTATTGGTAATAAGAATTTACCAATGCGAGGGAAGAGCATCATGCCGGTCATCACCGAAATCGAGGATCTCAAGCGGATCTACAAGCGGCGCGTGCCGAAAATGTTCTACGATTACGCCGAAAGTGGCAGCTGGACCGAGCAGACCTTTCGCGAGAACAGCTCTGATTTCGACCTGCTGAAACTGCGCCAGCGGATCGCGATGGACATGGACAACCGGTCCACAAAAACGACCATGGTCGGCCAGGAGGTGGCGATGCCCGTGGCCCTCGCCCCCGTGGGGCTGACGGGGATGCAGCACGCGGATGGCGAGATCAAGGCGGCCCGCGCCGCCGAGAAATTCGGCGTACCCTTCACCCTGTCGACCATGTCGATCTGTTCCATCGAAGATGTGGCCGCGCACACCGAGACCCCGTTCTGGTTTCAGGTCTATACCCTGAAAGACGACGATTTCATGAAGCGGCTGTTCGACCGCGCCAAGGAGGCCAAGTGTTCCGCCCTGGTGATCACGGTGGATCTGCAACTGCTGGGTCAGCGGCACCGGGACCTCAAAAACGGCCTCTCGGCCCCGCCGAAGCTGACGCCCGCCTCCATCGCCAACATGATGACCAAGGTGCAGTGGGGCCTGGGGATGCTGGGCACGAAACGCCGGTTCTTCGGAAATATCGTCGGCCATGCCAAGGGTGTGACCGATCCCAGCTCGCTCAGTTCCTGGACGGCGGAGGCGTTCGACCAGTCGCTCGACTGGGAACGCATCAAGCAGTTCCGCAGCTGGTGGGACGGGCCGGTGATCCTGAAGGGGATCCTCGACCCCGAGGATGCGAAGATGGCGCTGAACGTGGGCGCGGATGCGATCGTCTGCTCCAATCACGGGGGGCGGCAACTGGACGGCGCGCTCAGCTCGATCCGGATGCTGCCGCAGATCATGGACGCGGTGGGCGACAAGATCGAGGTCCATCTCGACAGCGGTATCCGGTCCGGTCAGGACGTGCTCAAGGCGGTGGCGCTGGGCGCGCGCGGCACGATGATCGGGCGGGCCTGGACTTACGGGCTGGGCGCGATGGGCGAGGCGGGCGTGACCCGCGCGTTGGAGGTGATCCACAAGGAGCTCGATCTGTCCATGGGGTTGTGCGGGCGGCGGTCGGTCGAAGACCTCGACGCCTCCAACCTGTTGATCCCCGAGGATTTCGCCACCCGCTGGAAGGCCAGCGCGTGAATTGACACGCGCCGCCCCGGCCCCCACTGTTGCGCGGCGAAAGGGGCCGGGATGCTGGTGTTTCACAACAAGAGACTGGTGATTTTCGCCGTGCCCAAGACCGGGAGCACAGCGCTCGAAGACGCGCTGGGCCCCCATGCCTCGCTGGCAATACAATCGCCGCCGTCGCAGCGGCACATGAACTGGGGCGCCTATGCGGCCCAATGGCAGCCGGTGCTGAAACGGATCTACGGCATCCGGCCCGAGGGCATGGCGGTGCTGCGTGAGCCGGTCGCGCGGCTGCGCAGCTGGTATCGCTACCGTGCCCAGGCGCAATTCGACGGGACCGAATGGTCCTGCGCCCATCTCGATTTCGACCGGTTCATCGCGGCCAGCCTCGCGCCCGACCCGCCGCCCTGCGCGCGGATCGGGTCGCAGGACAAGTTCGTGATGGGGGACACGGGGCAGGTCCAGATCGCGCATCTGTTCGATTATGCGCAGATGCCGGTGATGCTCGACTGGCTGAGTGCGCGGTTGGGGCGCGAGGTCGCCCTGGCGGCCCGGAACCGCTCCCCGGGCCTGCCTGCGCCGCTCGATCCGGAGCTCGAGGCGCGGCTGCGCGCCGCCCGTGCCGCGGAATTCGACCTCTACGACCGCGTGGCGGCTTTGGGTCACCTGCACACGCCCTGAGCGCGCATTTGGACCTTTCCAATCGGGTCCGGCTCGTCTATAGCGCGCAGGTTCGCGGGCATACACCCTTGGAGGATGCCCTAATGCAACTGAAATTTAGGAGAAAGCTATGGCTGGAGAGATTCCGGATCTTGTAGCGGAACCGCGCGCGGGGACAGGCAAGGGGGCCGCCCGTCAAGCGCGTCGTGATGGATATGTGCCCGGTGTGGTCTATGGGGGCGGGGCCGATCCGCAGCCCATTCAGATCAAGTTCAACGAGCTGCTGCGGCGGCTCAAGGCGGGCCGGTTCATGGCAACCCTGTTCAACCTCAAGGTCGAGGGACAGGAAGACGTGCGCGTGATCTGCCGCAACGTGCAGCGGGACGTGGTCAAGGACCTGCCCACGCATCTGGACCTGATGCGTCTGCGTCGGACGTCGAAGGTGAACCTTTTCATTCCGGTGGAGTTCATCAACGAGGGTGCCGCCCCCGGCATCAAGAAGGGTGGCGTGCTGACCGCCGTGCGTCCCGAGGTGGAGCTGCGCGTGACCGCGGGCGACATTCCCGAGAGCATCACGGTCGACCTGACCGGGCTGGACATCGGCGACACGGTGACGATCAGTTCCGTCACCCTGCCCGAAGGGGCAACGCCGACCATCGACCGGGACTTCGTGATCGCCAACATCCAGGCGCCGTCGGGCCTGCGCTCGGCCGATAACGAGGCCGATGAGGAAGAGACCGAAGAGGCGACCGCCGAAGAGGTGTGATCTTCGGTCCCCTGGAACGACGAAAGGCAGCCCTTGGGCTGCCTTTTTCGTTGTGGGATGCAGTTGGCCGGCCCCTTGTTTCCTTGGGGCCGGCCGTTCGCGACGCACCTTTTTTGCTCTGTCGAGCGTATTGGGCTTTGGGGCGTCGGTTTGGCGGGCGGGGAGGGAGGGGCCCCGCCGCGCCTTGGGGGTTTGTTAAGGGCTTTGGTTTACTCGTTGCTTGAGCCTTTTGCGCCCTTGATTGCGGCGAGGTCTGCGAAGGAGTAGTCGGCTGCGTCGAGGCCCAGTTGGGCGGCCAGCTGTGCCTGGGCGGGGGAGGTGCCGACCGACTGGGTGGAGACGACGCCGCCCGGTGCGGTCACGTTGTAGCCGGTGTCGCTGTCGAAGGAGCCCTTGATGGCGGCCAGTTCGGCGAAGGAATAGTCGCCTGCGTCGAGGCCCAGGGTCGCGGCCAGCTGTGCGTGGGCGGGGGAGATGCCGACCGACTGGGTGGAGACGACGCCGCCCGGTGCGGGGATGGTGTAGCCGGTGTCGGTGTCGAAGGAGCCCTTGATGGCGGCCAGTTCGGCGAAGGAGTAGACGCCGGGTGCGACGCCCAGGGTGCGCTCGAGTTGCGTGTTGGCGATGGCCGGGGCGGCGATGGCGGTGCTCAGGGCGGCGATGAGTGCGATGCGTGTCATGTGAGTAGTCCTTTGTGTGCGTTGCGATGCGTGTCGCGGTTGATGTGGCGGCCGTGTGCGGGCCGGTAGGGTCTGGATGGCCGGTTTGGCCGGGGTTTGCTTGAACACCCGTGCGGATGTCTTGCAGGATCGTGCTTGGCAGGTTGGAGTGTGTCCGTGCTGCCGATGGGATGGATTTGGACCTGCCGGGGGTGCAATGAAACGGCGATGATGCGGGGGGTATATGTGCGGAATTGCACATCACGAGGCGGTGAGGGGTATTTGTGCGCGCGGATTTGTGGTTTTTGCGAAAAGCCGAGCGATATCAGCGCCTTGGCCTGACACGAAGGCTCACGCGCGGGTGATGTTTCCAACACCGCGCCCGATCGCGCCCAAACCCGCCCCGCGACACACGCGGATCACATGTTTCGTGAGCGGGCGTTTCGGGGCCGCAGGGGCGCGAGGGGGGTGTGAACAGCCCTTCCCGGCGGGGAAGATGGGGTGGTTTCGGGCCTCAGGCCCGGTGCGCGCCCGCGGCGAGATCGGCCACGAAGCCCAGGATCTCCGGCACGGGCTTGCCGTCCTCGACCATCTTGACGATGGCGGAGCCCACCACGGTGCCGTCAGCCACGCCCGCGATGCTCTCGGCCAGCTCGGGGGTCTTGACGCCGAAGCCCACGATCACCGGCAGGTCGGTGGCGGATTTGATCCGGGCCACTTCCGGGGCCACATCGCTGGCCTGCGCTTGCGCCGCGCCGGTGATCCCGGTGATCGACACGTAGTAGACGAAGCCGGACGTGTTCTGCAGCACCTTGGGCAGGCGCGCGTCGTCGGTTGTGGGTGTGGCCAGCCGGATGAAGTTCAGACCCGCGGCCTGGGCGGGGATGCAAAGCTCGCTGTCTTCCTCGGGGGGCAGGTCCACGACGATCAGCCCGTCGATCCCGGCGTCTTTGGCATCCGCGAGAAAACGGTCCACCCCGCGGGAATAGATCGGGTTGTAGTAGCCCATCATCACGATCGGTGTCGCATCGTCGGTCTCGCGCAGGGCGCGGGCGAGATCGAGGGTCTTGTCGAGGGTCTGGCCCGCCTCCAGCGCGCGCTGGCCCGCAAGCTGGATCGTGGGGCCGTCGGCCATGGGGTCGGTGAAGGGCATGCCAAGCTCGATGATGTCGACGCCTGCCGCGGGCAGGCCGCGCACGATCTCCAGCGAGGTGTCGTAATCCGGATCGCCGCCCATCACATAGGCCACGAAGGCTTTCTTGCCTTCTGCCCGCAGCCGCGCGAATGTCTCGTCGATCCGTGTCATGGTCAGCCCTGCGTCCCTGTAGCCCATCGTTCGCAGCGGTTTGGGCCAAGGGCGCGCGGAAATCAATGCCCGATCTGCATCGCAGGTGCCCTGCCCGTAAGGTGCCAGAAGCGCAGGGGCAACATGATGGCGGCGATGGCGAGGCCCAGACCGAAGCCGACCCAGAGCCCGAGCGCCCCCAGCCCCGCCCAGAACCCGAGCGCGTAGGCCGCGGGCAGGGCCAGAGGCCAATAGGCGATGAGCGACATGGCGGTGGGCCAGCGCATGTCGCCCATGCCGCGCAGAGCGCCGAGGCTGGTCGATTGCACCCCGTCGGCAATCTGCATGCAGGCGAGGGCGATGAACAGCGTGGCGGCCAGCGCGACGACCTCCGGGTCGTCCGACAGCAGGCCCGAGAGCCAGTCGCCCGCGATCAGGAAGAAGGCCATCAGCAGGATCATCCAGCCGGTGACCACGGTCAGGGCGGCGCGCAGGATCGCGCGCAGTCGTCCGGTCTGGCCCGCGCCATGGGCCAGGCCCACCCGGATCGAGGCCGCCATGGCCATGCCCAGCGGAAACACGTAGCCCACCGCGCCGACGGTATGCACGATCTGGTTCGCGGCCAGCGCCGTGGCCCCGACCCAGCCCATCATCAACCCGATCAGGGCATAGGCCCCGCCTTCGCCCGCATAGCCCACCACCAGCGGCCAGCCATCCCGGATCTGGGCGCGCAGGCGCAGTGCGCCCGCGGGCACCGGCACCCGCCAGGGGGCGAGGCCCTTCGCGCGGCGCCAGACCAACCAGGCCGCCCCGAGGGCGAGGGTCTGGCTAAGGATGCTGGCAAGGCCCGCGCCGAGCAGTCCCAGCCCCGCGGGATAGATCAGCAGCCAGTTCAGCGGCAGGTTCACCACCACGCCGAGATAGCTGAGCGCCACCCCGGCCCAGGGACGGTCCACCGCGTCGAACAGCCCCTTGATCACGTAGAACGCCGTGAAGGGCAGCAGCCAGACCGCCATGGACACCCAGTAGCCGGGCAGGATCGCGCGCACGCTGTCGGGTTGGCCCAGCAGCCCCAGCGCAGGCAGGATCGCCAGCATCAGGGCCATGCCAAGCCCCCCGGCCGCCAGGCTCAGCCAGAGCCCGGTCTTCAGCTCGATCGCTACGCCCGGACGGTCGCCCGCGCCTTCGGCCTGTGCGATGCGGATACCTGTCATGGTCACGAGGCCCCACAGGCTGGACAGCAGGATGATGACCACCGAAGTGGTGATCCCGGCGGCGGCCAGGGGCTCTGTCCCGAGGGGGGCGATCATCACCGTGTCGATCACCCCGATCAGCATCGGGGCGGCGAGCCCGATCATCAGCGGGATCGACAGGCGCAGGAGGGGGGCGAGTTCGGATATGGTGGTGGGGATGGGAGATGCGTGGGACATGGGCAAGGCTCTGACGCCCTGCGGCGGGCCCCCGCGGAACGGTTTGCGTGTCTTGCCCCAGCCACACGGGGACGGCCGCGCCGTAGTCTTGGTCTAGCGATCCGGGCGCAGGGGGCAAGTTCGGACTCTGTGCGGGATTGCAGAGGCCGGGGGTGGCCCTGTTCCCCGCCGCGCAGGCGGTGCAGGCCCGTGCTTGCGGCGCGCGGGGCTTCCGCCTAAGACACCGGCAAACCGGATCAGGCAAAGGACACGGGCGATGGGCTTCAAGATGGGTATTGTCGGGCTGCCGAATGTGGGCAAGTCGACGCTGTTCAACGCGCTGACCCGAACGGCGGCGGCGCAGGCGGCGAACTTTCCCTTCTGCACCATCGAGCCGAATGTGGGCGAGGTGGCGGTGCCCGACCCGCGGCTTGATAGGCTGGCGGAGATCGCGGGGTCCAAGCAGGTGATCCCGACGCGGATGACCTTCGTGGATATTGCCGGTCTGGTGAAGGGCGCCTCCAAGGGGGAGGGGCTGGGCAACCAGTTTCTCGCCAATATCCGCGAGGTGGATGCCATCGCCCATGTGCTGCGCTGCTTCGAGGATGGGGATGTGACCCATGTGGAGGGGCGCGTCGATCCTATCGCCGACGCCGCCACGATCGAGACCGAGCTGATGCTGGCGGATATGGAGAGTATCGAGAAGCGGCTGCAGAACATCGTGCGCAAGGTGCGCGGCGGCGACAAGGAAGCCGTGCAGCAGGAGCGTCTGATGCGCGCGGCCATGGCGGCGCTGGAAGAGGGCAAGCCCGCCCGCGCGGTTGCGGTCGACGCGGAGGACGCGAAGGCGTGGCGGATGTTGCAGCTGCTGACCACCAAGCCGATCCTGTATGTGTGCAACGTGGATGAGGCCAGCGCCGGGTCGGGCAACGCCCATTCCAAGGCGGTGGCGACCATGGCGGCCGAGCAGGGCGCGGCCCATGTGGTGATCTCGGCCCAGATCGAGGAAGAGATCAGCCAGCTCGACCCGGAAGAGGCAGAGATGTTTCTGTCGGAGATGGGGCTGGAGGAAGCCGGGCTCGATCGTCTGATCAAGGCTGGCTACGCGCTCTTGCACCTCGAGACCTATTTCACCGCCGGGCCGAAGGAGGCGCGCGCCTGGACGATCCCGGCGGGGACCCACGCACCCCAGGCCGCGGGTGTGATCCATGGCGATTTCGAGCGCGGCTTCATCCGGGCCGAGACGATTGCCTATGACGACTACGTGGCGCTCGGCGGCGAGCAGGCCGCGAAGGAGGCCGGCAAGATGCGGGCGGAGGGCAAGAGCTACGTCGTCAAGGATGGCGACGTGCTGCATTTCCTGTTCAACACCTGATCCTGACCTTTCCAGGGGGCTCCGGTTTATGCGGGCTCAGGTCTCGGCGGGCGCGGCGGCTCGGCGGGGTTCGTGGTCGCCTCTGGGGGCGGCCACGGCCCGGATCAGGCTGATCGCGGCCTGGGTGCCGTCGATGATGGGGATGGGGCAGGTCGGGGCGAGGCTGCGGGCCATGCCCGCGAGCGGCCCGCCGCCCATGACGATGCTGCGTGCGCCCCGTTGGTGCATATCGGCACAAAGGGCTTCCAGTTCGGAGCGGAAGCGGGTCTGAACCTCGCCTGGGTCGCCGAACTCCTCCCCCGCGACGCAGGAGATGCCAAGCAGCGCGTCCGACAGGCCTGCCTCGTCCACCTTGGCCTGCAGGCCTGGCACGAGGCCCTTGCCGAAGGTCACGATACCGAACGGCCCGCCAAGGGCGCGCGCGGTGGCGAATGCGGCGCTGGCGATGCCGACCACGGGGATGCTTGGGCGCAAGGCGCGCACCGGGTCCGCGCCGGTATTGCCGAAAGAGGCCAGAACGATCCCGTCGCAGGGCCCTTTGAAGCCGCGCACGGTGTCGACCACCGCCTGCCGGGCGAGGGCCGCGTCCTGCTCGGTCACGATCAACTCCGGCCCGTAGGCGGGGCAGAGGGTGGTGAACCGGTCGCCGGGCAGGGCCATGGCATCGGCGGCCTCCCGGATGCGGTTGGTCACCCCGCGGGAGGTGTTGGGATTGATCACCAGAAGCCGCATCACAGGATCACCGACGGCAACCACAGCGACAGGGCCGGGAACAGGTTGATCAGCAACAGGGCCACCAGCATCGCGCCGATGAACATCAGCATCGAGGGAATGATCTTGGCGATGGAAATCTTGGCGATGGCACAGGTGATCAGCACCACCGAGGCCACGGGCGGCGTCTGTTGCCCGATGCCGAGGTTGATCGTCAGGATCAGACCGAAATGCACCCGGTCGATACCCAGCTGGTCCGCGAGCGGAAGGAAGATCGGCACCAGCATCAGGATCGCGGGCGTGCCGTGGATGATGGTGCCCGCCAGCAGGAAGAACACGTTGATCGCCAGCAGGATCACCCAGTAGTTGTCCGACAGGCCCAGGATCCCTTCGGCGATGTCCTGGGGGATGCGCTGGTTGGTGAGGTACCAGCCGAGCAGGGTGGAGGTCGCCACGATGAACATCAGCATGGCCGAGCGTTTACCCGCGATGCGCAGGGTGTCGATCAGGGTGCCGAGCTTCACGGTGCGGTAGATGAAGGCGGCTAGCACGATGGACCAGAAGGCGGCGATGGCCCCGGCCTCGGTCGCGGTGAAGATGCCGCCCAGGATACCTGCGAGCACGAGGATCGGCAGGGTGAGGGGGATGGCCGCGTCCTTGCCGGTCTCGGCCACGCGGCCCCAGGAAAACGCGCCTTCGGTCGGATAGCCGCGCTTGACCGAGATGATATAGGCCGTGCCCATCAGCAGGCCGCAGACGAGGAACCCGGGCACGATCCCGGCGGCGAAAAGCTCGGCAATCGAGGCGTTCGCCACATAGGCATACAGGATCAGGTTCAGCGAGGGCGGCACGATGATCGCCATGGTCGCCGAGGTCGAGGTGACCGCGGCGGCGAAGGCGGCCGGGTAGCCGCGCTTGCGCATCTGGGGGATCATGACCGAGCCGATGGCGGCGGCATCCGACGTGGCGGTGCCGGAGATTTCCGAGAAAAACAGCGAGGTGAGGATGTTCACATGGGCCAGCCCGCCCCGGATATGGCCCACCAGCGAGGAGGCGAAGGCAATAAGCTTCTCTGCGATCTTGCCCTGGTTCATGATCTCGCCCGCGATCATGAACAACAACGCCGCCACCAGTAGGTAGTTGTTGGCCCCGCCGAAGGGAATCAGGCCGATGATCTGCGGCACCACGGCGGGGTCGAGCAGGATCATCACCGCCGCGGTCACGCCGAGCACGAAGGCAATCGGCAGCCCGGCAATCAGCAGCACGACGAGCAGGATCAGGATGATCCATCCAGGGTCCAGGAACATCAGG
The DNA here is from genome assembly GCF_000018145.1 of Dinoroseobacter shibae DFL 12 = DSM 16493. Taxonomy (NCBI): domain Bacteria; kingdom Pseudomonadati; phylum Pseudomonadota; class Alphaproteobacteria; order Rhodobacterales; family Roseobacteraceae; genus Dinoroseobacter; species Dinoroseobacter shibae. The sequence goes on from NC_009952.1 coordinate 981,953, forward strand.
CGTCACTTTCCGGCAAGAGGTCGAGCGGATCGATCCGCCCGGTCACGATCCCGGCGAGCCGCACCGCGCAGAACAGCGCGATCAACGCACCCCCGAGCGGCATTGCCCCCCGAAACAGCATCATCGGCAGGTCTACGGAGATCAGCGAGCGGGCCCCGAAGCTGGCCGCTGCGATCCCGCCGTACCAGGCGAGCATCGCGCCGAACGCCCCCATCAGGACCAGATTGAGCGCAGTCACCCAACGCTGCATCCCCGGCGGCATCACCCGCAACACTGCGTCGAAGCCGAGGTGTTCATTGGTCCGCGTCAGGTAGGCCGCGCCGATGAAGGTCAGCATGGCCAGCAGGTGGGCGGGCAACTCCTCCCCCCAAGAGACGCTGTCGTTGAGGATGAACCGGGCGAAGACCGCCCAGTTCAGAAGCAGCAGCAAGAGCCCCGCGAGCGTGATTACCATCACGTCCAGAACCGCGCCGAGCCAGCGGTCGGCGGTGTCGATGACGGTATCCAGGCGATCCATTCCGTGGGCTCCTGCGGCGGGTTTATTCGATGCCGAGGGCGGTTTTCGTCGCCGCGATCATATCGGCGCCGATCACGTCCACGAAGGTCGGGCTGTCATAGAGCGGCGCTGCGGCAGACTGGAACGCCGCGAAGTCGATCTCGTTGACCTCCAGCTTCTCCTGCAAGGCCGCGATGGTCTCTGTATCGCTTTTTTCGCCCCACTCGAAGCTCCACGGACCGACCTCCTTGGCGACCGAGATCACGGTCTCGCGCAACTCTGGCGTGAGCGAGTTCAGGAACGGCTCGCCGATCACGAAAAAGGTGGGCAGATAGACGTGGTTGGTCAGGGACATGTAGCCCTGCACCTCGAAGAGCTTTGCAGTCTCGACCACGTTGGCGGGGTTTTCCTGGCCGTCGATGGTGCCCTGGTCGAGGGCGGAGTAGACCTCCCCGAACGAAAGCGGCGTGGCGTTGGCGCCGAGGGTGTTGAACATCTCTACCCGCTGGCGGTTGGTGGGGGTGCGGATTTTCAGACCGTCGAGGTCAGCGGGGGTCACGATGGGGCGCACATTGTTGGTGATCTGTCGGAACCCGTTGTCCCACATGGCCGCCAGCACCATGCCTGTGACGTCGAAGCCGTCGGCCAGCATTTCGCCCGCCGGGCTGTCGATGAAGGTCTGTACGGCGGCGCGGTCCTCGAACAGGTAGGGCAGATCGAAGATCGAGGTGCGGTTGTTCACCTGTGCCACGGCGGAGGCGGAAAGCGAGGCCTGGTGCGTGCCGAAACCGAGGCCCTGCAGGACGTCTTCTTCCTTGCCCAAAGTATTGGACATGAAGATCTGCACGTCGATCTCGCCCGGGGCGGCGGCCTCCAGGCGCTGCTCGTACTCTTGCAGGAAGACATGGGCGAAGGAGCCTTCGGGCAGGGAAGAGTTGATCTGCATGACGGCTTCGGCGGCGGCGGCCGCCGGCATGAGCATCGCGCTGGCCGCAGCGATCAGGGCAAGACGGGAAGTGGTCATGGTGTGGTCCTTTCAATCTCGGTGAGGAGGGACGAATCGATACCTGATTATGAAAACCATTTTTCAAACACTACCACGGAGAAATAAATTTTTCACACCGTTTCTTGCGACGAGACGTGATCTGCCGCGAAATCCGGCGGTTTTTATCGACTGACGTCGGGAAACAGGCAGGGGGAGCCCCGGGTGCCAGGGGGCGGCTCCCTTGGGGGAAGCACGGCTAAAGCTCGTCGAAGCGCCGGTGACTTTCCTCGATCGCGGCCATCCGCGCGCGGCCGGCCGCGCCCGACAATTCGATGATCCGCGCGCCGATCAGGTTGCAGACCGCCATGCTGCTGACATGGTTCATCAACGGCGCGGTGGTCGAGGTCGCCGATGTCAGGTGCCAGTCCGCGCCTGCGAGGTCGGGAGTGGGGCCATCCGCGAGCACCGCAAGGGCCGCGCCGGCCTGTTTCGTCGCCTCCGCGACCGCTTGGGTCAGCTTCGGCTTGCGGCGCAGGGCGACCAGGAAGACCACGTCGCGCGCATCGAGCGAGGCGAAGCTTTCGGCCAGTGTCTCTCCCGCGCGGGGTAGCACGGTGACCAGGGGCAGCACCTGGGAGCATTGCCAGCCGAGATATTGCGCGAAGGATTGCCCGGCGCGGAACCCGACGAACCAGACCCGGGGCGCGGCGATCATCGCTTCGGCAAGGTAGTCGATCACGGTGTCGTCCAACCCGCCATAGGTCAGCTCGAGGTTCTGCTGGGAGGCCATGAGATGACGCGCGACCGCGCCGCCGCTCTGGGGCGTGTCCGCGGACATCCGCAACAGGGCGGTCCCGGCCTGCTGCTCGTCGCGGACCGCGCGGCGCGCCTCGTCGAACGACCCATAGCCGATGCGCCGCACGAAGCGGGACACCGTGGCGTTCGACACATTGGCCAGTTCGGCGATCTCGGTGGCCGTGTAGCCCGCCATCTCGCCGGGAAAGTCGAGCACCAGTTCCGCCAGCTTGCGCTCGCTGGGGTGCAGGTCGGGCAACGCGTCGCTGACGCGCGCGAGGAACGGCTTGGGGGTCGAGACGGTCATGGCACCACGATGCGTGGCTGCGCTGGGCGCGTAAACGGGTTTTTTGCCAGAGCAGGGGGTGGCGCGGCAGCGCAGGGGTGGATCGCTGGACGGTTGGCTCGCCGCGACATCGACATCCAAAACATCGATTTTTCTCGATCTCGGAGCATATATCGTTTTATTGTCAGGCCACACGCAAATTCGGCGGTTCCAAGGAGCGCGCATGACCATTCAAGGTTTCGACACGCGACCCGGCGAGGGGTCGGCGACACAGCGCGCCTATCAAATGTTGCGCCACATGATCGTCACCGGCGTCTTGCGGCCTGGCGAAAAGCTCAAGATCGACGCCTTGCGGCGCAAGTTGGACACCGGGGCGTCGCCGATCCGGGAGGCGCTGAGCCTGCTGACCTCGGACAACCTGGTGGAGCGGATCGACCAGCGTGGGTTTCGCACCGCGGAGATCAGTGCCGAGAACTTCCAGGAGATCCTCAGCCTGCGCTGCACGCTGGAGGAGCTGGCGCTGGGCGAGAGCATCGCGCGGGCCACGGAGGTTTGGGAGGAGGGCGTCGTGCTGGCCCATCACCGGATGCAGCGCGCCAAGCAGGCCGGCAGCGAGATGTTCGAGCAGCGCCACAAAGAGTTCCACATGGCGCTGCTGGCCAATGCGCCGTCGCCTATCTTGCTGAAATTCTGCTCGCAGCTCTATGACCTCAACATCCGTTACAGGTACCTGGCCGGGAATGCGCTGGACTACCGGCGCCGGGATGTGAGCGATGAGCATCATGCGATCCTCGATGCGGCCGTCGCGCGGGATGTGGACCGCGCCCGGGAGGCGTTGATCAGCCACTACAAGATGACCGGCGCCTTTCTCGCAGGGCTTCTGGGCGATGGCGCGCTCAGCTAGGTGGCGACCAGTCTGACGTCGAATTCGACCTTGAGCCAGGAGCGGTCCACCTTGCCCGAGAGATCGAACCCCTCGGCGGGGAAGGTGCCCGCGGGTTGTTCCACGTCCTGTATGATCAGATCCGACCGCACGCCGAAGACCGCGTCCTCGCTGGAATAGAGGCCGGTCGGGGCGGTTTGCCAGTGTCCAACTCGGCCCCTGCGATGGGCGTGCCATCGATACTGCGAACCACGCCTGTCGCCAGCAGGACCGGGCCGGGGTAGTGGCGTTTAAGGTCATGGCCGATGGGGATCCTGGGCGAGCCGCTCACGTGGAAGGGCCCGAGCACCGAGGAGCTGGTCCCGCCCGGCACCGTGTTGATCATGTCCACCAGCGAAGACAGGCCGAGAACGTCCGACAGCAGGACGAACTCATGCCGCTCCCAAGTGGTGAACTCGGTCATGCGTTCGAGAAACTGAATGCCCTGGTCCCATTCAGCGTGGGTCAGGTTCACCTGCCTGGCAAATGCATGTAGGTGGCGGGTCAGGGCGGTCACGACCTCCTTGAGCCGCGGGTCGGTGTCGGGGTCGAAATAGGCCTCGAACGCGTCGGTGAGGGTGTTCTCGGTGACGTTTCTCATCAGGCTCTCCTCAGTTCAGGATGGCAAGGCTCAGGGCCGGGAAGCGGATCAGCAGGATCAGCACCAGCAGCATCACGAAGGCGAAGGGCAGGGCGCCAAGGAACACGTCCTTGAGCGCGATCTGATCATCGTCGAGCGTGGCCTTGATCACGAAACAACTGAGCCCAGCGGCGGGGTCAACAGGCCGATCTCGGCGGCGACCACTGCGACGATGCCGAACCACACAAGGCTCAGCCCCATGGTGTCGATCAGCGGCAGGAAGAGCGGCACGACGATCAGGATGATCGAGGCGGTGTCGAGGATCGTGCCTAGAAACAGCATCAGCACCACCAGGAGGAACATGATCCAGAAGCTTCGAGGTCGTTCTCGGCCAGGATGGTCTGCATTTCGTTCGGCAGGCCTGCGAGGCCGAGCATCCGGGCATACATCGACGCAGCGGTGATCAAAAACAGGATGGCGGCGGTGATATGGCCGGTCTCGATCACCGTTTCCCAGAAGGAGGTGAGGTTGAACCGCCCGCGGGCGGCGGCGATCACGATGCCGAGCAGAGATCCGGCCGCCCCGCCTCGACCGGGGTTGTCCAGCCGGTATAGATCCCGCCCGGCACCACGAGGATCAGCGCCAGGATCGGCAGGGTTTCGCCGCGATTTCCGACCAAGGCATCAGGTCGCTCGTCTCGATCTTGGTGCCGCCGACGAAGGCCGGCGTGAAGCGCCCCATGAACCAGATCGCCACGACATAGGCCGCTGCCAACAGCAGCCCGGGCATGACACAGGCGAGGAACATCTCGACCACCGATTGCTCGGCCACGAAGGAATAGATGATCAGCATCGCCGAGGGCGGGATGATCATGCCCAGCACCGAGGATCCCGCGACCACCCCCACGGCAAAGCGCGGATTGTACTCATGGCGCAGCATTTCGGGCACGGACATCTTCGAGAACACCGAGGCCGAGGCGATGGAGGACCCAGTCACGGCGGCAAAGACCGCGTTGGCCCCCACCGTGGGCATGCCGATCCCCCGGGTGATGCGGCGGAACCCCTAGTTCATGGCCGAGTAGATATCCGCACCAGGCCCGGCCCTGGACACGATCAGCCCCATGAAGGTGAAGAGCGGAATGGTGGCGAAGGTGTATCCCATAGCGCTGTCGCCGATGGCGATCTTCAGCAGCGCAAAGGACAGGTCCATGCTGTCGCGCAAGATCCAGATCGCGATGAAGCTGACGAGGCCCAGGACAATGGGGATATCGACGCCGAGATAGATCAGCGCGATGATCGCGACGATGGAGAAGAGGCCGATCTCGACGGGGCTCATGAGCCGCTTTCCTCATGGGGGACCGCGTCTCCGGTCTGTGTGAAGATGTGCAGCAGGACATGCACCGTGCACAGGCAGGCGCTCGGGAAGATCACGAGCTTGACCGGCCACCACGGGGCAGTGAAGACGCCGGGCGCCGAAGTAGTTCTTGGTTGCCCACATATCGACGAACTCTGGCCAGATCGCGATGGCGACCAGCACCATGAAAAGCGCGCTGATCAGATCGATCACCTGGCTCAGGTGGCTGCCGAGGGCGGGGCGACGCGCCGGCATCAGCATCAGGAACCCGTCCGAGCGGGTCAGGCGTCCGACGCGGATCACGTCCGGCAGTTGCAGAAACACGATGAGAACCATCGAGAATTGCACCACCTCGACCGCGCCGAGGAAGGGTTTGTTGAACAGCCCGCGCGCCACGATGTCGTAGTTGACGACGGCGATCAGCGCTACGACCACGAAGGTGCCAGCGGCATTTGCCGCCATGGCAATGCCGCTGGCAATTCTTGCGAAAAGGGTCATCGGGCCTGACGCCTGATCAGTTGGTCGCTGTGTCGCCGGATCAGTCACGCACCGGGGTGAACCCGGCCTCGACCAGCTTTTTCATGTAGGCGTTGCGCATCTCCGTGCCGGGCTGTGCGGCCACCGCGCACCCCTCGATCCCTTCGAGATAGCGCAGGTTCATGCCCGCGCCGGCGACCTTGGTCCGTTCGAGATCCGACAGCCCCGAGATCGGCGCGCGGGAGAACACCTGGTAGTCTGGCTAGGAAGTTTGGAGCTGTAGAAGATGGTCGTGACGATGCCGATGTCCCCGAGGCCCAGCTTCACGCCTTCGAGCATGCCCTTGGGCTTGACGATGGTGCCACCATAGTTCTCCATCCAGTCCATCTTGTAATTGCCGGTCTTAGCGAGGGGCCGGCCGCGGGTCCGTCTGTGCGGAACCAGTCCTGCACCGAGCCTGGGCGCGGGGTGCACGCGATCAGGGGGATGTGAGCCTGTCCGATGGTGGTGTCCTGTCTTCGCGCGCACCGCCATCAGCCCTCACAGTATCTCGCATATATCGTCAAAGGCGAAACGTGGCAGTTTCTGGAACAGGGCGGCTTCGTCCGCGTAGCCGATGTTGCACAGGAAGTTCGACTTCCAGCCATTCTCGGCAAAGAACTCCTTATCCACGATCTGGTTTGAAAACCCGGACATCGCACCCACGTCCAGACCCATGGCACGGGCCGCGATCATGAAATACGCGCCCTGCAGGGTGGAGTTGCGATACGCGGTGTTGTTGGCGTAGTCTTTGTTCCCGTCGAAGAGCGGCTTGCGGTCTTCGGGCGAGAAGAGAAAGTCGAGCTTCTGCCAATAGAGCGGGTCCCATGCGATGATCGCGGTCACCGGCGCTCTGCGCATCTTGTCGACATTCTTGGGATTGAGCGACTTGGCCAGGTGGTTTTTCTAGGCGTCACTGCGCACGAAAAGGAACCGCGCCGGGCAGGTGTTCATGCTGGTCGGTCCGGCGATGGCGATCTCGAACCGCGTGTGCAGCATCTCGTCGCTGACCGGGCGGTCGGTCCAGGCATAATGCGAGCGCGCATCGCGCAGGAACAGGTCGATGGCATCGTCGTCCAGACGCGGCTTGCGGCGGCGCAGGACGCGCACTGCCTCCTGCGCCTGCGTGCGCAGATCGGTCTGGGATTGCGCCGGGGCGCTCATCACTCCGCCGCCTTTCTTGCCGCCATGGCGGTCTCGTCCACCACCGGGTTGGCGCAGGTCCCGATGCCTTCGATTTCCACCTCGATCACTTCTCCGGGACGCAGCCAGCGGGGGCCGGGCTTCTTGGCATGGCCGACGCCGGGCGGTGTGCCGAGCGCGATCAGGTCTCCGGGCTCCAGCGTGGTGTATTCCGAGATGATCGAGAGGGTCTTGGCCGCGCCCCAGATCATGTTTTCAGTGTTGGAGGATTGCAGGATCTCATTGCCCACACGGCTCTCTATCTTCAGCCCCTTCGCGCCTTCTGGCAACTCGTCCGGGGTCACCACGATGGGGCCGACGGCCCCGGTCGCGTCGAAATTCTTGCCCGGAGTCCATTGGTGAGTCTTGCGCTGGTATTCCCGCACGGAGCCGTCGTTGAAGGTGGTGTATCCAAAGACATGCTCCAGCGCCGCGTCCTCGGGGATGTGGCGGCCGCCCTCGCCGACGATCAGCATCAGTTCGGCTTCGTAATCCAGTGTCTCGGAGCAGGCGGGGCGCACCATGGGGGCGCCGGAGGGCATGATCGAGTTGCGCCCCCGCATGAACAGGGCCGGATAGCCCGGAATCTCGTAGCCACCTTCGCGGATGTGTTCGACATAGTTCAGGCCAAGGCAGATGATGGTGCCGGGATGCGCGATGGGCAGGGCGGGGGTGATGTCGGCCACTTGAGTCTGCGGGCCCTGTCCAACGAGGCCTGCGGCCTTCGTCACAAGCTCGGGATCACGGGTCAGCGCCATCAGGTCGGTGCCGATTTCCGGCATCAGGGCGGTCAGGTTTGTTGCCGCCTCTTCAACGATTGCAAAGACGCCCGGCTGGCCTTGGACATGCCCAACAAGAAACCGCATGGATACCTCTCCCGCTTGCTCGACTCTTCTTTTGACGATAAACGGGCTCTGGGTAAAATAAAATCGATTTTTTGCAGGGCGGGAGAAATCTCGCAGATGCGCGCATGGGCAGACCATAAATCCGAAGCAAAAAGCAGGGGCGCTTTGGCCGAGGAGCTTTACGCGGTGATCTCGAGCCCGGCCGGGGCGCCGGAAGATGTGCGCGCGAACCTTCCCGCGCATCTGGCGTACCAGGCGCACCAGGAAGCCAGCGGAGCGCTCTTTCTTGCGGGACCGGTCTCCGATGAGAGCGGCGAGATGATGGAGGGGATGGGCCTGATCATCTATCGTGTTGTTTCGCTTGACGCGGCGCAGGCAATCGCCGAGGCAGACCCGATGCACAGAAGCGGGGCGCGCAGCTTCGTGTTGCGGCGGTGGCTGGTCAACGAGGGGGCCCTGACCTTGAGGGAGCCTGGCAGCGCAAGGCGTGCGCTTCGGCTGACATCGGGTTGGTACTGGGCGGGCGAGCGCGGGCTCAGGACGCCGTGGCCGTGTGCCGCTCCGTGCCGGTGATATAGCGGCGCAGGGCCGCCTCGCAGCCTTTGTCCCAGATCAGCACGAGCCAGGCGCAGAACGCGTCCGCGAAGGGTTCCGATTGCTTGAGATCACCGTAGAGCCCGGTTTGCCCGAGCCAGAGCGCCGGATCGGTCCGCGCCGCGCGAGCCACGGGGGCAAGCCTGTCCCAGAGCGGGTCGTTCGGCGCGATCTCGGTCCCGTCCTCGCGCACCCCGGCGCACATCCGCGCCCAGAGCGCCTCGACCAGCGCCAGACCCTCGACAGAGCGTCCGGCCGCAAGCTGGTCCCGTACGATCGGCAGGACAAAGCCGGGATGCCGGGCTGAGCCATCGAAGGCCACGCGCCGGGTCGTGTCGACGATCCGCGGGTTGGCAAAGCGGGTTTCGATCAGGTTGACATAGGAAGCAGGCGTCTTGCCGGGGACCGGGGCGACCGTCGGCGCGATCTCTTCCCGCTGCACCTTGCCGAAGAAGGCTGCGATGCCGGGATGGGCCATGCAGCCGGAAATCGTCTCGATCCCGAGATTCTCGCCCGCATTCGCCAACACCTGGTGGCCCGCGTTCAGAATGCGGATCTTCATTGTCTCGTAGGCATGCACATCGTCGGAGAAGGTCGCCCCGACCGCGTCCCAGTTGGGGCGGCCCGCGCAGAACTCATCCTCGATCACCCATTGGCGGAAGGCTTCGTGGGTGACGACAGCCACGTCCCGGATGCCGAACTGAGCAGCAAGGGCCAGCTCCTTGGGGCCGGTGGCCGGCGCGATGCAATCGACCATGGAATTGGGGAAACTGGCATGGGTGTCGATCCAGTCGGCCAGTGCCGGATCGGTCAGGCGCGCAAGAGAGACCACGGTCTGGCGCAGGATATCGCCATTGCCCTGCAGGTTGTCGCAGCTCAGGCAGGTGAAGGGACCGTGGCCCGCGGCCCGTCGCGCCCGGAGGGCAGCGACGATGGCGCCGAAGGCTGTGCGCGGCCGGTCCGGCTGCGCCGCATCATGGACGAGATCCGGGTGCGAGGCATCGAACCCCTTGGTTACCGGGTCGATGTAATAGCCGCTCTCGGTGACGGTCATGGCGACGATCCGGATCGCCGGGTCCGCCATCTGGGCGATGAGCGGGCCGTTGCCGTCCACGATGGGCAGGTAGTCGATCATCGAGCCGACCACCTCGGCCGAGACGTTGTCGGGGGCAAGTTCGATCAGGGTGGTCAGGCAATCCTGCGCCAGGAGCTTGTCGCGCATGGCCGCGTCATAGGGGCGCACCCCTGCGCCGATGATCGCCCAGTCGAGCGCTTGGCCCGCCTGCATCAGGCGATGCAGGTACCAGGCCTGGTGGGCCCGGTGGAAATTGCCGACGCCGATATGCACGATCCCGGGCGTCAGACGGCTCCGGTCGTATCGGGGGCGTTCGATGGCCAGTTGCCCCAGGGTCGCGTTCGAGAGGGAGATCAGCTGATCCATTGTCCACCATCCACGTTGCAGGTTTGCGCGACGATAGCATCGGCCTCCTCCGAGGTCGGGGACACCGCCATGCCGGTCAGGTCTTCTGCGGGGCCCGTGTATCCATAGGGAACAGTGGCGCCGATTTTCATGGTCTTCTGGCCCGGGGCGTCTTGCGCATGTTCGGTGCGAAAAGCACCGATGCCGCCCCGGTATTCGTTACCTATTGCGCCGGGCGAGCGCGCCCTGAGGGTGACTTTGTGCCCGATCCGGTCGAGCGTCGCTGCCGGGTTGGCGTCATGCCTCTCCCCGAAGCGTTTTCCGCGTCGCCCCACACCGCTGATCCTATCAGCGGTCTTTTCAGCGCCACCATTGGCGATGAACTGCCAGGCCGCGGTGCCTGGTAGGCAAGGTGTGCGGTCGACCGTGATGTCGAGAACCCGCGGGTCATCGGGTCGCCCGATCCCCCGGGCGGCCTCCGTGATCGGGGCTGAGTTCACAGCCGGATGCATCAGGAAACCCGCAGGCCCTGGGCGTCGAACTTGTGCAGCTTGTCCAGCTGCGGCGTCAGGAAGATCTTGTCGCCATGCTTGACCGGCAACTCGCCATCCACGCGCACGGTCATCGGGTCGCAATCCGGCACGCCGTGGATGTGCAGGAAGGTGTCGGAGCCGAGATGCTCGGCCACCCCGACACGACCTTCCCACAGCCCCTCGGTGGTGCTGACGTCCGTATGCTCGGGGCGGATGCCGATGGTGGCGACCCCGTGCTTTGCGGCCTCGGCCCCCTTGATGAGGTTCATCTTGGGCGAGCCGATGAAGCCGGCGACGAACTCGTTGCGGGGGCTGTGGTACAGCTCCAGCGGCGAGCCCACCTGCTCGATATGACCGGCGCGCAGAACCACGATCTTGTCGGCCATGGTCATGGCTTCGACCTGGTCGTGGGTGACGTAGATCATCGTTGTCTCCAGCCGCTTGTGCAACTCGGAGATTTCCAGCCGCATCCCCACCCGCAGAGCCGCGTCGAGGTTCGACAGAGGCTCATCGAAGAGGAACGCCGCTGGTTCGCGGACAATGGCGCGACCGATGGCCACCCGCTGGCGCTGGCCGCCGGACAACTGGCCCGGACGGCGGTCGAGATAGTCTGTGAGATTCAGCGCCTTGGCGGCGGCGTCGATCCGGCGCTGTTGCTCGGCCTCGTCGATGCCCGCCATCTTCATCGGGAAGGCGATGTTCTTGCGCACCGACATATGCGGATAGAGCGCGTAGGATTGGAACACCATCGCCAGGCCGCGCTTGGCCGGGGGCACATTGGTCGCATCCTTGCCGTCGATCTCGATATGGCCCGAGGTGATGTCCTCCAGCCCCGCGATCAGGCGAAGAAGGGTGGACTTGCCGCAGCCCGAGGGGCCGACGAACACTGCGAACTCGCCATCCTCGATGGTCAGATCCAGAGGCGGAATGACCTCCACGTCGCCGAAGCTTTTCGTCACCTGGTTGAGCTTGATTTGTCCCATGGGTCTAGGTCCTTATTTCACAGCGCCGAAGGTGAGGCCGCTGACGAGTTGCTTCTGGCTGAACCAGCCGAGGATGAGGATCGGTGCGATGGCCATGGTCGAGGCTGCACTGAGTTTCGCAAAGAACAGGCCTTCGGGGCTGGAATAGCTGGCGATGAAGGCCGTCAGGGGGGCTGCATTGGCCGCCGTCAGGTTCAGGGTCCAGAACGCCTCGTTCCAGGCCAGGATGAAGTTCAGCAGCAGGGTCGAGGCGATGCCCGGGATCGCCATGGGCGTGAGCACGTAGAGGATCTCTTCCTTCAGGGACGCGCCGTCCATGCGGGCGGCCTCCAGGATCTCGCCGGGGATTTCCTTGAAATAGGTGTAGAGCATCCAGACGATGATCGGCAGGTTCATCAGCATCAGGATGACCACGAGGGCGACACGGCTGTCGAGAATGCCAAGCTCGATGCAGATCAGGTAGATCGGGTAGAGCACACCCACCGCCGGCAGCATCTTGGTCGACAGCATCCACAGCAGGATGTCCTTGGTGCGCCGCGAGGGCACAAAGGCCATGGACCAGGCCGCGGGAACCGCGATCATGATGCCGAGGATGGTCGAGCCCCCGGCGATGATGATCGAGTTCCACAGGAACTTGGCGTAGTTCGACCGTTCCAGGACCGCGGTATAGTTCTCCAGTGTCCAGTCGAACGCCAGGAACACGGGCGGGTCTGCAATCGCCGTGGCCTCGGTCTTGAAGCTGGTCAGGATGGTCCAGAGGATCGGGAAGAAGATTAGCAGTCCGATGCCCCAGGCCAGGGTGGTATTGATGAGCTTGCGTTGTTGGGTAACTGCGCGGGCCATGATGTCCTCCTCACGCGTCCAGGTTCTTGCCGACGATGCGCATCAGGAAGATGGCAACGATATTGGCGAGAATGATTGCGTACACCCCTCCGGCAGAGCCGAGGCCGACATTCTGGCTTTCGAGCACGCGTTGGAAGATCAGGTAAGTGAGCGTCCGTGTGCCGAAGGCGCCGCCCGTGGTCACGAAGATCTCGGCGAAGATCGCCAGCAGAAAGATCGTCTGGATGAGCAGCACGATGGTGATGGCGCGGCTCAGGTGGGGCAGGGTGATGAAGGCGAAGCGTTTCACCGGCGGGGCCCCGTCCATCTCGGCGGCTTCCAGCTGCTCGCTGTCGAGCGACTGGATCGCCGTCAGCAGGATGAGCGTCGCGAAGGGCAGCCATTGCCAGGACACGATCATGATGATCGAGGTCATCGAGGCCTCCGACAGCCACGAAACCGGCTCGGCCCCGAAGAAGCGCCACAGATGCGCCAACAGCCCGTTGGTCGGATCCATGAACATGTTCTTCCAGACCAGTGCGGATACGGTGGGCATCACGAAGAAGGGCGCGATCACCAGGATCCGGACAACGCCCTGACCCCACATCGGCTGGTTGAGAAGGATCGCGAGCAAGACGCCCAGGGTAATCGTGATCGCCAGCACGCCACCGACGATGATCAAGGTGGCTGTAACCGAGGGCCAGAAGGCACTCGAAGAAACGAAACGAATGTAGTTGTCAAATCCCACCCAACCCAGGTCGCCACCCCGCAGGGGCAGATACTGCTTGAACGAGAACAGCAGGGTCATTGTCAGGGGGACAAGCATCCAGCCGAGGAGCAGGATGACCGCCGGAGCCATCATCAGGCGCGCCGCTGATCGGGAATGTTTGGTTGCCATCAGGCATACCTCCTCTGTTGATCGCCGACAGGCTATCTGGAACGGGAGCTGCGATTTTCGGGAATGAAAGTCCCGGGGCGCGGGCCAACCGCGCGCCCCGGGGGGAGGAGTGCTTAGCGGTAGCCGGCGGCTTCCATGGCGTCGTTGGTCAGGGCCTGGGCTTTCTCAAGCGCCTCTTCGACGGTCTGCTGACCGGCATAGACGGCGGAGAATTCCTGGCTGACTTCGGTGGCGATGCCCGCAAATTCGGGGATAGCGACGAACTGGATGCCAACATAGGGCACCGGGTCCACGGTCGGGTCGGTCGGATCGGCAGCCAGGATCGAATCCAGGGTCATCTTGGCGAACGGAATGTCCTTGTAGTTCTCGTTCTCATAGAGCGAGGTCCGCGCACCCGGAGGCACGTTGGCCCAACCTTCGTTCGCGGCCACCAACTCGATATAATCGGTCGAGGTGGCCCACTCGATGAATTCCTTGGCGGCATCGGCCTTCTGCGTGCCGGCGGGGATCGCCAGGGCCCAGGCCCAGAGCCAGTTCGCGCGCTTCTCGATGCCCTCGCTGTTCGGGGCGAGGGCGAAGCCCACCTGGTCGGCCACGGTCGAGTCGTTGGGGTTGGTCACGAAGGACGCCGCCACCGTGGCGTCGATCCACATGCCGCACTTGCCCTGCTGGAACAGGTTCAGGTTCTCGTTGAAGCCGTTGGTGGCGTAGCCGTTCGGCCCGGACTCGTTCATCATGCCGACGAAGAATTCCAGCGCCTCTTTCCACTCGGGTTGGTCGAATTGGGCGTTCCAGTCCTCGTCGAACCAGCGCGCGCCAAAGGAGTTCGCGGTGACGGTGATGAACGCGCCGCCTTCGCCCCAGCCGGCCTTGCCGCGCAGGCAGATGCCGTTGATGTCGTTCTCGCGGTCGGTCATGGCGGCGGCCGCTTCGCGGATGAACTGCCAGGTCGGCGCATCGGGCATTTCCAGCCCGGCCTTCTCCATCAGGTCCTTGCGGTACATGATCATGGAGCTTTCGCCGTAGAACGGCGCAGCATAGAGCGTGCCGTCATGGCTCAGACCGGCGCGCATCGCGGGCAGAATATCGTCGGCGTTGTAGTCCGCGGACAGATCGTCCAGCGGCACGAGCCAGCCATTGGCGCCCCAGATCGGAGTTTCGTACATGCCGATGGTCATGATGTCGAAGGAGCCGCCCTTGGCAGCAATATCCGTCGTGACGCGCTGGCGCAGGACGTTCTCTTCGAGGGTCACCCACTCGACCGTGTGGCCGGTCTTGTCGGTAAAATCCTGGGTCAGACCCTGCATCCGGATCATGTCGCCATTGTTGACGGTTGCGATTACCAGGTTTTCGCTTGCCATAGCGCCCGAGCTTACAAGGGTCAGGGCGGTGGCCGCGTAAAGTGCGTTCTTCAAGGACATCCGGAAAGTTCCTCCTCGTTGGATGATGTCATTGACCTTAACCAATGAGGTGACGCGAAGTCAAACTAGAATTTGCGCGCGTAAAATTTATAGGTAGCTCATTTTTTCAACGCTTTATGCGGAATCTCGCATAATCAGGCGACCTTCGAACAAGGTTTCTTCGCGCGCGGGGAGGTGGCCAGCATCCTCGAGGATGCGGAACAATGTCCGCACGGCTCGAATCGCAATGGCCTCGTAATCCTGTGCGATCGTGGTCAGGGGTGGGCATGTGAAGCGCGAGAACGGGTGGTCGTCATGTCCGGCGATCCGGATCTTGCAGTCGGGGCCGTGGCCCACGGGCAGGTGCAGTCGATATGCCGCTGACAGCATCCCGATGGCCAGCCGGTCGTTGCTGCACAGGATCGTGTTGGTCTCGAACGCCCCCTCTGCAAGCAGGCGCCCGCCTTCGGTGCTGCCGATCTCCTCGAAATTCCAGCCGCCGCCCTCGGCTTGGTGCACGTGGGGCGTTTCCCCGTGCCGTTCCATGCTCTCGATATAGGCGTGCCGATGCACGAAGGCGTTCGGATGGGTGGGGTGCTTCATTTCGAAAAAACAGGGTGGCTCACCGCTGCGACACAAGTATTCCACCATAAGGTCAATGCTTTGAATATGGTTCGTGCCGACGAAGGCCTGCCCGGTCTCGGGCATGTTGGCGTCGAACAGGACCAGCGGAAAATCCTCGCTGAAGGCCCGCACGGCCTCCCGGTCCGACAGTCTCCGGCCAAAGGGGGCCAGCAAGACGCCGGCGGGTTTCAGTGATCGGAGGGACTTTAGGTTGTCGCGCTCCCGGTCCGGGCTGCCGTGGGAGCTGAGCAGGATCGGGCTGTAGCCTGCCTCAATGCAGGCTAATTCGACGCGCCGCGCGATCTCCGAGAAGAACGGGTCGGCCAGGTTCGGCACAAGAACGCCGATATTCTTGGTCTTGCGCCGGTTCTGGTTCATGGCGAAGACGTTCGGCTCGTAGGCGTGCTTGGCTAGCGCGGCTTCGATCTTCTTGCGGGAGGTGGCCCGGACGCTGTCGGGGTCGTTGAAGTATTTCGACACGGTTGGGCGGGAGATGCCGCTGATTGCCGCAAATTCTTCCATATTGCGAATTTTCGGCTGAGCCATCTTAACACCTGAATTTTCAAAAAATGCCGCGCGACAAGTTTTAAGATAGGTGCCCCACCGTCTCTACGTCAAGGTCGATCTTGCGTGGCGATCACGGGCGCGTCCGGCGCTGGGGGTTAGAGCTCCTCGGTCCCGGGCGGGTTTGCGCAACAAAGGGCGGCAACAAGCCGACCGCGCTGCCGTTCGATACTTCGCTATTTGACATACGCGCCAGCTTATGCGGCTTGCGTCAGCACAAGGCGATAAGGAAGCGCTCAAGAAGCAGCTTGCCGATGTTGAGCGCCAGATCGAGAACCTTCTGGATCGGCTTGTCGAAACCGAAAAAGCCTCGGTTGTCGCGGCCTGCGAAGCGCGCATCGATAGGCTGGAGCGTGAGAAGCTGGTGCTTTCCGAGAGACTGGAGAAAACAGCCCCACCGAAGGGACGGCTGGAGTAATGAATTGAACTCGCCCTGAATTTCCTATCAAGACATTGGAATATATACAAAAATGGAGATCACGCCATGCGTCAGCTAGTGCTTAGACTGGCGTTTTCGAGGCCGCTTCGGTACTTCCAAAATGGGATGTATAGAACACCAAAATTTTCTTTTCCTTTTCATATACTTAGGGCAAAATTCTGGCTCAAAAATCGAGATGGTGCTGCTGGAGAGAATTGAACTCTCGACCTCTCCCTTACCAAGGGAGTGCTCTACCTCTGAGCTACAGCAGCACGGGTCGTGGATATGTCACGATGGGCGGCTGATTACGCGCAATCTTAGCGCGGCGCAAGCGCAATCTGGACGGTTTTTTCGTACTGGTCTAAGACACCGATATGGGGCGAGAAGATCCGAAGGAACCGGTGGATAAGTCTGTGTCGGCGCGTGCTGCGCGCGACGCGCGCTTGAAGGCTGCGCTCAAGGCCAATATGCAACGACGCAAGGCTCAGGCCCGTGCGCGGCAGGCTTCGACGAACGAGGACGCGGCGCCGGACGATGGCTCGGAACAGGCGTAAGGACAGGCGGATATGGACCAGATCGTGATCCGGGGGGGCGTGCCCCTCCATGGGGCCATTCCCATTGCTGGGGCCAAGAATGCCTGTCTGACGTTGATGCCGGCCACCTTGCTGAGCGATGAGCCTCTGACCCTGACCAATGCGCCGCGTCTGAGCGACATCGCCACGATGACCGCATTGCTGCGCTCGCTCGGGGCCGAGGTCAGCACGCTGCAGGACGGTAAGGTCCTGGCGCTATCCAGCCACAGGATCGACAACCATACCGCCGAGTATGATATCGTTCGCAAGATGCGGGCCTCGATCCTGGTGCTGGGGCCGATGCTGGCGCGGGATGGTCATGCGGTTGTTTCGCTTCCGGGGGGCTGCGCCATCGGCGCGCGTCCCGTTGACCTGCACCTCAAGGGATTGGAAGCGCTGGGCGCGGATCTGACGCTGACGGACGGCTATGTTCACGCCAAGGCGCCCGGGGGCCTGAAGGGCGCTGTGTTCGAGTTTCCGTTCGTGTCCGTCGGCGCCACGGAAAACATCCTGATGGCCGCCACGCTCGCCAAGGGCACCACTGTGTTGAAAAACGCTGCGCGCGAGCCTGAGATAGTCGATCTGGCCCGGTGTCTGCGCAAGATGGGGGCGCAGATCGAGGGCGAGGGCACATCCCGGATCACGGTTCAGGGAGTGGACCGGCTGCACGGCGCGACCCATCCAGTGGTGACCGACCGGATCGAGTTGGGGACCTACATGCTGGCCCCGGCCATCACTGGCGGAGAGGTCGAGTTGATCGGTGGACGGCTCGACCTGGTCGCAGCCTTTGCAGAGCGCCTCGCGGCGGCTGGCGTCGATGTGTCCGAAACCGCCCATGGCCTGACTGTCAAGCGCGCCAATGGCCGGGTCGGGGCAGTGGACGTGGTCACAGAACCCTTCCCCGGCTTCCCTACGGATTTGCAGGCGCAGATGATGGCGCTCCTGTGCACCGCGGACGGGGTTTCCGTGCTCGAAGAGCGGATTTTCGAGAACCGCTTCATGCATGCGCCCGAACTGATCCGCATGGGTGCGCGGATCGACGTCCATGGCGGGACCGCCACGGTCACCGGGGTGCCACAACTCAAGGGCGCGCCGGTGATGGCCACGGACCTGCGCGCGAGCGTGTCGCTTATCCTCGCGGCCCTCGCCGCCGAGGGCGAAACCGTCGTCAGTCGTGTCTATCACCTTGACCGCGGGTACGAGCGGGTCGAAGAGAAGCTCAGCGCTTGTGGCGCGCAGATCGAGCGGGTGAAGGAAACATGACCGAGGATGCGCGTTTCGAAGAGGGCGGCGAGCGCCCGTTGCGACTGCGGGCCGAAGATGCCGACGATTTGCAGGTCATCTCCGCCTTGACCCAGGATGCGGTGTTTCCGGCCTCCGAGATCGCCTGGCGCGCGTCGGAACGGCGTTTGGCCCTGCTCATCAATCGCTTCCGCTGGGAGGACAAGCCCCGGGCGGAGCGTCGTGGCCGTCCGGTCGAGCGGGTGCAGTCCATGCTGGTCATCGACGATGTGCTGAAGGTCCGCAGCGCCGGTGTGCAGCGCGGAGATGCGGATACCATCCTTTCGATCCTGTCGTTGAACTTCGCCGCCGGGGAGGATGGCAGCGGCACGGTCGAGCTGATCCTTGCCGGCGATGGCGCCATCGCGGCGCAGGTTGAATGCCTGAACGTCACGTTGCAGGACGTGACCCGTCCCTATCTCGCACCCTCGCGCAAGGCCCCATCCCACGATTGAGCCTTGCCTTGAGGCTCTGTGCCGCGCCGGGTAATAGATCGGCCAAGAAGGAGACACTCGATGCCCCTGTTCCTGTCCAGCGCCGAGGCCGGCTTCGAGGCCGCGTTCGCACAGCTTCTGACCATGAAGCGCGAGGATGCGGTGGATGTGGACGACACGGTCGCGGGAATCATCGCCGATGTCCGCGCCCGGGGCGATGCGGCGGTGATCGAGCTGACGTCCCGGTTCGACCGTCTGACGTTGACACCGCAGACCCTCGCGTTCAGCGCCGAAGAGATCGCGGCGGAAATCGCGAAAGTATCCGAGGAAGACCGCGCAGCGCTTGAACTGGCCGCGGAAAGGATCCGCGCCTACCACGCGCGCCAGATGCCGCAGGATGCCCGCTGGACCGAGCCCACGGGGGCTGAACTCGGCTGGCGCTGGACCCCGGTTTCGGCAGCAGGGCTTTATGTGCCCGGTGGGCTGGCAAGCTACCCCTCCAGCGTGCTGATGAACGCGATCCCGGCCCAGGTGGCAGGGGTTGAGCGGCTGGTGATCTGTGCGCCGACCCCGGACGGGGTGGTCAACCCGCTTGTCCTGCTGGCGGCCAGCTTGTCGGGTGTCGACACCGTATACCGGGTCGGCGGGGCGCAGGCGATCGCCGCGCTGGCCTATGGCACCGAGACCATCGCGCCGGTCGACAAGATCACCGGGCCCGGCAATGCCTTCGTGGCGGCGGCCAAGCGGCGCGTGTTCGGGCGGGTGGGGATCGACATGATCGCGGGTCCGTCCGAGATCCTCGTGATCGCTGATCGCGATAACGACCCTGACTGGATCGCGGTGGACCTGCTCAGCCAGGCCGAGCATGACGAAAGCGCCCAGTCTATCCTGATCACCGACGATGCCGCCTTCGGACAGGCCGTGGCTGCGGCGGTCGAGGCGCGGCTCGAAACGCTGGAGCGGCGCGCCATTGCGGGGCCGAGCTGGCGGGATTTCGGCGCGGTGATCACCGTGCGCGACCTGGCCGAGGCGGCGGAGTTGTCCAACCGTATCGCACCCGAGCACCTGGAGCTGTGCGTCGCGGACCCTGACGGGCTCGCCGAACACATCACCCATGCCGGGGCGATCTTTCTCGGGGCGTGGACGCCCGAGGCCATCGGTGACTATATCGGTGGACCCAATCACGTTCTGCCAACCGCGCGCTCGGCGCGCTTCTCCTCGGGCCTGTCGGTGATGGATTTCGTCAAACGCACGACACTTGCCAAAATGACCCCCGCCGCCCTCGCCGAGATCGGCCCGGCGGCCGAACGCCTTGCGATTTCCGAAAGCCTCGAGGCCCATGGCCTGAGCGTGCGCGCCCGGCTCGACCGGCTCAACAGGGGGGAGGCCGCGGAATGAGCCATCTCATCGACATCTCGATAGACGACAGTGCCCTGCCGCCACCGACGCCCGAGATCGAGCAGGAGCGCAAGGTCGCGATCTTCGACCTCCTGGAGGACAATTCCTTCAAACTTCCCGCGCGCGAAGACCGCGACGTGCCGCCCGGTCCCTTCAGCCTGACCCTTGCGATCCGCGAGCGGCGCCTGGTCTTCGATGTTACCGGACCCGAAGGCGCACAGGTCGCGGAGTTCCACCTCTCCCTTGGGCCATTCCGCCAAGTGGTGAAGGATTATTGGCAGATCTGCGAAAGCTATTTCGACGCCGTCAAGAAGCTCCCTCCCAGCCAGATCGAAGCGATCGACATGGCCCGGCGCGGTATCCACAACGAGGGCGCCCGCATCCTGCTGGAGCGTCTCGATGGCAAGGCGGAGGTGGATATCGACACGTCCCGACGGCTGTTCACCCTGATCTGCGTGCTGCATTTCGGGGCTTGAGGCGTGGCCTTCCCCTCCTCGGTGCTGTTCTGCTGCGATCACAACGCGATCCGCTCGCCCATGGCCGAGGGCATGATGAAGAAATACTACGGCCAGCGCGCCTATGTGCAATCGGCCGGAGTGAAGAACGATCTCGACATCGACGGCTTTGCCGTCACCGTCTGCAGCGAGATCGGCGTGACGCTGGACGCCCATCGCACCCGATCCTTCGAGGACATGCAGAATTGGGGCGACGATCTCTCGTCCTTCGATCTGATCGTGGCCCTCTCGCCGGCCAGCCAGCGTCAGGCCCTCGAACTGACCCGGCTCTTTCACCTGACGGTCGAATACTGGCCGATCATGGATCCCGTCGGCATTGCCGAGGGCCGGGAGGCCAAGCTGCGCGCTTATCGGCAGACCCGCGACCAGATCCGGGAGCGGATGCTGGACCGGTTCGGGCCGGCCCAAGTCGAACCGTGACACCAAACACCGTGCCAGTTGCGGACACGGACAGTGCGGCGGTTGTTACAAATCCCGTGCTGCCGCAAACTTCGCCTTGAAATACGCCGCAAACACGCGCATATCGTGCCTCGCCCGCCATTGCGCGGTCAACCACAACTGGAGACACCATGGCCAAGGAAGAACTGCTCGAATTTCCCGGCGTCGTGAAGGAACTCCTGCCCAACGCGACATTCCGGGTCGAGCTTGAAAACGGCCATGAAATCATTGCGCATACGGCAGGCAAGATGCGCAAGAACCGCATCCGCGTCCTCGCAGGCGACAAGGTTCAGGTCGAAATGACCCCCTACGATCTGACCAAGGGTCGGATCAACTACCGCTTCAAGTAACGGTGCCCCCCGGGCCCCGCTTTATCCTCGGTTCCGGATCGCCCCGCCGACAGGAGTTGCTGGCGCAGATCGGGTATGTGCCCGATGCGATCCGTGCTGCGGATATCGACGAGACACCGCACCCCGGGGAGCGGCCCTTGGCCTATGTGCGCCGCATGGCCGTTGAGAAATCCGCGGCCCTCGAACTGGCTGAGAACGAGGTGCTGCTGACCGCCGACACGACGGTGTGTGTCGGTCTGCGTATTCTTGGCAAACCCGAAGATGCCGAAGAGGCGCGCGCCTTTTTGCGCCTGATGTCCGGGCGGCGTCACCGGGTCATCACCGCCATCGCGGTGCGCACGTCCACACGGACCTTGGCGCGCGATGTCAGCACCACCTTGCGCATGCTCCCGCTGACGGACGCGGATATCGACGCCTATCTCGCCAGTGGGGAGTGGCGCGGCAAGGCCGGGGGCTACGGCATCCAGGGCATTGCGGGCGCGTTCATTCCCTGGATCAGCGGATCGTACACCGCGGTCGTGGGCCTGCCACTTGCCGAAACCGCCGCTTCTCTGCGCAGTGCGGGTGTCACGAGGCAAGCTGGATGAAGGGCAATGTGATCGTTCTGGACCATCTGGGTGCGCGGCGTGCGGCGGCGCGGCTGACCGATGGGCGACTAGAAGACCTCGCCATCGATCCGGCCGAGGACGCGCCGCCGCTGCCCGGCGCCATCTTCCGTGCCGTGATCGACCGCCCCGTGAAGGGGCAGGGCGGCGCCTTCGTCAAGCTGGATGGGGCCATGGGCTTTCTGCGGGGCGGAAGCGCACGCCGTCCGGGGGATCGCCTGCTGGTCCAGGTCTCCGGTGTGGCGGAGCCGGGCAAGGCGGTTCCCGTCACTGACCGCGTACTCTACAAAAGCCGCTATGTGATCGTGACACCGAATGCGCCGGGCGTGAACGTGGCCCGGTCGATCCGGGAAGAGGAGCGCCGCGCCAGTCTGCGCCTGCTGGCCGAGGATGTGCTGGACGGGGCAGATACCGGGCTGATCTTGCGCTCGGCTGCGGCGCAAGCGGATGAAGACACCCTCAGGGAAGACATTTCGGAGACCCTCGCATTGGCTATGGCCGTTCAAGCGGATGCGGAAGGGGAGGGATCCGCGCTACTTCTGGATGCGCCGGACGCACATCATCTGGCCTGGCGAGACTGGTCGGACCCGGTGCCCGACGAGATCGTGACCGATCCGGGCGGGTTCGAACGGCATGGGGTCCTCGATGCGCTCCACGCGCTGGTGGACCCCCAGGTCAGCCTGTCCGGAGGGGCGTCGGTGTTCATCGAGCCTACCCGTGCCCTGGTTGCGGTAGACGTGAACACCGGGCGCGACGTCTCGCCGGCGGCAGGGCTGAAGGCCAATCTTGCAGCAGCGCGCGCATTGCCGCGACAGTTGCGTCTGCGCGGGCTTGGCGGGCAGATCGTGGTGGACTTTGCCCCGATGCCCAAGAAGGACCGCAAGCAGCTGGAACAGTCTCTCAGGGCGGCGTTCCGCGCCGACCCGGTAGAGACCAGCCTTGTCGGCTGGACCCCGTTGGGCCATTACGAGTTGCAACGCAAGCGCGACCGCGCGTCCCTGCGCCGGAGCGATCTTCCTTGACCTGTCCGATCTGCCGAAAACCGACGCTGCACGCCTATCGCCCGTTCTGTTCGAAACGATGTTCCGACGTGGACCTGGGGCGCTGGCTGACCGGTGGATATGCTATCCCCTCGGAGCGCGAAGAAGACGACGAAGAGGCTGAAGATGCGGCCCGAGAGGCCGGGTCGTCAGCCGCCCAAGACACTGATCCCACGCACCATTGAACGCGCACATTTTTTGCTACGCCCCCTCTGGACACTCCCCGATCCGGGGTCTAGAACCAGCGCACCCTGAGGCGGCCAAGCCTCCCCGTGCCCGGGTAGCTCAGGGGTAGAGCAGTGGATTGAAAATCCTCGTGTCGGTGGTTCGATTCCGCCCCCGGGCACCAAAGCACCTCTCAGTGTGTATGATATCAATGGGTTACGGGGCGAAATCGTCCCACCGTTTTCGCTGCGGGGCAAAAGTGGGACTTTTTTGTTCGTTGTTCGGTCCCGGCTGAGGTTTCGTTCAAGAGATGTATTGAGACTTGATCGGGACGGCAGGAAGTGTGCTGGGACGCGCCCAGACATTGTTGGCAGAGGATGCGAGGCATATGGTGCTCGCACAATCTGAGTCACGGGTGACAATGCCAGCAGATCGCTATTCGACCTTTTCGGAGCTTTTCCGTCACGAGACGGCAGGGAGCGATTATCGCATTGAAGCCCGTCATGTGACAAACTCAGCCGTGGTTATGGCGCCCCACGGCGGGCGGATCGAACCAGGGACTTCCGAGATTGCGCGAAGTGTGGCCCAAGATGACAAGTCCCTCTACCTATTTGAAGGCGTGAGAGCCAGATTGAGGCATCACGAGTTGCACGTGACTTCCCACCTCTACGATGAACCACTCGCTCTCGAAATTGCAGCTAGAACCGATCGTTTGGTCGCATTTCATGGCCGTGCTGATCGAGACGACCCCGAAACGGTTTGGATTGGTGGCCTCGACACAGACTTGAGTGGGTTGATCTTGGATCATGTCGTTCGAGCGGGTTTCGTCGGTAGGCTGCAACAGGGTGAGCTTGCCGGAACTCATCCAAATAACATCTGCAATCGTGCGCGAAGTGGCAGGGGTGTGCAGGTGGAGCTGCCGAGAGCGTTGAGAAACCGATTGATGAAAGAGCAGGAAAGCTTGGTTCAGTTCGCTAGTGCTGTGCGAAATGCTCTCGAAGACCTGATCTAGCCGCCTTGGCGGCCTGTACCGATCTCGTGCTTACGAAAGACTGGCGCGTTGCGCTCTCCCGCCCCTAGCTCGTCGCGGTTCTTCTGTCTCTCCCAACCCTTCCAGCGCCACCGGTGCCGTGCCTGGGAACTCAACCATCAGCTTGAGCTCCCCGCCCATCGCGCGGACGTAGCCTGTCAGTGTCGAGAGCAGGAGGTCGCTCTGGCGTTCGTACTTCGCGACGGTGGCCTGCTGGACGCCAAGGGTTTCCGCCAGTTGGACTTGGGTCAACTTCTTGGCCTTCCGCAGCTCCTGCAGCGTCAGGTACTCGGCATGCAGCCGATCCGCCTCGGCCTCGATCGCCGCGCGGCGGGCGGGGTCGAGGGTCGCCAGCTTGTCCTTCAGGCTCCGGGCCATCGTCATCATCCTTTCCGTCTCTCCAGGTGGCGGTCGAACCGATCGTCCGCCCGGGCGATGAGCGACTTGTAGAACCGCTTCTCGCTGCCACCCGACTTGTCCCCGCCGACGAGCAGGATCGCCTGCCGGTCGGGGTCGAATGCGAAGGCGATGCGCCAGACGCCATCGGCGGCGTTGCAGCGCAGTTCCTTCATGTTGGCATGCTTCGACCCGGTCAGGGTGTCCGCATGGGGTCGCCCGAGCATGGGGCCTTCCCGCTCGAGCAGCAACGCCCGGGCGAGGATCGCATCCTGCACCTCTTGTGGCAGGGCATCGAATTCCGGCTCGAATTCCTCGGCAAAGGATACGGTCCACGGCATCGGGTGAATACTACCTTGAAGCTATATAGCCTTGAAGAACTAATCTTGCAAGAACGGGCTGCGGGACGGTAGCGTTGCGTCCGCAGGAACGGGGCGAGGATCAGTCTGCCTCTTTGAGCAGTCCCTGTGCCTTTTCCGCTGCGCGAGCGAGGCCGCGAATCCGTG
Organism: Dinoroseobacter shibae DFL 12 = DSM 16493; assembly: GCF_000018145.1. NCBI lineage: Bacteria > Pseudomonadati > Pseudomonadota > Alphaproteobacteria > Rhodobacterales > Roseobacteraceae > Dinoroseobacter > Dinoroseobacter shibae. The sequence continues at coordinate 1,006,899 of NC_009952.1, forward strand.
TGCCGGGGGCATCCGTTGCTCGCTGGAACTCGGCAAACGCCTCGGGCGAGAGCGTTGAGGCTTCGCCTTCGTCCAACTTCGGTTTCTCGGTCTTGGTCATGCCTGCCTCCATAGTGTTCTTCTTGGTCGTTTCAGTCTTTGCGTGGGGATTTGGTGTATCACGTTTCGCCACCCCGCGCTTCCTCCCTTCCCGGCCCGTCTCCACCCCGCGACAACAGCTTCATCCCGGACGCCGCCAGCACCCTCTGGCGCGCGGCGCGGGTGTAGCGCGAGGCTTCCTTCATGGTCGTCCAGCCGAAGATCGCCATCAATTGCCGCTCGGTCGCGCCGTTCTCGGCCGCCAGCGCCGCGCCCGCCTTGCGCAGCCCGTGGGCGGAGCAATGCTTCAACCCGGCCTCGTCGCATTGCTTGCGGAACCAGTTGCCAAAGCCGTTCGAGGTGAAGGGCTTGCCGAAGGCCGTGACGAGGAAGGCGAGGTTGCCGGTGGGCGTGGCGTCGAGCACCGCCTTCAACTCGGGCAGGACCGGGATGGATAGGGTGACGGGCTTGCGGTCACGGTTCTTGGCCTGGGTCAGGGTGATCCAGCCGTCCTTGATGTGCTGCGGCCCGAGCCGGACGATGTCCGAGCGCCGCTGCCCGGTGTAGAGCATGAGCGCGAGGGCCAGCCGTGGCTTGCTGCCGATCGGGTGATGCTCCTCGAACTGCCGGACCTCCTCCATCGTCCAAGAGTGGAAGCCGTCGCCCTTGGCCTTGAGGTAGGGCACGTCGCGGGCAGGGTTGCGCTGTGCCAGCTCGTATTCGACCGCGAAAGAATAGACCTGCCGCAGTGCCTTGACGAAGCCGTTGGCGGCCTCGGGACGGTCCGCCATTTCGTCACGCATGCGGCGGACATGGCGGGGCTCCATCAGCGCGTAGGGCTTGGATCCGCTCTTCTCGCAGATCCGGTCGAGGATGCCGCGCCGGACATACTTGGTGCGGCCGCTCAGGCGCTGGTACTCGGCCGAGACATAGTACTGCTCGCAGAGCCACTTGAAGCTGCCCTTCGATCCGCGCCGGTCGAGCGGTACGGTCGGCGCGCGCGGCGTCGCCCCCATCATCGCGGCGCGATACTCGGCCAAGAAGTCTTCTGTTCCCGGCTGGCTGCGCAGCCGCACCTTCAGGTGCCCGGGCCGCCGCAGGTAGATGCGCACGTTCCCGTGCCGGTCGGTGTCCTCGATGACGTGCTTCAGGCGGATGCTGCCCGAGCTGTCTCTCATCCTGAATGTGGGCATTTCACGCGCTGCCTTTCGTCAGCCGTCAGTCGTCCCAGGGATTGTGGTCGGAGTGATCCCCATCAGGGATCAGCTCGAACGCCCGGTCAAGTTTTTTCCGGTCCCAGACGGTGCGGGCATTGATCCGCTTGGGCGGCGGCATGCGCCGGTCGCGGACCAGGTGATCGAAGAGCGTGGGCGAGACCCCGATATAGGCCGCCGCCTCGGTCCGCGAGAGACCGCGGGGCGCGAGGGTGGGCGGTAGAATGGCGGGGCGCTTGGGCATGGCGATAGGTCTGGGTTTCGAACGCCCCAAGGATGCCGGAAAGCGAGAGAGGAGCGAAGCCGAGAACGGGCGGGGTAGGCCTGTAGCGGGGAATGACAGGCGGGCGGCGGGTTCCGGCTTTCAGGGCGGTGTACCGGGTGTGCTGGCATAGTCGCATTTTGTCGTGGGATCGGCGTCGTGCCGCGCGAAAAATAAATTTAGGTCAGTGGGTTGGCACTAGTGATGCCTCAAAGGACTTGTGATTGCGGCGGATAATCTCTCCGAACAACAGCAACTTGAGGTGTCCGTGCGGCACCTCTTTTATCTCGCGCTCCCATTGTTGAGCGCGAGATGCCACCTCCCGATGCTCGGAGTTCCTGCCTCTTCTACAGAGCAGCTGCCGAGAGCAGGTTTCCACACTGTGCATATTAGTGGTCTGAAAACACTTCAAAATTGCAGGAAACCTGCACGCGACCGATTTGCATGCACGCGAAAACGCCAATCACGTCAGTGACTTGCGGCACTCGTGGCAGGCGCTTTTATCTTGCCCTTTTCCCTTCGCGCTATAGCCCAACGCCCCTAATTGCGCCGATCGTTCGCCATTGCATGCTCTGGCGCGATATTTTTGACCACGACATTTCGTTCGCTCGGCTTGACGTCGAGCACCCTATTGCGCGTCTGCGAATGCACAACCGCTGCGTTCCATGGCCGCAAATGCTTCGCCCCCAAACTGCGCAGTCTCTGCTGCCAAGGCGTGAATGCGGACACAAATCCACCGGACGCATTCAGTCATTTTGGCAGGCCGTTTCGTATCGCTTCCGAAAGATCAGTGCCGACTCTCTGGAACCCGAATAGGCGAGCCACGGCCCGAACAAGGTCATCTTGCCCAACCTCACCGCTTTCCTTCAGTACCAGCTTTGCAGCGGCTGCGATCTCGCTCGGAGGCAGGTATTCGGCCTTAAGAACGGTCCCAGTTTCGCTGCTCCGATCACGGACGGGTGGTGTTTCTGCTTGCGCGGACGTCATCAGAAAGGCGCCATCCCGGCGCAGCTCAGTATCGCGTTGCAGAGCCAATCGAACAGCACGGGAGGCTGCATCGGCAATACGGTTCCCGGTGCGTGAGCGTCCGAAGGCGGCAGCGATCCGACGTGCGATCTCGTCGGCGTGTATCGGTCCCTCAATCGCTACGATGCGCGAAACAAGCTCCGAAAGCTGCTGTACCGGTGCCTCGTGCGGTTCGACCGACGAGCGGACCGAGAGCTCCGCCCGTACATAGGGCGGCGCAGTCAAAGCGAGATGCCCGATATCGATAGTCTCCGGCTGATGCTCTGAAACCTCCTCCGAAGCCGGTATGTTTGTGGCTCCTTGATTGGCTCCGCGCACTTGGACACCGTCATTGAGAGCTTCGCGTGCTTCAACAATAGCAGCCCTTAGTTTTTCGACTTCTCGTGAGCGATGGTGGAACCAGTCGGTGCTCCAAATGCGATGGAACCGCCAGCCGAGGTTTTCAAGTATGCCCTGTCTCAGCCGATCGCGTTCGCGCGCCCAGAGCGCTGCATGATAGGCAGCGCCGTCACATTCCACGGCCAGAAGATACTGACCGGGCTGGTCGGGATGTCGTACGCCGATGTCGATGCGAAAGCCCGCACTTCCAACCTGCGCGTCCGCCAAGAAACCCTCTGATCGGATCACCCGTGCGACATCTTCTTCGAACGGACTGTCGGCCTCGAGGCCGGTGACGGTGTGGGTTTCGATCTGTCCCGTCTTGGCAAAATCAAGGAACCGTTTGAGCAAACGCGGCCCTTCACGGCTGCTGCGTGACGGGTCGATATCGCCGGGATCGAATGACGCAAAGACCTCGCAGCGCACCCGCGAGCGAGAGAAAAGCACGTTCAGTCGTCGTTCTCCGCCTTCACCGTTGACCGGACCGAAGCTCATTGAAGGTAAGCGCCCGTTCGGCTCCTGAGGGCCGTATCCAACCGAGATCAGGATCACATCGCGTTCGTCGCCCTGAACGTTCTCGATATTTTTGACGAAGACGTCCTCAGACTTGCCCTCACGCAGGAACGCATCCAGCACCGGATCACGGCGGCGGGCGAGTTCGAGCACTTCTGTCAACATATTGGACTGGGCCTTGGAAAAGGCGACGACACCAAGAGAGAGCTCAGGCCAATTGCGGGCGTGATCGGCCATAGCGGCAACGACGGCCTCGGCCTCGATCCGGTTGGTTCCTTGTCGGCCCAAGCCGCTACCGCCGCGCGCATAAATGCCAGGGACGCGCCGAAATTTCAGGCCGTAGTCGGGGTCAAGCTGCAGCGGAGAGGGGGGAAGAACCAGCCGGTCTTCATAAAACTCCGCATTCGAAATCTGAATCAAAGACGGATCGCGTGATCTGTAGTGCCATTCGAGCATGCGTTGCCGCAGTCCACGGGCTTCGCAAAGCGAAAGGATGCTTTCCATATCGGCCGCTGTGGCGCCGACGACGGCTTCTTCTTCGTCGTCATTTTCCTCGACATCGTCGACCAAGCGGTCGAAGAACGACGTGGGCGGAAGCTGTTTCTGGTCTCCTACCACTACAATCTGGCGTGCCCGGGCAATGACTCCCAACGCATCTTCGGGTTTGATCTGCGAGGCTTCATCGATCACCAGAATATCGAACTCTGCGCTGCCCGGAGGCAAGAACTGCGCTACTGAAATCGGACTCATCAGCATGACCGGCTTGATGCGTTGAACCATCGGGCCGGCATTCCGCATCACCCAGCGGATTGGTTTGTGGCCGCGCTTGCGGGCGATTTCTCCACGGATGATGCCCATCTCGCCCATTGTGCCACGAGGCATCTGTTCGAAGTGCCGCGAGAGGATCAGGTTGCGTGCTGTGTCGATGCGCTCCTTCTCGAGGTCGGAGAACAGGGCTACGAGATCATGGCGATCAAGCTGCGGTAAGTCGTTGAGCTCAGGCCGGGCGCCCCTTGCGGCGTTCCAGCGGGCCTCTGCACACGCATAGGCAAATTCCTGCGCTGCGCGCTGCGGCGGAACGCGTTCGTCTGCAACGGCGTCTACAACCCCTTCAGCTCCGGCGTCGATCGCGGATGCAATGGCGCGGGCAAGCCCAACCCAATCTCCGTAGCAGGCTGTATCGCTCGCCATCTGCAAGAATGCTTCACGCATTTCCGACAACGATGCATTTTCCAAGTCGGTGCCCAAGTCGGCACGGACCACATCCAATTGTAGCCGCGTGATCGGAGCATCGATTCTCTGGCGGCAAGCGATGGATTTTGTTTTGATCTCTTTGGCCGCAGCTTCTGGGTCGGGCACTGCATCCAGGGAAGAAACAAGTTGGTCCGAAGAACCAATGTTGCCGGTTGCCCGTAGCCCGGCCAACCATTTCGAAGCGGAGGCGGCGACGGAAAAAGGGGTCCGCTCACCACGCCATGTTGGACCGAGCATCGCCTGGAGCCAGGCTTCCTCATCTGCCAGCGAGTGGCGCAGCGATTGAACCTTCATGATCTCATCGACGAGTGCCAGTCGCTCTGATGGCGACTTCGGCAAAGGTCCCGAAAGCAGACCAGCAAGTTCCGCCGATGCCCGTCGATATCCTCCGAAGAGACGAGAGAAGAACGAGGCTTGCCCCTTGGCCAATGCCGTTCGAATGCTTGTGACTTGGGCAGACCATGCAGCCTCGACGAAACGTGTTTCTGCAGACTGCTTCGCGTCGGCCCAAGATGCACCCACTGCAAGCGCTTCATCGAGGCGGGAGGAACTAACGTGCTCGAAGAGCGGAGCAATCCAGTCCTTGGCGCCCTGCGGAATACCGGCAAGCGCACTCAGCGCAGCGCCAAGAGCGTCAACCTCGCCCAATGAATTGGGCGCTGCCAAACCAGTAGCGTCAGCGAGGCGTTGGCCTTCGCTCAGGAGTATTTCGATTTCAGAAGCAGCGCCGGTGAGTTCGTCTTCAAGGCGCGCTAGGTCCGTCGGCTGTAAGTCAAGCGCACCGGTGCCTCGAAAGGGGTGCTGTTCAGGCGGGCCCGCGCGTTCCAGTGCCTCGGCATATTTGGACAGGGCAGCGCAGGCGGCGTCGCGCTTGCATTGGTCAAGCTCGTCAAGGCCCTCAAGCGGGATGCAAGGTGGCGGTGCGCCATTTCCAATGAACCCACAGATCTCGGCAATTGCGCGGAACGGTGTATCGCCGGAGGATGGCAGAGGATCATGGAGCAACGAAGTGATCCGGTTCAAATTGTCCCGTGTGCTGCGCAGTCGCGCGGGGTCAGGCGTGCCAGGCAATGCCTGGGCGCTCGCCATCAAAGTCCGTCCCAACTCCTGCGCAAGCGCCTTCTTGTTGGCTGTACGCGAGTGCAGTTCGAGGCAAATGTCGCGTAACCCTGCCCGCACAAGGCGATCGTGTACAACCGACAAAGCAGCCATCTTCTCAGCGACGAAGAGCACGGTCTTTCCGTCATGAGCAGCTGCCGCGATCAGGTTAGTAATCGTCTGGGATTTTCCGGTTCCAGGCGGTCCCTGTACCACAAGGCTTGCACCCCTCCTTACCTCCTCGATCACCTTGGTTTGTGAGGCATCAGCGTCGATGACCTGCACAATTTCCGCAGGGTCCAGGATATCGTCCAATCGATCGTCCGGCCCGAAAATGGGCGTCGGCGCTTCGAACCCTTCGGTCAACAGCCCACGCAACAAATCGTTTTCGGCAAAAGCTCCCTCGGGCCAGGTCGCGGTATCGAGATCGCGATGCATCAGAAGCTTGGCGAAGGAGAAGAAGCCGAGCTGCATTCCGTCCGCGTCCAGCGCCCATCCCGGCTGGCCGGAGATCGCGTCTCGAACCTGGGCAAAATAGTCAGAGGGTTTCCAGTCTTCGCCCTCCTCGATCTCCGGCAGTGAAATGCCGAAGTCGGTCCTGAGGCGTTGTTGCAGTGGCAAGTTAGTGGCGATGTCGTCGTCGCGGCACAGAATATCGTAGGTCGACGTCCGCTCGTTGCGGATCAGTTGCACAGGCAGCAAGATCAGAGGAGCTTCACGCAGCGTCTCGGAGGAGGGGCTTTCGCGCCATTGCAGGAAGCCCATGGCGAGGTAGAGGATGTTGAGGCCCTGCTCCTCCTCTGCTGTCTTGGCGTTCGTTGCCAGCCGAAGTAGTCTGCGTGCCTGTGCCTCCGGGCCAAGTGGAGTCTCTAGGAAGAGATCCGTTAAGCGGTCCGCACCCTCGGGGATCTCGGGCTCTGGCAGGGCCAGAAGCATGTCCTGCCCTTCGCTGGACTTATCCTTTCCCATGGCCTTGAAGCGCATCTTGCGCGATTGGCTGCGAAGAATGGCAAAGACGTCGTCGGCGCGTTCATTGATGATGTTGAGGCAATTTGCGCGTGTGTTTGCCCGGTTTACATGGACGAGGCGGTTACGAGTCCCGGTGTCCAGCAGCTTGCGGCGAGCCGCTTCGAGCACTTTCGAAATCGCTGGATCTGACAAATCACCTTCTCCGCCAAGTTTTTCATATAATTCAATAGGCTACGAGGGCGCAATATCTGTCAACCCAGTGACTTGCAGAAATGTGAGACACAAGACACCGCAATGGCAGAGCAAGCTGCTATCCCATTAAAGACCAAATCTCAGGCCCGCGATTTCAGTTCCTTCGCTGTTCGTCGCATGCTTGGTCAACGACATGCATCGTTCCTCGGTAGTCAACGGCCTAGTCTGCGGTCAGGCTCGACTTCAAAAATGACGGCAACCCGGCTCAGTACATCGATCGATTGCCCCTCTGACAATGCCGTGCACCGAGCCAAGAGCTCCTTCATCCTTTCACTTACAGCCGAGCGGACATCGTCTGGCTGTTCTTGGAAAGCTCGGCAGATCGCGTCGATCCCGAGGTAGTCGGGTATTTCGCCGCCAGACGCACTCCTTTGGCTAACCGTCTCCTTCGCCTCGATCCAGAAAACATCGAGTTCGTGTGCCCAGGCTTCTGCCAGCTTTTCCAGCGTCGGCAGAGTTAAGGAACCGAAGAGCCCTTGACCAGCATCACCTGTGTCGTGGCCTGACAGAAAATTAGCGAGAGAGGAAAGAAGTGAAACCGTTCGAGCTGGCCGAACATCCCAGTGGGTCAGATGCGCAAGGGTGCTGCCGAGACGGCTGAACGTAGCGGATATCGCGTTCAGTTCTGGGCGGTGGCTTTGCATGCCTCGGCGGCGCGTTTCGGCATAGGCGGCGGATAGGAGCCTAGCCGCTTCAACCTGGTCGCCAATGATCTCTGCGCGCCCATCGACATCTCGAACGGCAATCAAGCGAGGCGGTAGGACAGTAGGATCTTGGGGGCTGCCTGTGCGACCGCCCAAGAGGAGGACGGTGTTTGGTTCAACTGAGGACAGAAGGCAGAGTTCGGCTCCCCAGAGACCGCGAGGTTTTGCGTTCCAGACCCGGCCCAGAACGTCAGCTGGCAATACACGCCGAAGAGCTTCCAACTGGTCGAAGTAGTTGTTGGAACGGAGGATGCGCGGTTTCTTGACCTGTTCGAGAACAAGATCGGTCAGATCACCGGCAGAAAACTCAACCAGCTCTGATGGTACGTCTGCGGCGCCAACACCTGACAGGAGAGCGATGCTGGCGACACGAGCGCGCGCCTTGTGATCCGATGACAGAACCAGCCCGGGCAGGTCGAAGGTGTAGTAGTGGATGCGGGAATTGGGACTGTCGATCCGGTCGATCCGGCCCAACCCCTGAATGAGGCTCTTGACGTCGGACGTGACGCCAATGATCCCAAGTGCAGAGGCGATTTGGAGGTTGATCCCTTCCGCCATCTGGAATGTGAGGAACATGGCCCGTGGCTTTAGCGGGTCGACATGTTTCCCATCGATGCCGAAATACTCCTGCGCATCTGCTCCCGATCGGATGTGATGCAGCTTCTTACCGGTCTTGATCCGTGCACCAGGTGCGACCACGAAGACTTCGGGTCCTCTTCCGCGATGCCCAGCAAGAAGCCTGGCATAGACCTCGAGCACGCCGACCCGCTCAGCAAGAAAGATGGCATGGCCATGCTTTCGAAGGATGTCTCGCATGACGCCGGCCCGGGATTCATCAATGCTGTCGAGGTTGGGATGATTCAGAAGCCTACTGATCCGGTCGCAAATCGGAGTTTCGCTGTCCTCAGTTTCGGCATCGACTTCCTCGGGCAGCGCTCCATCCGGAACGGCAATCCCGCGGGCATTCTGTTTCTCGGCGCGTCTTAGGTTTTCTCCAATTGATGCTCGCCCGCGCTGATCGGCTTCACTGTCGCGCTCGCGGGCCCATTCTTCGCGTGCAAAGGTTATCGACGCGCGCAGCAAAGCGAGGAAGTTCCGGATGTGAATACGCGATTTGTCGTGAAGTTTGATTTCTGTGTGGGCAGCGCGTTGGGGATCAGCAGACACAAGGGTGACCCCAGTCGTAATGCACTCCGCCAATGCCTTGATCCGCTCAATGATTTGGCGCTGCTGATCACTCAGCGCCGTATCCTCTCGGTGGCTTCGGATCGTTGGGTAAACGAAAGCGCCGGACTTTCGATCCGCACTCTCCCCAATGCAATCCCGTTGGCGCCGCACGACGTATGGCGCCAGGGCGTCGGCCAATCCTTCCTGAAGCGCACTGATTTGCAGCCCGCCGGTCTCTAGCTGGCGTTCGACTTTGTTGACTTCGACCTGTAGTGCTTTCGCGCTGTCGAACAGGTCGTCCTGCACGCTTTGATCTTCGATCCGGCGGTTCATCTGGTCGAAGTGTCGCACGAGCTCTACCCGCTTTCGAACCTTGGCCATGTGTTGGTTGATCTGCTCCGTGATGGGCGGAGGCACATAGATCGAGGCGCGCTTCTCATGGAATGCAAGCAAGCCGTCCAGGCCTTGGTTTCCCATTAGCGTGGCCGACAAACAGGCGGTCCAGATCGCCGGACTGCGCTCGAAGACAAGCGAACGTGCAGAAGGTGCAAGGTATCGCGAGCTCAGTCGGTGGCTTTCATCGACGATCATTGATGCAGACGAACGGACCGCCCGGTTGATCTCGTCCAATTCCGCAGTCTCCTCCTTACCTCGCCGCGACAGGTGACTGTGCTTGATCGGTTTGAAGTTCGCAGGCGCGTTCGTTGTCCAGTTCTTCAGAACGCTGGCAGGTATCAGAGCGAGCGAGCCAAGCCGTTGTTGATCGGCGCGCTCTCCCCAGGAAAAGACCGTCTGCCCATGGCTGACCGGTAGAACTGTTGCCAGGTGTTTCCCAATGTCGGTTTTCCCGGCACCAGTTGGCGCTTCGACAAAGGCAAAGCCGTGTTCATAGACCGTCCCTGCAGCCTCATAGATAAGATCCGCCTGGAAGGGTTGAGGCGGACGTCCGGTGCTGGTTTCGCCCGCGACACGCCAGGGGGTGAAGGTCGCGGCTTCGTGAACCGTTCTGGCCACTGCTTCTTCGGGTGAAACTATGCGGATGAGCGCTCGCAGGATTTCCAGCGCTGTCTCAGTCCAATCGCGCCCCATGTCCCAATACTGCTCAGCGGCCGCGCAACGCGCAGTCGCAAGTTCGGGCCAGGCATCGGCGTCGTCCATGAATTCCAGATTGCGGCGCAAACCGTTGATCGAGAAATTGGCACTTCCCGAAAGTGCCTTGTCCCCACCTACAAAAAGCTTCGCGTGAAGCATTGGTGGACGGCGCCCTAGTTTTTCTTCTGCCAGATCGGGATCGAAAATGCGGAACTTGATGATTCCGCGCTCGATTGCATCCATTGCAAGAACTGCCCGCAGATCGGCCAAATCAACAACCGAAAAGCCCCTTGCACCAAGGAAGTGTTGGCGCGCTTCTTCGGCTACTGACCGGCCGCTGCCACCCAATACCTGTCGTGTTTCGGAGTTGGAGCCAAAGACGATGCGGATGCTGCCTTCTGGGCGTTCGCCAAGGTTTTCAATTGTTTCGAGCAAAATGGTGAGTGACGACAGGAAGTCCTGATAACCTGTCACAATCAAACAACTTGGTTGCTGTAGAACGGACTTGACCAAGCCGCTGACCGAACGCGTTGCGTTATCGCCCCAGGCCTCGTGGCGAGATTGAGGAGGTCCCTCCTTCGTGCGCACGTCACGGTCAGTCTCGCTGGCCCGCGAGAAAAAGCGTGAAATCAGTCCTTGCCGCTCCCTGGTTCCCATGTGCTGTTGTCTTCCTATGCCCCCAGGGGCAACGTCAAACTGAATTCTTTTAAGCTATCAGTCTTGATTTGGAATTCCGAGCTCCGCCCAAAGCTCGCGCGGTGCTGGTGAAGCCAATTCCCATTGTACTTCAATTGGCTTCTCACCCTGCCATCCGGCGAACCTGGGTTGCCCGCAGTAGATGAATGGGTTGACCTTGCCGTTCACCTTGTTCCCGCGGCGGATGAACATGTGGACCTCGTGGCCTTCCTCACCGCTGATGACCCGGCCATGCTTGCTGTCCTGGCGCGTCTGGTTCTGGCTGAACCATTTCAGCCGTGACGGGCTGAGAAACGCGTTCTCGTAGGTCAGGTCCTGGGTCGACACATTTGCCAGAAGGATCATTATCTTCCGGTCGGGCAGCGCCTTCATACCGGTGCGCCAGACGTTTTGCTTGTACTCTTCGCCAAAGAACTCGGCGATGTCCGGCACGTAGTAGCGCTGCCAAAGCTCCAGAGCCTGTGGCTTGCCGACAAAGGTCGCGGACGCCTCGGCGGCCTCGCGGACGATTGGCGTTTCCGCCAAGCGCCATTCGACCAACTCGCGCACAAGCGGTTCCAGCTCTCCGGAAGCGTCAGGTCGCGCCAGCCGAAAGCCGTCGCTGCTTTGGGCCAGGTGCGGGTTGAAGGCCAGCTCTGACGCGCCATCGCTCGGTTGCCGCCCGGCTACAACGTCGCGCAAGCCGGTCAAGGCGGATCGGGACAAACCCCTGGGCCGTTCCAATTCACCCAAGAGACGACCGTGAGTTGCGAAAGGACGTTCGGGCAAGGCGTCGCCCATGTCCCGGACGAAGTCGAACCAGCCGCCATGGCCCGATGTGCGGGGATCGAAGCCGTTGCGGAAGACTTCGACAGCCGTGGGGCGGATGCCGGTCCGGTCCCGGAAGTCGACAAAGAAGGCTTCGAGCTCCGCCGCGCCTTCCTTCGGGCGGAGGAGATTGCGCAAGATGTCGATGACCTGCAGCTCATAGGTGATCTCGCAGCCCTTGGGCATCTGGAATTCACCGGCCTGGAGCGCGTCCAGTTTGGTCGAGATCGAGCGATCCCCTGCGCCGGCCCGCAGAAGGGTCGCGACTTTAGTCAGGAAGCTGCGGTGGTTGCCGATATAGTCGATCACCTGCAGCACCTTGCCTTCGACGCGGCGCAGGCCGCGGCCGAGTTGCTGCAGCCAGATAATCGCGCTTTCGGTCGGGCGTAGCATCAGGACGGTGCCGATCTCGGGCACGTCCACGCCTTCGTTGAACATGTCGACCGCGAAGAGGATGTCGATCTCGCCGCGACCGAGCGCTGCCAGGGAACTTGCCCGCGGCGCGGAGCTTTGGCCCGAATGGACCGCGATTGCGTTCAACCCGGCGGTGCGAAAGTACTCGGCCATGTAGTCGGCGTGGCGCACGGAACAGCAAAAGCCGATCGCGGGGCCGCTTGCACGTTTGCGGTATTGGTCCAGCGCGTTAAGCGCTCGCGCCTCGGTGGCTAGAGCTGCGTCTAGTGCGGTCGGATCGAACTGGCCGGAGCGCCAGGGGATCTGTGCGTAATCCACGTCATCCGGCACACCGAAGTAGTGGAAGGGCGACAGGTGCCCAGCGTCGATCCCGCGAAACAGGTCGCATTCGTAGACGAGGTTTTCGCTGCAAAGGCCAAGCAAGTCGGCGCCATCCGTCCGGTCTGGCGTTGCGGTGAGGCCCAACAGGAAGCCGGGCGTGAAATGCTCGATCAGCTTCTGATAGGTGCGGGCGGCGGCATGGTGGAATTCATCGACCACGATGTAGTCGAAATGATCCCGGTCGAATTGGCGCAGGTGACCGATCCGGCCCAGCGTCTGGACCGAGGCGAAGAGGATTTCCGCGTCCGCTTCTTTCTCGGCACCCGTGTAGCGGCCGAGCTTGGCGTCTGGGCGGACCTTGCGAAAGGCCGCCATCGCTTGGGTCAGAATTTCGTCGCGATGGGCGACGAAAAGGATGCGGCCCGCCATCGCACGGATCGTGTCAAAGGCGGCCAGCCAGGTCTTGCCCAGCCCGGTGGCCAGCACGACAAGCCCGGCGCGGTGGCCCTTTGATCGGCTTTGTGCAAGCGCCGCCAGCGCCTCCTGCTGGATCGTGTGCGGCTCTGGCGGCGGGCCTTCTTCGGCGACGACGCGGGCGGTGAACTCGGGCATCGGCCGCGCCCTGCGGCGTTTCGCGTAGGCATCGACCCATGCGGCCGTCAAAGGTTTAACCTCAGGTCGCGCCAGCAGGTCCTTGAAGGCCGCTCCGACGCTGTCTGCTGCATCCTCGGAATGCAGGTTCCATTCCACGCCATCGGTCAGCGCCGATTGAGACAGGTTCGAGCTGCCGACAATCGCCGCCCCGCGCGCATCGGCGGCACGGAACAGCCAGGCCTTCGGGTGAAAGCTGAGGCCTCCCGTTTCGAACACGAAGAGCTCGGCGCCTTCCAGGTCCAGCAGGCGCGCCAACGCCGTCGGGTCGGTCGTGTCGAGATAGTCGCCCACCACGATTCTGAGCCGTCCACCACGCGCTAGCAGCTCCCGGAACCAGGGCTCAAGCAAGGCCACGCCGCTGTCCATTGCGAAAGCAATCGCAAGGTCGACTGATTGCGCCGTGTCCAGCCGTTCGGCGAGCAACGGCAGGAGCGGATCGCGACCGCCGGTTGTCAGGCGAGCGCCACTGGCTTCCCGCAGGTGGAAATGATCGTGATCGGATGAGGCGATGAAACCGGCTGTGCCTCGGCCAAGTGCCGCACCCACCTCGGTCAACATGGCCATCTGTTCCGGTCCGGTCAGGTCATCCCACGCCGGCACATGCCGAGGGGCGGGGATCAATCCGGCCTTACGGTGCATGCAGATCGGGCAGGTGAGGCGCGGGTCAGTCACACTCGTCCAGATTGACCTTCTCTACTGAGACCATTGGTAAGGATCGCCGCTGGCATGTCCAGGTGCTGGGGCGATGCGGCGCCGGCTTGATTTGATATTTCCGGCCTCAATCCCCTTCGGAAAAGTGGGACACAAATCCGAAAAAATCCAATAAACATGGTGAAAGGAAAAAGTCCCACCGGATCGTAACTTATTATAATAAAAACAATATTTTATGCCGCTCCCGGGCACCATTAAATTCAGAGACTTAGACACTCAAACGTTAGGTGCGCTCAAGTGCACGTGTAATTCGTGTGTAATCAGGCCGAACTATTAGGCTTAAGCCTGCGGATGTTGTCTTCGTCGGTGCCACTGACCCGCTCTTCTAGCCGATCCATCGCCGCTTCGATGCGCGAGCCGTTTTGATGCGCGTAGCGCGCAACCATGGACAAAGTCTTGTGACCGGAAATTCGCTGGACTGTGGTCAAGTCGAGCTAACCTCCATGCCTATAAAATAGCGCCGGCCATGCTTATCGTTAACCCCACACGTGCGAAAAAGTTGGGCGCGACCGGATGGAGGCGGCGATGGGCGAGATTTACGGGTTGTACTCCACCCGCGAAGGGCTTGTTCGCTACGTCGGCCAGACCGAGTACTCAGCCCGTAAACGCCTCGATCTCATCATCACTAAGGCGTTGGACCGCGAACCCAGTGCGCTGTACGACTGGGTTCGAGATGCTTGGCGCACCGAGCATGAGGTCCGTGCATACGTCTTGCAGGATGAGGTGATCCCAGCGGACCTCGAGATGTTCGAGGCGTACTGGATCGAGCAGTTCAGTGAGCTTCTTAACGTCAAACCACCCGCCGATCCCGCACGGTCAACCACAGACATTGGCCAGCGCATCTACGAAACGATCCATGCGCAACTCAGAGGCCAAGCCGCGGCAAGTTACTGAGCATTGGCTGGGGGTTTGCGTGAAGTACGGAGTTCCAAGCGGTGCCGTGTTCTCCGCGCTGTTGCTGCGTTCAATTCCGGTCGCATCAACCACTCGCCACCGGCATCAAAGTGTTTAGGCGGGCGCTCGAAAAGACGATTAATTTTCAGACACTTACAAGCTCAGCACTAAACTGGCGCAGTCGTGAGGTTCAGAGAATTTCGGGCCGGAGAGAACGATTTCGGGCGTTTCCGCGTGAGGGCGGTGTTCAGCCCAAACGCTACAACCCTCTAAAACAAAAAGAAAATCCGGGTGCACCAACCGGCGGAGAAACGTTTCGCTAGGGCAAGTGGCGGAGACGATGGGATTCGAACCCACGAGACGGTTTCCCGCCTACTCCCTTAGCAGGGGAGCGCCTTCGACCACTCGGCCACGTCTCCGCCGACGGGTATAGCGGGGGATGCGACGGGGGCACAAGGCACAAATGCAGGTATTTTCCCACGGTCCTCGCGCTCGGCGTTGGGGGTGCCCTGACGACCAAAAGGGCAGGGGTGGGGGCTGTCGGCGCGGCGTGCCTGTCTTTGCCGCGCGCTGCCGGGCCGTGCACAAGTCCTGAAATCCGCACAGGGCGGGTCCATTCCAAGGCCGATGGTGCTTGCGCTTGCAAACGTATGCATTAATCTTGCCGCAGTCGCGCCCGCAGAGGCGCTCAAACGGGAGGACCACACCGATGAATGCCATGAAGTTCTGGATCGCGGGCGCCGTTTCGGCCGCCGCCTTCGCCATGCCCGCCGCCGCGCAGGAGCGGCTGGCATTCGGCGCCACCAATGCGCAATCCTCGCATTATGCCTATTTCGCGGCGCTGGCGAAGATCGTGAACAACGCCTATCCGGACAAGTACCAGGCCAGCGTCGTCGAGACCGGAGCAACGGTCGACAACCTCAAGCGGATGGACCGGGGCCAGCTCGATATCGGCCTGATCACCACCTCGGCGCTCTATCATGCGAATGAGGGGATCAAGACCTTCGCCGACGGCGCCATCGAGTCGCGCCTGCTCTGGGCCTACAGCCTCGCGCCGCAGAACGTCATCGTGCGCCGCGATGCAGGCATCGACAGTATCGCGGATCTCAAGGGCGTCCGTTTCGGCCCCGGCCAGCGTGGCAGCTCCACCGAAGCCACCTCGCAGGAAGTGCTGGCACTCTTCGGGGTGGAGCCGGACTGGGTCCGCGGCTCCAATGGCGAGCTGGCCGCCGCGATCAAGGACAACCGCGCCGTCGGCTTCATCAAGTCCGCCGTGGGCACCAAGTTCGACGCCCTGACCACCGACATCGCCACCTTCACCCCGGTGCAGGTCCTGCCGGTTCCCGAGGACAAGATCGCCATGATCCGCGAGGAACTGCCCGAGCTGTCCATCGTCGACATGCCCGGCGGCGAGATGGAAAACACCGGCGCCTACCAGACCTGGGGCTTCATGATCGGCGTGTCCGCCCGGCCCGACATGGACGAGCAGACCGCCTATGACCTGGTCAAGGCCGTGATGGAGGACGACACCGAGCAGGCCACCGCCTTCCCGCCGGTCGCCGGGATCGACCTGGCCGAGCAGACCCTCGCTTATGCCACCTCGCCCCTGCACCCCGGTGCCATCCGGTACTTCGAAGAAGCCGGCTACGAGGTGCCCGACCGCCTGCGCCCCGGCAGCTGATCTGCGGACCATCAGAAAACCGCGGCGGGCTGACCGGCCCGCCGCGACCGCTTTGGGAGGAGCGTCATGACCAGCCAGGATATCGACCCCGCACAAGTGGGCAGTGCCGAGGGCGTGCCCACCACCCTGAGGGAACGCGCCGCCGCGGGTCTGTCCCTGCTCATCGGGATTTTCGTCTTCTACACCTCCTTTTTCGGCGCGTTCGAGACACTGATCCAGCGCGCGGGCTTCGTGGCGATGATCGTCACCATGGCGGTGCTGCTCTATCCCACCGCGGGCAAGACGCGGCTGCGGCCCCTAGGCATCGTGCTCGATCTGGCGATGGTGGGCTGGGTCGCGGTCTCCGCGGTCTATGTGATCGCGAATTTCGAGCGGATCATGGTCGAGCTGCCCTTCGCCGAGCCGATCGATGCCTGGCTCGGCTTCGGCACCCTGCTGGTGATCCTGGAGCTTGCCCGCCGCACCGCGAGCGTGGTGTTTCCGATCATCGTGGGCGGCATGGTGGCCTATGCGTTTTTCGGCGATGCGATCCCCGGCTCCTTCGGGCATCGCGGCTTCGGCATCTACTATATCACCGAGGTGATGTTCCTGTCCGACCGGGGCCTGTGGGGGATGCTGGTCTCCATCGCCTCGACGACGCTCGCGGCCTTTATCCTGTTCGGCGCGCTCTTGCTGCACACCGGGGCCGGGCAGACCTTCTTCGACCTCTCGGCCCGCGCAGGCGGGGCGAGCCCCGGCGGGGCGGCCAAGATCGCCACCATCGCCAGCGGGCTTTTCGGGTCGATCTCCGGCTCGTCGGTGGCCAATATCGCCACCACCGGCAACTTCACCATCCCGCTGATGAAGCGCCTGCGCTACCCCGCGCCCTTTGCCGGCGGGGTGGAGGCCGTGGCCTCCACTGGCGGGCAGCTGGCCCCGCCGATCATGGGCACCGCCGCCTTCGTGATGGCCGAGCTTGTCGGCGTGAACTACTGGACCATCGTGGCCGTCGCCTTCCTGCCGGCGCTGCTGTTCTATATCGGCGTCTTCACCACCGTGCACCTGGTGGCCAAGCGTACCGGGCTGGGGCAGGTGGATGCCGCCGACCTGCCGGACTGGCGCGCGGCGCTGGACTGGCGGCGTCTGGCGCCCATCCTCGCCGGGATTGCCGGGCTGGCCTGGGGCATCTGGAACGGCAATTCGATCCAGCTGACCGCGTGCTACGGCATGATCGGGATCATGGTCGCCTACACCGTGGCCACCCTGACCGGCGGCGGCACTTGGGCCGAGGTCATCGCCACCCTGATCCGCGCCTTCCGCGATGGCGGCAAGGGCGTGGTGATCGTCGGCATCCTGCTGGTGGCGGCACAGGTCTTCGTGGCCATGGTCAACCTCACCGGCGTCGGTGTCGCCATCACGTCCCAGATCCTCGCCTTCGCCGGGGACAGCATCTGGCTGATCGCGGTGATCATGGCGGGTGTGTGCCTGATCGCGGGGATGGGCCTGCCGACCTCGGCGGCCTACGTGCTGGTGGCGGCGGTCTTCGCGCCGGTGCTGATCCAGCAGGGGCTCGACCCGGTCATGGTGCATCTCTTCGTGCTCTACTATGCCGCGCTCAGCGTCATCACGCCCCCGGTCTGCGTGGCGGTCTTCGTGGCCAGTACCATCGCGCAAGCCCCGTGGCTTGCGGTGGCCCGCGACACCCTGCGACTGGGCGGGACGGCCTATGCCCTGCCGATGTTGTTCATCGCCTATCCCGGGCTGCTGCTGGCGGGTGGCCCGGCCGAGATCGCGCTGGCCATCGTCTCGGGCACGGTCTTCGTGATGGCGGTGGCAGCGCTCTTTGCCGCGCAACCGGTGTCGCGCCTCGCACTGGTCTCGCCGCTCTTCTGGATCGCGGTGGCGGGGCTCGCCCTGCTCCATGGCTGGCTGCCCTCGCTGGCCGCGCTGGGCCTGTTGATCCTCGGCTTCCGGCTGCCGGAGGCGCCGCGCCGCGCGGCCGCCTAGCGCAGCGCCGGGTCCGCCTCGGGCAGGGGCCGCGCGGCCAGCAGATCGGCGAGCAGAGGGTTCGGAAAGCGCCGGGGCCGCGTGACCGCGAAAAACGTCTCGCGCAGGGCGGGCAGGGGGGCCAGCTCCACCAGCTCGCCGCTCTGCAACTCGTCGCGCACCACGATCGGCGGCAGCACCGCAAGGCCCAGATCCTCCCGCGCGAGCAGGCGCAGGAGCGCCATGTCGTCCACCTCCGCCGCGATGCGGATCGGGAAGTCATAGCCCGCGGTCAGCGCGTCGAACCCCGCCCGGATCAGGCTCGACTGCAGGGGCAGGATCACCGGATGGGCCCGCAGATGCGCCTCGACCGAGGCTTCCCCCGCCTGCGCCCGGGCCGGAGTGCCGATCAGGCTGACCTGCTGCGCGCCCAGCTCCTGCGCGCGGTAGGGCGTGCCCGCATCCTGCAACGGCGGCTGGTTGGTCAGCAGAACGTCGTGGTTCAGCGCATCGAGCCCGCGCAGCAGCTCCTCCACCGTGCCGGACCGCAGCACCACCTCCACATCCTCGCGCCCCAAGAGGGGGCGTAGAAACGCGATCTGGAAGTTCCGCGACAGGGTCGATTGCGCCCCCACGCGCAGCACCTGCCGCCGCGCGCCGGTCTCCCGCAGGGTCGCCACCAGGTCGTCGCCCGCCGCGAAGATGGTGTCCGCGTGATCCAGCGCGATCTGCCCCGCCTCCGTCAGCAGCAGCGCGCGGCCCCGCCGCTCGAACAGGGCAAAGCCCAGCCGATCTTCCAGCTTGCGGATCTGCACCGACAGCGCCGATTGCGACAGGTTCAGCCGCGCGGCCGTGCGCGTGAGGTTCCCGTCATGGGCCACGGCCCAGAAATACCGCAGGTGGTTGTAGTTCAGATCTGCCATTCGTTCACTTTAGTAGAACGAAATCATACGAACAATGAATTTTATTTCCGCATCTCCCCCGCCTATTTCAACCCAAAGTTCTTCAGCGAGGTTTAATCCAATGGTCCTGTCCCTGATCCCCTTCCTCATCCCGATATTGCTGGCCGCCGCCGGTGCCGTGGCCTTCCTGCGCCCCGAACAGGCCCTGCGCGCGGCCCCCGTGGCCGGGCTCGCCGCCTTTGCATTGGCCGCGCTGGCCGCGCTCGGCTTTGCCGTCGCAGGCGCGCCGGCGGGGGGCGCGCGGCTCGATCTCGTCAGCGCGGTGATGCTGCCGCTGGTGGCCGGGATCGGCTGGGTCGTGCTGCGGTTTTCGGTCACCGCCCTGCGGGACGAGGCCGAAGGGCCCGCCTTTCTCGGCTGGATCGGGCTGGCCCTGGCGGCCGTCCTGACCCTCGTGCTCGCCCCGACGCTCTGGATGCTCTGGGGCGCCTGGGTGGCGCTGTCGCTCTGTGTCTACAAGCTCTTCCTGACCTATCCCGGTCGGCCGATGGCGCGGGCCGCGGCGCGGAAATACCTGCTCAGCGCGGGCCTCGTGACCGTGCTACTCGGCTTGGCCAGCTTCGGGCTGGGCACCGGCTACGGCACCACGTCCATCGTCGCGATCCAGGCCGCGGCCGAGACGGGCATCGCCCCAGCGGGCCTGGGTTGGAGCGCGGTCGCACTGATCCTCGCCGCCGTGGTCGCCAGCGCGCTCTTCCCGCTCAGCGGCTGGCTGACCGAAGCGATGGAGGCGCCCACACCCTTCTCCGCCCTGCTGCATGCGGGCATCGTGAACGCAGGTGGCGTGCTCTGCCTGATCTTCGCCGATGTGCTGCTGCTGGTGCCCGGCGCATTGGCGCTCCTGGCGATGATCGGCGGGGCCTCTGCCCTGATCGGGGCGCTGGTGATGCTGACGCAACCGGCGATCAAGACCGGGCTGGCCTGGTCGACGGTCTCGCAGATGGGCTTTTTGATGCTGCAGATCGGCCTTGCGCTCTTCCCGCTGGCGCTGTTGCACATCCTGGCCCACGCGCTCTACAAGGCCCACGCGCTGCTGAGTGCGGGCACGGCGGTCGACACCGTAACCACCGCGCGCTCCGCCGGTCCCGTGGCCGTGCCCGAGGTCAAGGCCGTCGCCCTGGCCTTCAGCCTGGCGCTGGGCATCTACGTGTTCGGTGTCTTCGCCCTCGGCGCGGCCGACAAGGCGCCCCAGGCGCTGGCCCTCGGGGCGATGCTGATCCTGGGGATCGCCTACCTGATCGCGCAGGGCCTGGCCGGGGCCGCACCCTGGGCGCTGACCGGGCGGCTCGCCGCGGCTTCGGCCCTGGCCACGGTCGCCTATCTCGCCTTCCAGGCGGGGGCGGAAACGCTGGCCGTCGGGCACCTGCCCCTGCCGCCGGTGCCCGGCGCATTGGACTGGGCGGTGATCGTGCTGGCGGTGACGAGCTTCAGCCTCGTGGCCGCAGCGCAGACCCTGCTGCCGAACTGGTCCCATCACCCCAAGGCGCGCGCCCTCCGCGTGCACCTGAACCAGGGCCTCTACGTCAACGCATTGCTGGATCGGGCGCTCGCGCCCAAGCCCGCCTGATCCCTGAAATTCTGCCAAAGGTTGAGACCATGACCCATACAGCAACCCTGATTTCCGTCGACACCCTGACCGCCGCCCAGGCGGGTGCGGTCCAGGCAATCCCCCCGGCCTTCCCGCTTTCGGCCACCGTGGCGGTCAACCCGTTCCTCGGGCAGGCGGGCCACTCCCTGCCGGACACCGCAGCAGTCCTGGGCAAGACCGCCGGCTGCGCCACCACCGCCCCGCGGAGCTGGTTCGCCGCCGAGATCGCGGCGGGCCGGATCACCAAACCGGCCGTGGCCGAAGCGCTCGCCGCCGCGGGGCTCGACTGGCCCGTGGACAAGGTGATCTCGGCGGCCAGCCGCCAGCGCCCGGCGCCGCAGGCCCTGCCCACGGTCGCCGATCTCGCCGGTGCCTCCGAGGCCCCCGGCTGGCCCGCCCAGGCAGAGGCACGGATCGCGGCCTGGGTGGCCGGGCATTTCGATCAGGGCCAGGCGCTCTGGGCCGCTGGTGCGCCCTCCGGCACCTATGCCGACTGGCTGGCCTTCGCCACCACCGACATGACCCCCGATCTCGCCGGGCTTCCGGGCTTCCGGGCCTGGCTCAAGGCCCTGCCGTCCGACCCGACCGAGGCGCTTTTGGCCGCGGTCAACACGCTGGGGCTGACCGAGGCGGCGCTGCCGCTCTACTTCCACCGGCTTGCCATGTCGCTGGGCGGCTGGGCGCAGGCCGCGCGCTACCGGCTCTGGCAGGCGGAGCTGGCGGGCCAGACCGACACCACGCTGGCCGAGCTGATCGTAATCCGCGCGGTCTGGGATGCCGGCACGCTGGCCACAAGGCCCGCCCTGGCCGCACAGTGGGACACCGCGCGCGCCGCCTTCGCCGCCCCGGTCACGCCCAGCGAGGATGACCTGATCGACGCCGTCCTGCAGGACGCGGCGGAGCGGAGCACCCAGGCCGATCTCGCCCAGGCCTTCGCCCCCGTGGCCAAGGCCGAGGCCCGGCCCGCGCTGCAGGCGGCCTTCTGCATCGACGTGCGCTCCGAGGTGATCCGCCGGGCGCTGGAGACCTGCGATCCGGGCATCGAAACCCTCGGCTTTGCGGGCTTCTTTGGCCTCACTGCCGCCCACACCCCCACCGGGTCCTGCAATTCCGAGGCGCGGCTGCCGGTCCTTCTGACCGCCGGGGTGACGAGCAAGGCGAGCGGCGACCACGACGCCGCCCGGATCACCACCCGCGTCACCCGCGCCTGGGGCCGGTTCCGGCAGGCGGCGGTGTCCTCCTTCGCCTTCGTCGAGGCGGCGGGCCCGTTCTATGCGGGCAAGCTGGTGCGCGACACGCTGGGCCTGGGCAAGGCCGACGCGATCCCGGGCAAGCCGGTCTTCGACCCGCCCCTGCCGGAGGAGGCGCAGATCGACGCGGCGGCCACGATCCTGAACGCCATGTCGCTGAAATCCAACTTCGCGCCGCTGGTGGTGATCGCGGGCCATGGCAGCCATGTGAACAACAACGCCCATGCCAGCGCGCTGCAATGCGGGGCCTGTGGCGGCTATGGCGGCGACGTCAACGCCCGGCTTCTGGCCGACCTGCTGAACCAGCCCCATGTGCGGGCCGGTCTGGCCGCCAGGGGCATCGCGGTGCCCGAGGACACGATCTTCGTCGCGGCCCTGCACGACACCGCGCAGGACGCGATCACGCTCTATGCCGATGACCTGTCCGAGGCCCACCGGGCCGCGGCCACCGCGTCGCTGGCGCAGGCCCGGCAGTGGTGCGCCGAGGCCGGGCGGCTCGCCCGGTCCGAGCGGCAGCCGAGCCTGCCGGGCGCGACCGAACGCGACGGCATCGCCGCCCGCGCCCAGAGCTGGGCCGAAACCCGGCCCGAATGGGGGCTGGCGGGCTGCAAGGCCTTCGTCGTCGCCCCGCGCACCCAGACCGCGCCCGCGCAGCTTGACGGGCGGGTCTTCCTGCACAGCTACGACTGGGCGCAGGACGAGGGCTTCGGGGTGCTGGAGCTGATCCTGACCGCGCCTGTGGTGGTCGCGAGCTGGATCAGCCTCCAGTATTACGGCTCCGTGGTGGCGCCCGAGGTGTTCGGCGGCGGCTCCAAGCAGGTCCATAACGTGACCGGCGGGATGGGCGTACTCGACGGCGGCACCGGGGCGCTGCGGATCGGCCTGCCGATCCAGTCGGTCCATGACGGCGGCAGCTTCGTGCATGACCCGCTGCGCCTGACCATCGTGGTCAATGCCCCGCAGGAGGCGATCACCGACATCCTCGCGCGCCATGACGGGGTGCGGGCGCTGTTCGACAACGGCTGGCTGAAGCTTCTGCGGCTCGAAGCGGATGGCACCATCTCGGAGCGCTATACCGGCGACCTGACATGGGAGGCCTTCGCGCCGGGCACCGAGGCTGCCCAGGCCGCCTGACCGATCGGGGGCCGCCGCGCGCGGCCCCCGTCACCCGATGATCTCGAACCTGTTCACATCGACCAGCCCGCGGTCGGTGATCTTGAGCGCGGGAATGACCGGCAGGGCGAGGAAGGCCAGCTGCAGGAACGGCTCCTCCAGCGTGACGCCAAGCGCCCGGGCCGCCGCCCGCAGCGCCTCCAGCCGGTCGCGCACGTCCTCGAACGGCTCCAGGCTCATCAGCCCGGCCACGGGCAGGGCCAGCTCCGCGCGCACCGCGCCGCCTTCGGCGACCACGAAGCCGCCCTCGATCTCTGACAATCGGTTCGCGGCCAGGGCCAGGTCGTCGTAATCCACGCCGACACAGGCGATATTGTGGTGGTCGTGACAGACCGTCGAGGCAATCGCGCCGCGTTCCAGCCCGAAGCCCTGCACGAACCCCGTGGCGATGTTGCCGTTGATCCCGTGCCGCTCGATCACCGCGATCCGCACCAGGTCGCGGGCGACATCCGGGCGCTTGTCGCCGTCGACGATGGGGATATCCGCGTGCAGATGCTCGGTCAGGATCTTGCCTTCGAGGATGCCGATCACGTCCGTGTCTTCGCGGTTCCCGGCGCAGCGGAATGCCTCCGGCTCGACGCGCGGCGCCTGAACCGAATTCCGGCCCACGGGCGGGATCGTGTCGCGCGCCGCGAAAGCCGCCTCGTTCACCCGGACCCCGCCGCAGAACACCGCCTCGGCGCGGCACTCCTCCAGCGACCGCAGCGCCACGATATCCGCGCGTAGCCCCGGCGCGATCAGCCCGCGATCCTTCAGCTCGAAGGCTTCGGCCGCCGAGAGCGACGCCGCCCGGTACACCGCAAGCGGCGGTGCCCCCCGGGCGATCAGGGTGCGGATCATGTAATCCAGATGCCCGTGCTCCGCGATATCCAGCGGGTTCCGGTCGTCCGTGCACAAGCACATATAGGGTGCCGTCCGCTCGGTCAGCAGCGGCGCGAGCGCCTCCAGATCCTTGCTGACGGAGCCTTCGCGGATCAGCACGCGCATCCCCTTTTGCAGCTTCTCGCGCGCCTCGGCGGCGCTCGTCGCCTCATGCTCGGTGCGGATGCCCGCGGCGACATAGGCGTTCAGGTCCCGGCCCGACAGCAGCGGACAATGCCCGTCGATATGCCCGCCTGCAAAGGCGCGCAGCTTCGCCATCGCGCCGGGGTCGCGGTGGATCACGCCGGGATAGTTCATGAACTCCGCCAGCCCGATGCCCGACGGGTGGCCGCGCAGGGGGATCAGGTCCTCGGCCTCGATCCGCGCGCCGGCGGTCTCCATGTCGGTAGAGGGCACGCAAGAGCTTAGCTGCACCTTGATGTCCATCACCGTGCGCGTGCTCGCCTCCTGGAAATACCGGATGCCGTCGGGGCCGATCACATTGGCGATCTCGTGCGGGTCGCAGATCGCCGTGGTCACCCCGCGCGGGGCCACGCAGCGGTCGAACTCGAAGGGCGTGACCAGAGAGCTCTCGATATGCAGATGGGTGTCGATGAACCCGGGCACGAGGATCGTTCCCGACAGGTCCACCACCTCCGCCCCGTCGTAATCCTCCCCGGTCCCGACGATGATCCCGTCGCAGATCGCTACGTCCCCGTCGATCATCTCGCCCGTGACCAGGTCCAGCACCCGCGCCCCGCGCAGCACCAGGTCCGCGGGCGCATCCCCGCGCCCCTGGGCAATCCGTGTCTCCAAATCCGCCATCCGCGCCTCCTTGCCTGCCCTCAGCAGACACCGGCGCGGGGCAGGGTGCAAGTCACAGCAGGCTGTCGGGCAGCTTCTGCTCGGCGGCGGTGTTGGCGCGCCGGAACACCAGCGTCACCAGCGTCGCCACGATCACGATGAACAGCGAATAGAGCACCGGCACCGCCATGATCGACTGCGCCTCCGCCCCGTCGAAGGTGAACACGATGATCGCGATGGCCAGCGGCCCGTTCTGGATGCCCGTCTCCAGCCCCACGGTGCGCGCATTGCGCGGATGCAGCCGGAGCGCGCGCGCAAAGCCGTAGCCGATGGCGATCCCGAACACCCCCAGCCCGATCGCCGCGATGTAGGTGGCGGAGGTCGTCTCCATCAGGAACTGCCAGTTGCGCGGGATCCAGCTGACCACCAGGAACACGATGAAGAACAGCGCCAGCGCCGAGCCCATGAACTCGGTCACTGCCCCCACATTGGCGTTCAGCTTGCGCAGCACCATCCCGATCGCCACCGGCACCAGCAGCAGCACGAGCGTGGCGATGATGTTCTCCCGCGGGATGTCGAGGTTCAGCGCCGAGGCATAAAGCACCAGCACGATGGGGATCATGATCACCCCCATCACCGTGGAGGTCACCGTCATCAGCACCGACAGGGCCAGGTTCCCCTTGGAAAAATACGTGAAGATGTTCGACGTGGTCCCGCCCGGCATGCAGGCCATGATCAGGATACCCACGGCAATCGCCTCTGGCACCGTCAGGAACGTGGCCAGCAAAAAGCCGATGAACGGCATGAACCCGTATTGCGAGATCACCCCGATGGCGAGCCCGTAGGGCCGCCGCAGGGCGAGGTAGAAGTCGCGCGGGGTCAGGGACGCACCCATCCCCAGCATGATCACGAAGATCATCAGCGCCAGGATCGTCTGTTCGAGGGCTCCGACCATGGCTCAGGCCCCTCCCGTGCGGGCAAGTTCCTCGGCGCGCAGATCCTTTCGCAGGATCTTGCCCACGTTGGACTTCGGCAGCTCGTCGCGGAATTCGACCCGTTTCGGCACCTTGTAGGCTGTCAGGTGCTCCTTGCAATGGGCGCGGATATCCGCCTCGCTCAGCCCGCTATCACCCTTGACCACGAACGCCTTGACCGCTTCGCCAGTGGCCCCGTCCGGCACCCCGATCACCGCCGCCTCGATGATGCCGGGATGGGAGGCAAGGCAATCCTCCACCTCGTTGGGATAGACGTTGAAGCCCGAGACCACGACCATGTCCTTCTTGCGATCGACGATGTGGAAATAGCCATCCGCATCCATCACCCCGATATCGCCCGTGAGGAACCAGCCGTTCTGCAGGACATTTGCGGTCTCCTCGGGCTTGTTCCAGTAGCCCTTCATCACCTGCGGCCCCTTGGCCGCGATCTCCCCGCGATCGCCGATGGCGACCTGCTTGCCGTCGTCATCCAGACATGCCAGCCGGGTCGCGGGCAGGGGAATGCCGATGGATCCGCTCCGGGTCTTGCCCAAAGGCTCCAGGCTCAGGATCGGCGAGGTTTCGGTCAACCCGTAACCCTGCAGCACATCCGTCCCGGTGATCTCGCGCCAGCGCTCCGCGACCGAGGATTGCAGCGCCATGCCGCCCGCGGCCGCGAATTTCAGGTGCCTCGGCGGGGTGTCGGTGAACCAGATCTCGTTGGTCAGCCCGTTGAACAACGTATTCACCCCGCTCATCCAGGTGATCCTGTAGTTCTCGAAGGCGCGCTTGAGGTTCGCCAGCGGCCGTGGCGACGGGATCAGGATATTGCGCGCCCCCATCCAGTAGAACCCCAGCATGTTGAGGGAAAACGCGAAGATATGATAAAGCGGCAGCGCCGTCAGAACGACCTCGCGGCCCCGCTCCAGCCCCTCGATCAGCTCCATGGTCTGTTCCATGTTCACGATCAGGTTGGCATGGGTCAGCATCGCGCCCTTGGCCACGCCCGTGGTCCCGCCCGTATACTGCAGAACCGCGACATCGTCCGGGGCGACGGCCTGGTGATAGCCCTCCACCTCGATCCGCTCGTCCGCCTGGTGACGGCGCCCAGCCTCCAGCGCGTCGGGCAGCCGGATATGGGGCACCTCGATCTCCGCGACCGAGCGGTCCCAGTATTTCTGGACCAGCCCGACGATGCCCCGGGGCAGGGCGGGCAGAAATTCCGCGATCCGTGTGACCACGATGTTCGGGATCGGGTGGCCGCGCGTCGCCTCGGGGATCTTGTCGGCGAACATGTCCACGATGACCAGCGCATGGGGTTCGGCATCGAGGAACTGCTTGCCCATCTCCTCGGCGGTATAGAGCGGGTTGACATTGACCAGCACGCAGCCCGCCTTGAACACCCCGAAGGCCGCGACGGGAAAGCTCAGGCAGTTGGGCATCTGCAACGCCACCCGGTCGCCGGGGTTCAGGCCCGCGACCTCGCGCAGGTACACCGCGAAAGCATCCGACATCTCGTCCACCTGGGCAAAGCTCAGGGTGCCGTTCATCCCGTTGGGCAGGCAAGTGGTGAAGGCCGGCGCGGTGCCATAGGTCGCGGCCACCGCCCCGATCATGTCACCCAGGGTGCGATAGGCGGGCGTGTCTATATCGGGCCGGACGTCCGGGCCATAGAAGGCCATCCAGGGCCGCGTTGGATCTTCCATCAATTCGCTCCCGCTGGGCTGGAGGTAAGGTAGTCCGCCCCCCGGTCGCGGTCGACCGGGATGCGGTGGGGCTGGGCAGGGGGGCTCCGGGTCAGGAGACGGCCTTCTCGGGGGCCAGCAGGGCCGCCCGCACATTGTCGACGGTCAGCGCGCTGACCCGCCTGTCGGCTTCCACGGTCACACCCGCCACATGGGGTGTCAGGATCAGGTTGGGCACGCC
The DNA here is from genome assembly GCF_000018145.1 of Dinoroseobacter shibae DFL 12 = DSM 16493. NCBI lineage: Bacteria > Pseudomonadati > Pseudomonadota > Alphaproteobacteria > Rhodobacterales > Roseobacteraceae > Dinoroseobacter > Dinoroseobacter shibae. Next base: position 1,034,587 of record NC_009952.1, read on the forward strand.
TCGGAACCGCGCGGCGTCCTGCGTGCCCAGGGGCTCCGGCTCGAAAACATCCAGGGCCGCGCCGCCCAGATGCCCCCGGCGCAAGGCGTCGCACACGGCCCGGGCATCGACGATCTCGCCATGCGCGGTGTTGATCAGGATCGCCCCGGGTTTCATCGCCGTCAGGGCAGTGGCGTCGATCCTGCCGCGGGTCTCCGGCGTCAGAGGCAGGTGCAGGCTCAGCACATCCGCCCGCGCCAGAAGCTCCGCATCCGAGACCCGCGTCACCTCGGTCCAGAGCGGATGCCCGGGACCCAGATGCGGATCATGGCCGAGAATGGTCATGCTGAGCGGCTTGGCCAGGCGCGCCACCGCCTGGGCCACGGCGCCGCAGCCATAAAGGCCCAGCTTGCGCCCGGCGATCTCGCCGCCCTCGCCGAGCGGGCCGCGGGGCCAGGCGCCCTCTTGCATCTCGGGCGTGGACATGAACGCGCGGCGGGTCAGCATCAGTGCGGCGGTGATCACGTATTCCGCCACCGACCGGGTATTGGCCCCCGTGGCCGGATGCACCGATATGCCCCGCGCGGCGCAGGCCGCCATGTCGATATTGTCCAGCCCCGTCCCCAGCAGCCCGATCACCCGCAGCCGCGATGCCGCGTCTAGGAAGGGCCGGTCCACCTGCGTGCGGTTACGCACGATCACCCCGTCCGCTCGCGCCACGGCGACGAGGCAGGCCGCGCGATCCTCCACCAGTTCCGGCGCATAGATCACGTCGACCTCCGGCCCGAACCGCGACAGGGCGCGCGTGTCGATGGTTTCCGTGATCACCACCTGGTGCGGCATCCTGGATGTCTCCTCCCGAAGGGAGGCGCGGCGCAGCGCCCCGCGGGGTGCCACGCCGTTCCTCCTCCCGCCCCGAGAAAAGCATCTTTGCCGCCAAGGCGCTAGCCCTAACTGCGCGGAGTCGTCGCAGCGTCAGCCAAGCGCCCGGTCGAGATCGGCCCAAAGGTCGCCCGCATCCTCGATCCCCACCGACAGCCGGACCAGGGTTTCGGGAATGCCGCTGTCGGGCTCGATGGTGGCGCGGTGCTCCACCAGGCTCTCGACCCCGCCCAGCGATGTGGCCCGCTGGAACAGCTCCAGCCGCCCGACCACCTCCAGCGCGGTCTGCCGGTCGCCATGGACGAGAAAGGACATCAGCCCGCCGAACCCGCCCGTCATCTGCGCCACCGCGATATCGTGGCCCGCATGGCCCGGCAGGCCCGGGTAGAACACATCCGCCACCCGCGTATCGGTGCTGAGCCGCTGCGCCAGCTCCAGCGCGGTGGCGCTCATCCGCGCCACCCGCAGAGGCAGAGTCCGCATCCCCCGCAGCAACAGCCATGCCTCGAACGGGCCCAGCACCGCGCCCGCGTCATGCCGGTCCGTGGCGATCCGCGCCCAGGTCTCGTGGCCGGCATCCGCGGTGACCAGCGCACCGGCCAGCACATCCGAATGCCCGTTCAGCCCCTTGGTGGCCGAATGCATCACCAGGTCCGCGCCCAGGCCCAGGGGCCGCGTCAGCACCGGTGTCGCCGCGGTGCTGTCCACCACCAGCAGCGCGCCCGCCCCATGGGCCGCCGCGGCGGCGGCGCGGATATCGACCGTTTTCAGCCAGGGGTTCGACGGCGTCTCGACAAAGACCAGCGCCGTCGGCGCGGCGCAGGCCGACCCCAGCGCGTGGGCGTCGGCCGCGTCCACCTCCACCAGGGTCACACCGCGCCGGGCGCAGAAATCGCGCACCCATTTCGTCGTGCCCCAGTAGATGCCCGATTGCAGCACCACGCGCGCCCCGGCGGGCAGGGTGCGGAACACCGCCGCCGTCGCCGCCATGCCCGACGGGAAGGCCAGCGCCCCCGCGCCCCCCTCCAACGCCGCAAGCAGGGTCTCGACCGCGCGCAGCGCCTCGCTGTCATCGCGGCTGTAGATGTTGTCGGGGTTCAGGGGCGCGTAATCCGGCCCGCGCCGAAAGGTCGTGGCCGGCTGGATCGGCGGCACGACGCCGCCCGAAGCGGTGTCCACGGCCCCGCCGCCATGGGCGGCCAGGGTGTCCGGGTGCAGGCGGGAAAGATTGCGCATGGGCGGCTCCTCGGTCAGAAGTCCAGCCTCGATACCGCAAGCCCCCGGCGCGCGAAAGCCTCCGCCAGCGGAGCGAGCCGCGCGGCATCGGCCCCCGCCGCACTCCCCGCCGCGGCCCGGTCGGCGATGCCCACGAAGATCACCGCAAAGCGGAACATCGCAAAGGCCACGTGGAACGGGCGCAAAACCGCGTCCCCCTGCGCCGCGGCGCGGTAGGCGGCGACGAACGCGTCCATCTCCGGCAGCCCCTCGGCCGCAAGGTCCAGCCCCAGAAGCCCGCCATATTCCTCCGGCGCCGAATGCCAGGCCATGCAGGCAAACCCCAGATCGGCGAGCGGATGGCCCAGGGTCGACAGCTCCCAGTCCAGCACGGCGATCACCCGCGGTTCGGTCGGATGCAGCATCATGTTGCCCATCCGGAAATCCCCATGGGCAATCGCCACCGCCCCGTCATCCTCGGGCATATGCGCGGCGAGCCAGTCGCGCAGGGCGTCGAGGTCGGGCACCTGCGCGGGCGAGGCGTCGTATTGCGCCGACCAGCGCGCCATCTGCCGGGCGAAGTAATCCCCGGGCCGCCCGTAATCCCCCAGGCCCACCGCCTCCGGGTTCACCGCATGCAGCCGCGCCAGCGTCTCCGCCATGGACAGCAGCGCCGCCCCGCGATCCGCGCGCGCCAACTCCGGCAGGGCGTAGCTCGGGCAGACCCGCCCCTCCAGCCGCGCCATCACGTAGAACGGCGTGCCCAGAACCGCCGCATCCGGCTCGAAGGCCAGCGCCTCGGGCACCGGCACCGGCGTGTCCCAAAGCGCGCGCAACACCCGGAATTCCCGGTCCACCGCATGGGCGCCTTTCAACAGCGGCCCGGGCGGTTGCTTGCGCAGCACCAGCCGCCGGTCGCCATGGGTGACGTAGAAGGTCGGGTTCGACTGCCCGCCGCCGATCCGGGCAACCTCCGGCGCGGCATCCGCCACCCCGAACCGTGCGTCGCACCAGCGCCGCAGGGCCTCGCGGTCGATCTCCGGGCTCATTCCGCCACGCGGTCCGCCACGGGCCAGCGCCAGAAATCGCGCCCCTCGTCCACCAGCACCCGGTTCAGCACCATCCGGTGCACCTCGTCCGCCCCGTCCACCAGCCGCGCCTGCCTTGCATAGCGGTAAATCCACTCCAACACCGTGTCCCTGGAATAGCCCCGCGCCCCGTTGATCTGGATCGCCACGTCCGCCGCGCGGTGCAGCAGGTTGGCCACGTGGATCTTGGCCATGGACACCTCCTTGCGCGCGAAGCCGCCCTGGTCGATCTCCCACGCGGCCTTCATGGTCAGAAGCCGTCCGACCTCGATATCCATGGCCAGCCCGCCCAGCATCAGCTGGATACTCTCGCGATCGGCCAGCCGCACCCCGAACCCCTCGCGCGTCGCCGCATACTCGGTCGCGATCTCGACGCAGCGCTTGGCCAGCCCCAGCCAGCGCATGCAATGGGTCAGCCGCGCGGGGCCGAGCCGGGTCTGCGTGACCTTCATCCCGCGCCCCTCTTCCATCAGAACGTTCTCGGCCGATATCTCCAGCCCGTCGAAGATCAGCTCGCAATGGCCGCCATGCTCCTCGGGGCCCATGATCGGGATCCGCCGGTCGATCCGCCAGCCGGGCTGGTCCGCGTCGAACAGAAACGCCGTGTGGCCGCGTTTGGGGTCGTCCGATGTCCGCGCCAGCAGGATGAAATGCTGCGCCTCCGCCGCCCCGGTGATGTACCACTTGTGCCCGTGGACCACGTACCCGTCGCCGCGTTTTTCGGCGCGGGTCCGCATCATGCCCGGATCGGACCCGCCGCCCGGATGGGGCTCGGTCATCGCAAAGGCCGAGCGCACGCGCCCGTCGATGATCGGTTGCAGCCAGCGGTCCTGCTGCGCGGGCGTGCCAAGCTGGGCCAGCACCGCCATGTTGCCATCATCCGGGGCCGCGCAGTTGAAGCATACCGGGCCAAAGATCGAGCGGTTCGCCTCCTCGTAGAACACCGCGCGGGCGACCGTGCTCAGCCCCATGCCGCCCCGCGCGCGGGGCGATTGCGGCGCCCAGAGCCCTGCGGCCTTCGCCTTGGCGCGCACGGTCTCCAGCACCGGCAAGGCGATGTTGTCATGGGCGTCGAAATTGGCGCGATCCGCCTCCAGCGGCAGGATCTCGCCCGCCACGAAATCCGCCACGCGCGCGCGCAGCGCCTCCACCTCGACCGGCAGCTCGAAATCCATGCGGTCCTCCCCTGACGGAACCAATTCCCTGCCGCGACGGTTTACCGTTTGTGCAAGAGTTGCAACCCCTTGACCTGACCCCGGACGTGATCCCCAATGCCCAAAGCCGACACAGACCCGGAGAACCCCGTGCCCGAGATGTTCCGACATGACCGCCGCCAGTGGATGAAAGCGCTGCAATCGGTGGGCGGCAAGATGGATGGCTGGAATATCGGTCTGATCTCGGCGGGCGTGGCATTCTACGGATTGCTCGCGATCTTTCCCGCCCTGGCCGCGGTGATCGCGATCTGGGGGCTGGTGGCCGATCCGATGGTGGTCGATCAGCAGATGGCGCTGGTGGGCGAGTTGATGCCCCAAGAGGCCTACCGCCTGATCGACGCCCAGATCGACGCGCTGACCCAAACCACCTCCAGCACCTTGGGCTGGGCAACGCTCCTGTCGATCCTCGCGGCGCTCTGGTCCACGCGGGCGGGGGTGAGCGCGCTGATGCGCGGGCTCAACGCGATCTACGGCACACCCAACCGCAAGAGCTGGCGGCACTACCTCGCGGCGCTGTCGCTTACGGCGGTTCTGGTGCTGGTGGCCCTGGTGGCGCTGACGGCGGTGGTGATCACGCCCATCGTTCTGGCCTTCCTGCCGCTGGGCTCCTGGACGGAACTGGCCCTGCGCGGCACCCGCTGGGTGGTGGCGATCGGGGTGCTTCTGGCGGGTCTGAGCATCGTTTATCGCTACGGGCCGAACCGGACCTGCGTGAAGATGCAGTGGCTCACCCCCGGCTCGATCGCGGTGGTGGTGCTCTGGGCCGCGGCGTCTCTGGGGTTCAGCTACTACCTGTCGAATTTCGGCAATTATAACGAGGTCTACGGCTCCATCGGGGCGGTGATCGCCCTGCTGATGTGGCTTTATATCAGTGCGTTCCTGCTCCTGCTGGGTGCGGGCCTGAATGTGGAGCTGGAGCGTCGCGCGGGCCTCGGCCCCGATGCTGCGACTCGGGCAGAGCCGCCCGCGGCCCCGCCGACCGCCGGGGTGATCGCCGATAGCGGGTCGGTCTAGGCCGTCACGGGCGTGGCCCGGCGCGGCAGGAAGATTGCCAGGCACAGGGCCATGATGCACATCGACAGGAAAAACGGCGCGCCGGGCATGTCGATGCCGCGCGCGGGGTCGGTCGAGAAGAAGAAGATCTGCGTCATCACCAGCGGCGACAGGATCGCCGCGACCGAGCGGAAGGACGACACCAGCCCCTGCAACTCGCCTTGCTGATCGGCGCCCGCGATCTTGGACATGCAGCCCTGCAGCGCCGGGGTGACCACCGCGCCAAGGGCGATCATCGGCGTCAGGATCAGCGCGAGGGTCGGCGAGGTGACGAGGCCGAGGGCGATGAAGGCGAAGAAGTTGAACACGAAACCGTAGAGGATCGCGTTGGTCTCGCCCAGCCGCGGGATCACCACGCGGATCAGCACGCCCTGGACGAAGGCGATGGCGATCCCGAACAGCCCCAGCGACAGCCCGACCATCCCCGGCTCCCATCCGAACTGGGCGCGGGTGAAATAGGCCCAGATCGCCGGGTAGACGAAGAAGGCGAATTCATAGAGAAAAAACAAGGCCAGATAACGCTTTAGCCCCGGCAGCGCGCCGATGTGGCGAAAGGCGCCGAGGGGGTTGGCGCGGCGCCAGTCGAAGGGGCGGCGGATCTTGTCGGTGACGGTTTCGGGCAGCACGTACCAGCCCAGGATCAGGTTGAAGCTGGCCAGCACCGCGGCGGCATAGAACGGCGCGCGGGTGCCGAACTCCCCCAGAACCCCGCCGATCAGGGGGCCGACCACGAAGCCGATCCCGAAGGACGCGCCCACCAGCCCGAAATTCTTGGACTTGTCCTCGGGGCGCGAGATGTCGGCGATAAAGGCCGTCGCGGTCGATTGCGTGGCCGCGGCGATCCCGCCCACGATGCGCGCCGCCAGCAGCAGCCAGATCGACCCGGCAAACGCCATCACCACGTAGTCCGCGGCCATAACCGCCAAGGAAACCAACAGGATAGGGCGTCTTCCGAAACGATCCGAAAGGCTGCCGATGGTGGGACCGCAGAGGAATTGCATCACCGCGTAAGACGTGGCCAGCACCCCGCCCCAGAGGGCCGCCTGGCCGAGCGTGCCGCCCTCCAGCTCCCCGATCAGGTCGGGCAGAACCGGCAGGATCAGCCCGATGCCCATGGCGTCGATGATCAACGTGATCAGGATGAACACGAAGGGCAGGCGGTTGGATTTCGGGGTCGACATGGGCGCTCCGGGGGCAATGGCAGCGAGGGTAGCGCAGGCGCAATCTGTAAGCAAGAGTTTACAGTTTCGCGCAGAGTGTCATTTAATTCTGACAGATTTGCGGGCCCGACGGGCGTCGGATCGGCGTCGGACCCCTGTCGGACAGGTGTCGGGCAAGTGTCGGGCACCTCCGCGCGGTGGGTTTGGATTTGGGTAAGGTTTCGGGCGGCGGCGGGATGGGCCCGGGTGCCGGGGTGAACCCCGGCCTACGGGCGGGCCGGAGATGTAGGCCGGGGTTTACCCCGGCGTCGCGGCCCCCAGATGGCCGGTTTCGCGCAGGAAATCGGTTAGCGCCTCGGCATAGGCCTCGGGCTGTTCCACATGGGGCAGGTGGCCCGCCCGGCGCAGCAGCACGAAGCGCGAGCCGGGGATCAGGTTCACCGTTTCGCGCACGAGATCCGGCGGGGTCGAGCCGTCTTCGGACCCGGCGATGCCCAGGGTCGGCAGGCGCAGCCCGCTGGTCGGCGTGTAGAAGTCCGTCCCCGAGATCGCCGCGGAGCAACCGATATACCCCTCGTCCGGGGTGGCCAGCACCATGTCGCGCCAAAAGGGCAGGCGCGGGTCGGTGAGGAAGGCGCGGGAGAACCAGCGTTCGAGAATCGCGTCCGTGAGCGCCGCGACCCCGCCCGCGCGGACCCCGTCGATGCGATCCTGCCAGAGCTTGGGCGAGCCGATCCTGGCGGCGGTGTTCGACAGCACCATGGCGCGCACCAGGTCCAGCCGCTTGACCGCCAGCCCCTGGGCGACCATCCCGCCGATCGAGAGGCCGACAAAGACGCAATCCCTGATCCCCAGATGATCGAGCAGCCCCTCGGCATCCGAGACCAGCGCACCCATGGTGTAGGGGGCGGGGGGCACGTCGGATTGTCCGTGCCCGCGCATGTCGTAGCGGACAATCCGCAAGCCCGGGGGCAGCAGGGGCAGGATCGGCTCCCACAGGCGCAGGTCGGTGCCGAGCGAGTTGGCGAAGACCACCACTGGCCCGTCGCGCGGGCCTTCGTCGCGGTAATGCAGGCGCACGCCGTCGCGGGTGAACTCAGGCATCGCCGCCCCGCTCAGATGTTCTCGGCTTGCGGCATGCCCAGGACGTGATAGCCGCCGTCGACGCGCACGATTTCCCCGGTGGTGCAGGCGCCCGCATCGGAGATCAGCCAGACCGCGGTGCCGCCCACGGCCTCCAGCGTGGCATTGGCGCGCAGGGGCGCGTTCTGCTCGGTCTGCCGGTAGGTCTTGCGCGCGCCGCCGATGGCCGCGCCCGCCAGCGTCTTCATCGGGCCGGGCGAGATCGCGTTGACGCGGATCCCGTCCGGGCCGAGATCGTTGGCGAGATAGCGCACCGCCGATTCCAGCGCCGCCTTGGCCACGCCCATCACATTGTAGAACGGCGTCACCCGGTTGGAGCCCTGGTAGGTCATGGTCAGGATCGTGCCGCCCGCGGGCATCATCGCATGCGCCCGGCGGGTCACCTCGATCAGCGAGTAGCAGGAGATGTCGAGCGAGGTCTTGAAGTTCTCGCGCGAGGTATTGAGGAACCGGCCGGTCAGTTCGGCCTTGTCGGAATAGGCGATGGCGTGGACGAGAAAATCGAGGCTGCCCCAGCGGTCCTTCAGGGTCTCGAAGGCCAGATCGAGGGAGGCATCGTCGGTCACGTCCACATCCACCAGGATGTCCGAGCCGACGCTTGTCGCCAGCGGGCGGACGCGTTTGCCGAAGCCTTCGCCCTGGTAGGTGAAGGCCAGTTCCGCCCCCGCCTCCGCCGCCGCCCGGGCGATGCCCCAGGCGATGGAGCGTTCGTTGGCGACGCCCATGATCAGGCCTTTTTTGCCCTGCAAGACACCGGTCATCGGAAATGTCCTTCTGTGGAAAAATCAGTCCAGGTAGCGCGACATCAGCAGCGTCGCATTGGTGCCGCCGAAGCCGAAGCTGTTGGAGAGCACGGAATCGAGTGTGACACCCTCGCGCAGTTCTGTCACGATTTCCTCAGGGTGGATCGCCGGGTCGAGCTCGGTGATGTTGGCCGAGGCCGCGATGAAGCCCTTGTTCATCATGATCAGCGAATAGATCGCCTCGTGCACGCCGGTCGCGCCCAGCGAGTGTCCGGTCAGGGACTTGGTGGAGGCGACGGGCGGGGTGGTGCCTTCGCCGAAGACGCGGCGCACGGCCTCGATCTCGGTCACGTCGCCCACGGGGGTCGAGGTGCCATGGGCGTTGATGTAGTCGACGCTGCGGCCTTCGGGCAGGGTGGCGATGGCCTGGCGCATCGACCGCTCGCCGCCTTCGCCCGAGGGCGCGACCATGTCGTAGCCGTCCGAGGTCGCGCCGTAGCCGGTGACCTCGGCGTAGATTTTCGCGCCGCGCGCCTTGGCGTGTTCGAGTTCCTCCAGCACCAGCACCCCGCCGCCGCCGGCGATCACGAAGCCGTCGCGGGTCGCATCGAAGGTGCGCGAGGCGGTGGTGGGGGTGTCGTTGTATTTCGAGCTCATCGCGCCCATGGCGTCGAAGAGGCACGACAGGGTCCAGTCGATCTCCTCGCCGCCGCCGGCGAACACGATGTCCTGCTTGCCCATCTGGATCAGTTCCACCCCGTTGCCGATGCAATGGGCGGAGGTGGAGCAGGCCGAGGTGATCGAGTAGTTCACGCCCTTAATCTTGAACGGTGTCGCGAGGCAGGCGGAGTTGGTGGACGACATGCAGCGCGTGACCATGAACGGCCCCATCCGCTTGGGCGCGCCCTTTTCCTTGACCGTCTTGAACGCCTGGAAGAAGTTCGAGGTGGACGGCCCGCCCGAGCCCATGATCAGCCCGGAGCGTTCGTTGGAGACATTGCTGTCCTCCAGCCCGCTATCGGCGATGGCCTGTTGCATGGCGATGAAGTTGAACGCGGCGCCGGGGCCCATGAAGCGCAGGTTGCGCTTGTCGATATGGTCTTCGAGCACGATGTCCGGCACGCCGTGGACCTGGCTGCGGAAGCCGTTCTCGGCATAGGTTTCGGCGAAGGTGATGCCCGAGCGGCCCGCGCGCAGGCTGGCCTCGACCTCGGACACGGTATTGCCGATCGGGGAGACGATGCCCATCCCGGTGATGACGACGCGACGCATGGGGTGTTCCTTCGTGTTGTGCTCAGTTTTCGGAAAGAGCGACTTTCATGTCCTTGACCTGGTAGATGACCTCGCCATCGGCCTCGACACGCCCGTCGGCCACGCCCATGGTCAGGCGCCGGGTCTGCACGGCCTTGGTGAAGTCCACGAAATAGCGCAGCATCTTGCGGTCGGGGCGGACCATGCCGGTCAGCTTGACCTCGCCCACGCCGAGCGCGTAGCCGCGCCCCTGCCAGCCGCGCCAGCCCAGGTTGAAGCCCGTCAGCTGCCACAGACCGTCGAGGCCGAGACAGCCGGGCATGATCGGGTTGCCGGGGAAGTGGCAGTCGAAGAACCACAGCTCCGGCGTGATGTCGAACTCGGCCACGATATGGCCCTTGCCATGGGCACCCGCGTCGCCGCTGACCTCGGTGATGCGGTCCATCATCAGCATGGGGGGCGCGGGCAGTTGGGCATTGCCCGGGCCGAACAGCTCTCCGCGTGCGCATTTCAGAAGGTCGTCCTTGTCGAACTGCGTCGGAAACTGTGCCATGGGGTCGTTTGTCCTCGGGTCGCGGATGGGTTCTGGCTCCCTTATCACCCCCGGTTTGCCGGAGACAAGAGGCAGGCCGGGGGCAGCGTGACAGCGTGTCCCGGAATTTGCGAAGGCTTTGCAATTGATATTTCGGCGGCAAACGGCATATATGGGGGAAGGAAACGGAGAGACGGCAACAGATGCGCGCGCAAGGTTTGGAACGAGGGACGGAGTGGCTGGCGACGGGCGGGGTGCGTCCGACGAAGCAACGCGTGACCCTGGCCGCGTTGCTGGTGGGCGACGGGCGGGACCGGCACGTCACCGCCGAGAGCCTCTACGCCGCCGCGCTGGCGGGGGGGGAGCGGGTGTCGCTGGCGACGGTCTACAACACGCTGCGGGCGTTCTGCGACGCCGGGCTGGTGCAGGAGATCACGGTCGACGGCTCCAAGAGCTATTTCGACACGCGGATCGACGACCACCCGCATTTCTACTGGGAAGAGGACAATACCCTCACCGACGCCCCGGCCGAGGAGCTGGAGATCTCGCGCCTGCCGGCGATCCCGGAGGGCACGGAGATCTCGAAGGTCGATGTGGTGATCCGGCTGCGCAAGGCCTGAGACCGGCGCGGATCCAACCTGTGCAAGACACCGAAACGGCGCCCGCGGGCGCCTTTTTCATGCGCGATCCGCGTCGGGGCCAAGGGCGCGCCCGCGACAGGGGCCGGCCCTGCGCGCGCTGTCGGAAATACCAGGGGACGGGCTGTGTGACCCGTCCCCGTTTCTTTTGCGCAAAATACTCCGGGGGAGGCCCGCAGGGCCGGGGGCAGCGCCCCCCAAGGCTTTTACTCAAAAGCCTTGCCCCGCGCGGAGGGGCGCTCAGACCGCGGCCTTGAGCGCCTCGGTCAGGTCGGTGCGTTCCCAGCTGAACCCGCCATCCGCTTCGGCGGCGCGGCCGAAATGGCCATAGGCCGCCGTGCGCTGGAAGATCGGCTTGTTCAGGCCCAGATGCTCCCGGATGCCGCGGGGCGACAGATCCATCAGCTGCCCCACGGCGGTCTCGATCCGGCTCTCGTGCACCTTGCCGGTCCCGTGGGTGTCGGCATAGATCGACAGCGGCTTGGCCACCCCGATTGCGTAGCTCAGCTGGATCGTGCAGCGATGCGCGAGCCCCGCGGCCACCACGTTCTTGGCCAGGTACCGCGCCGCATAGGCCGCGGAACGGTCCACCTTGGTCGGATCCTTGCCCGAGAACGCCCCGCCGCCATGCAGCGCCGCGCCGCCATAGGTGTCGACGATGATCTTGCGCCCGGTCAGGCCCGCATCCCCGTCCGGCCCGCCGATCACGAACTTGCCCGTGGGGTTCACCCACCATTCGGTCGCGTCGTCGATCCAGCCCTCGGGCAGCTCCTGGCGGATATAGGGTTCGACCACCGCGCGCACGTCAGCGGAGGTCATCGCCGGGTCCAGGTGCTGGGTCGACAGCACGATCGAGCTCACGCCCACCGGCTTGCCGCCTTCGTAGCGGACGGTCAGCTGCGACTTGGCATCGGGCCCCAGGGTCGGCTCGGCGCCGGATTTGCGCACCTCCGCCAGCCGCCGCAGGATCGCGTGGGCATAGCAGATCGGCGCGGGCATCAGCTCCGGCGTCTCGTCCACGGCGTAGCCGAACATGATGCCCTGGTCGCCCGCGCCTTCCTCCTTGGTGCCCGAGGCGTTCACGCCCTGGGCGATATGGGCGGATTGCTCGTGCAGCAGGTTGGTGATCTCCACGGTCTTCCAGTGGAATCTGTCCTGCTCGTAGCCGATGTCGCGGATGCAGTCGCGGGCGATCGTGTCGATCTTGCCCATGTAGTCCTTGAGCCGCTCCTGGTCGGACAGACCGACCTCGCCGCCGATGACGACGCGGTCCGTGGTGGCGAAGGTTTCGCAGGCGACGCGGGCCTCGGGCTCTTCGGCCAGGAAGGCATCGAGAATGGCATCCGAGATGCGGTCACACACCTTGTCGGGATGCCCCTCCGATACGGATTCGGAGGTGAACTGGTAATTTTGGCGGGCTGTCATGAGAGTGCTCCATTGAATAGCGACCGCTGCGCCAGGAAGCCGTTGCAGCGTCGGTGGCATGGGGCGTATCCCCCTGTGGCCATGGCGTCAATGGGCGCGGGCCCTGGACCGCGTCATTAGCCCCAGAAGTGATACAATCATCGCGATCAGCAGGGGCAGATCGCCCAGACGGGCATAAGGCGGGGTCGCCAGCGCCGGGGGCAGGGCCGCATCGAGGGTGCCCGCCACCCCCAGGGGCAGCGCGCCGGTCAGCGCGCCGGTGGGGTCGATCACCGTGCTGATGCCGGTATTGGCCGCGCGCACCAGGGGCATGCCGCGCTCGATCGCGCGGAACCGGGCCAGCACCAGGTGCTGTTGCGGGCCTGCGAACTGGCCGAACCAGGCGTCATTGGTGATCTGCAGCATCCAGTCGGCCTCGGCCAGCCGGGCGCGGCCGAAATTCGGAAAGATCGCCTCGTAGCAGATCAACGGCAGGGCGCGCCCGAGCGGGCCGAAATCCAGCACTTGCGGACCCGGCCCGGCCAGGAAGCCGCCGCCCTCGGCCACGGCCAGGCCGCGAATGCCCAGGCGCGCGGCGAGATCGCCGAAGGGGACGTATTCGCCGAAAGGGACCAGATGGGCCTTGTCGTAGATCTGCGCCGGTATGCCCGTGGCGTCCAGCACCGCCAGCGCGTTGGTCGCCCCCGCCGGGGTGCCGCGCACGGCACCCAGCACCACCGGCGCGTCGCCCGCGGTCTCGGCGATCTGCGACAGGAGCGGGCCCGCGTTTTCCAGCCGGTAGGCGATCGCGGTTTCGGGCCAGATCACGAGGGCGGGCGGGGCCCCGGGCGCGGGCCGCGCGGTCAGGTCCAGCAGCCGGGCATAGAAGATCGGGATCATCCCGGGATCCCATTTCAGGTGTTGCGCCGCGTTGGGCTGGACCAGCCGCAGCACCGGCGCGTCGGGCGGGATCGCGGGCGGGTCGGGGCGCAGCATCCCCAGCCCGGTCAGCAGCGCCAGCCCCGCCGCCCCGGTGGCCAGCCCCCGTCCGAGCGGTTGGGCGCGCGCCAGCACGAGGATGCAGAGCGTCGCCAGCCCCAGCCCGTGCAGGCCCCAGAAGGCCGCGGTCTGGGCCGCGTGCGTGTCGATCCAGATCGTGCCGATCAGCGCCCAGGGAAAGCCGGTAAAGACATAGCTGCGCAGCATCTCCGCCGACATCAGCGCCAGGGCGAAGCCCAGCCCGCGGGGCAGGCCGGGCCGCAGGCCGCCCGCAAGCGCCCCGGCGGCGGCCCAGAAGAGCGCGAGCCCCCCAGCCATCAGCACCAGCGCGAAGGGCGCCATCCAGCCGTGGCGCGCCACGTCCACCAGGAACGGCTCCACGATCCAGTGCAGGGTCAGGGCGAAATAGGCCGCGCCCGCGCGCCAGGCGGTCCAGGCCCCGGCGCGCCAGCCGGAGGATCGGTCGAGCCGCGCCAGCAGCCCCGCCAGCCCCAGCAGCGCCAGCGGCCAGAGCCCGAGGGGCGCCTGCCCGAGACCGATGGCCAGCCCGCAGAGAACATCCGCGAGGCGAGGCCATCGCGCGAGGACCGGGCTGCGTGCCAAGGTTACTCCGCCGCGGGGGCCAGGGGCGCGGGGGGCGGGCTCTTGCGGACGCGGACGCGCTTGATCCGGCGCGGATCGGCGTCGACCACTTCGAACTCGACCCCGGTCTCGTGGGGGATGACCTCCCCGCGCACTGGGACCCGGCCGGTCAGCTTGAAGACCAGGCCGCCGAGGGTGTCGATCTCCTCGTCGTCGCCGGGGGAGATCAGCGAGACGCTGAGCTCGCGCTCCAGCTCGTCCAGGGGCGCCTTGGCCTGCACCAGGTAGACGCCCGGTTTCTCCCGCGACCAGAGCCGGTCCTCGGGTTCGTCATGCTCGTCCTCGATCTCGCCGATGACCTGTTCGATCAGGTCCTCGATGGTCACCAGCCCGTCGGTGCCGCCGTATTCGTCGATCACCAGCGCCATGTGCATGCGGTCCTTCTGCATCTTTTGCAGCAGCACGCCGATGGGCATGGACGGGGGCGCGTAGAGCACCGGGCGCAAATTACCCTTGAGGCTGAATTTCGGGGTCGCGCCGTTGAAGCCGTATTGCAGGGCGAGATCCTTCAGGTGGACCATGCCCAGGGGCGTATCCAGCGTGTTGCGATAGACCGGCAGGCGGGTCATGCCGCTGTCGCGGAAAACCTGGACCAGCTCGGGCAGGGTGATGTCCGAGGGCACCGCCACGATGTCGGCGCGGGGAATCGCCACGTCGACCACGCGCATCCGGCGCAGATTGCCGATGCCGAAGGCGTTGCTGCTGGGCGTGGCGCCCGGGTGCATGCCATGCTCGTCGGAGCCGTGCTCAGCTGTTTTCGGGGGTTTCAGGGCCTCCAGAACGCGTCGGAACACGTTCGGTCTGGCTGGGTGATCCGTGTCTGTTTGCGCGCGTTGCGCCGCGGGAGACGATCCGTCAGAGGTGTCGGCCATTGATCCTTTCCAAAGTGACGCCGAAGCGATTGTGCCGGGAACTATACCATAGGCGTTTCATAAGGGTTAGCCATGTTGAGGGTTTGAAGAATTTTCACCTCCAGCCCTTCCATGCGCGCGGCATCGGCGTCGGTTTCGTGGTCGAACCCCAGCAAATGCAGGGTCCCGTGCACGATCAGGTGGGTGACGTGATCGGCCAGCGGCTTGCCCGCCTCGGCGGCCTCCCGCGCGCAGGTGCCATGGGCCAGCGCCAGATCGCCCAGCTCGGCGGCCATGGGATCGCCCGGGTCGGGCAGGTGTGGGGCACCGCCGGGCGTGTCGGGCGCGCGGTCCTCGGCAGGCCAGCTGAGCACGTTGGTGGGCGTGGGCTTGCCGCGGAACTCGCCGTTCAGGGTGGCGATGCGGGCGTCGTCGCAGGCCAGGATCGACACCTCGAACGCGGCGGGCGGCAGGTCGAGCGCCACCAGCGTGGCATCCACGGCGCGGCCCGCGAGCGCCTCCAGGTCCAGCGCGTCCCAGGCCGCATCCTCGGTCGCGATCTCGACCGTGGCGCGGGCCGGGTCGTCAGGTCGGATCGTCGGCGTCATAGGCTTCGATGATCCGGGCCACCAGCGGATGGCGCACCACGTCCTTGGCGGTGAAATAGGTGAAGCTCACGCCCTTGACGTCGCGCAGGATGCGTTCGGCATCGCGCAGACCGCTGGTCACGCCGCGGGGCAGGTCCACCTGGGACCGGTCGCCGGTGATCACCATGCGCGAGCCCTGGCCGAGCCGGGTGAGGAACATCTTCATCTGCATGGTGGTGGCGTTCTGGGCCTCGTCCAGCACCACGAAGGCATTCGACAGGGTCCGGCCGCGCATGAAGGCCAGCGGCGCGATCTCGATCCGCTTTTCCTCGATCAGCTTGGCGACCTGCTTGCCCGGCAGGAAATCGTTGAGCGCATCGTAGAGCGGCTGCATGTAGGGGTCGACCTTGTCCTTCATGTCGCCGGGCAGAAAGCCGAGCCGTTCGCCCGCCTCCACCGCGGGGCGGCTGAGGATGATCTTGTCCACATGGCCGCCGAGAAACATGGTCACGCCCACGGCCACGGCGAGATAGGTCTTGCCGGTGCCCGCCGGGCCGATCCCGAAGGCCAGCTCGTTGGCAAAGAGGCTCTGGACATAGGCCTTCTGCATCTCGGTGCGCGGCTCGACCGATTTCTTGCGGGTCTTGAGCTCTACCGTGCCGCCCTTGAACAGCTCCATCTGGTCGCCGGCCTCGGGGGTGGCGTCATCCTCGGGCACGCCGAGCCGGATCAGCCCGTCGATATCGCCGGGCTCGGAGGATTTGCCCGATTCCACCCGCTGGTACAGCGCATGAAGCACGCCCTCGGCCTGCACCTGGGCGTCGGCATCGCCGAACACCGCAAGCTGGTTGCCGCGGCGCAGGATCTGCACGCCAAGCTGGTGTTCGATCTGGGCGAGGTTGCGGTCGTATTCGCCGCACAGGTCGATCAGGACACGGTTGTCGGGAAATTCTATCAGACGCTCCGGGGTGGGCGGCTGGGTGGCAGGCGGGGTCGTCGCGCTCAGGGCCAAATGGAACTCCGTTCAGGGGGGCCTTCGTGCAACGTGCCAAGCCCGGCGCGGGCTGGCAAGCGCCCATTGTCCGTTTCGCGGGCCTGCCGGGGAAAAAGCGCAGAAAAGCCGCGCGCCGGGGGGCGCACGCCCGTGCCGGGCGCATTTGCCCGCAGGCAGGCGACAAGTCGCTTGCGCTTTCGTTAAATATGATTAAAACACTCGGGAATTATTCAGCACCTATAGCAAGTCACACCCAGCCGGGCGGCCAGCGATTCCAATCTGCGAGGGTCCCATGGATGTGACACGATTTCTGCTCTGCACGACGGCGCCGCTTTGCCTGGCCGTTTCTGCCGCCGCCCAGCAGGCGGCCCCGCCCCCCGAAGAGGACATCTTCGCCGGTCTCGTGCCGGTGGTGACCCAGTCCGGGGGCACGGCGCTCGACCCCATCGTGGTCGGGTCGGGCACCGACAACGTGGCCAGCGACACGCCGCAATCGGTATCGGTGATCTCGGCCGAGCAGATCGCGCGCGAGCAGCCGACCACGATCAACGATCTGTTCACCTCGATCCCCGGTGTCACAGCGGTCGGTTCGGAACGGGTGCTGGGCCAACGGGTGAACATCCGCGGCATCGGCAGCAGCGCCGAGGGCGACCAGAACCGGCTGATCACCCGGATCGACGGCGTGGTGAAATTCTACGAACAGTATCGCATGGGCGCGATCTTCACCGATCCCGACCTCTACCGGCGGATCGAGGTGCTGCGGGGGCCTGCGTCCTCGACGCTGACGGGGGCGGGGGCCGTGGGCGGCGTGATCGAGTTGCAGACACGCGAAGCGGCCGATTTCCTGTCCGGGCCCGAGGACGATTTCGGCGGGCGCCAGAAGCTGAGTTTCGGCACCAATGGCAACGAGGCGCTGAGCAGCACGGTGCTGGCCTTCCGGCCGGCCGAGGGGCTCGAATTCCTGACCGCGTTCACTTACCGCGAACGGGACAATTACGAGGATGGCGACGGCGAGGAGGTGGTCGGCACCAATTTCGATGCGACCGCTGTGTTGCTCAAGGGGCGCTACAGTTTCGGCGAGGGCATGGCCCACAGCGTCTTTGCCACCTATCAGAACTGGGCCAGCGACGCCAAACAGGCCGAGTATGCCCAGACCGAGACCTTCGAAGCCTTCGGGCGGGTGGACCGGGACGTGGACGACAGTCTTTTCGTGCTGGGCTATGACTACAACCCGCCCGAAAACGACCTGATCGACCTGGAAGTGCGCCTGGGCTATTCCGACACGGAGGTGATCCAGGAAAACGCGACGAACCCGCTGGGCATTCCCAGCTCGCTCTTCGAGGATGCGGAATACGGCTACGAATCCTGGCAGCTCAACGTGATGAACACCTCTTTCCTGGCGCTGGGCGGGACCGAAGTGACGCTTGCCTACGGGTTCGACGCCAGCCGGCAGGAACGGGTCGGCGAGGCCACCAGCCGGAAATTCCCGACCACGCCGCCCAATGGCTTCATCGCCTTCCAGCCCGGCGGCGAGGACGAGAACATCGCCGTCTTTGCCCAGGCCGAGATCGTCACGCCCTTCGGGCTGACGATCATTCCCGGCCTGCGCTACGAGTGGGAGACGCTGACCCCGGCGGACAACAACACCAGCTTCGGCGCGGGCGACAAGGTCGAGAACGAGGCCTTCGCGCCAAAGATCGCCCTGCTTTACGAAGTGACCGATGCGATCAACGTGTTCGGCACCTATGCCCGGACCGAGCGCCTGCCAGTGCTGGACGAGGTCTATGACGGCTCCAGCGGCAATCTCGATCTGGTGCCCGAGAAGGCCGAGACCTGGGAGGTCGGGCTGTCCTACTCGGCGCTGGACGTGTTCCAGTCGGGCGATCAGCTGGTCGGCAAGCTGACCTATTTCGACACGGATGTGGAGAACCTGATCGCGCGGGCCACCACGTCGGATCCGTTCGTCAATATCGACGATGCGACCTACAAGGGCTGGGAGCTGGAGGTGGCCTACGATTCGGACCTCTGGTTCGGCTCGCTGGCCTATGCGCGGGTGCGCGCGGACGGGACCGATGATGGCGGCCCCCGCGAGCCGCTGGAGGGCATTCCCGCCGACGAGGTGTCGGTCACCCTGGGCACGCGGCTCGATCGTTACGACCTGGAGCTCGGCGTTACCGGCACCTACACCTGGGAGCAGGACCGGGTGCCCACGGGCGACGAGACCACCGACAGCTACCAGGTGGTGGATCTCTTCGCGACCTGGGTGCCGCCCGTCGATCTGGCCCAGGGCGTGGAGGTGCGGCTGGCTGCGAACAACATCTTCGACGAGGCCTACAAGCCCGCCCTCTACCTGACCGACAATGCCCGGGGGCGGAACATCTCGGTCAGCCTCGCCCTGGCGTTCTAGCGCGCCTGCGCCGGTGTTCGCCCCGGGCGGTCCGGGGCGCGTGAGTTGGAGGAGATGCCATGGGGATGGCCCGCAGACCGCTGTCGTCACAGGCCCGCAGGGCGCTGCGCGCGGGGATGCTGCGCGCCACGATCCTCGTGCTGATCGTGACGGCGACGGTGTCCTGGGCGCAGGCGTTCCAGAACAGGGTCAACTGGGGCGGGCTGCTGGCGGTCTGGGCGATGGCGGCGGTGGGGTTCGCCTGGGTCGAGCACAGGGTGCTCGCCTGCCGACAGCGCCGCGCCGCGCAGCGGGCCGCCACCGGGGGCTGGCGCAAACGGTCCGGCGACTGAGCCGGGGCGGGTCAGGCCGCGATCAGCACGCCGCGCAGGGAATTGGCAGAGCTTTCCGCGATCCGGACGCGCACCAGGTCGCCGCGCGCGGCGTCGGGGGCGGCCACATGGACCGCGTGCAGGTGTTCGGACTTGCCCACCATCTGGCCCGGCAAGCGACCGGGTTTCTCGAAAAGCACGCGGGCGGTGGTGCCGACCTTGGCGTCCTGGATCGCGCGCTGCTGACGCGTCAGCAGGGCTTGCAGGGTTTGCAGGCGGGCATCGGCCACTTCGCCCGGCACGTCCTCTTTCTCGGCCGCGGGCGTGCCCGGGCGGGCGGAGTATTTGAACGAATAGGCCTGACCGTAGCCCACGGCCTCGACCAGCGCCATGGTGTCGGCGAAGTCCTGATCGGTCTCGCCGGGAAAGCCCACGATGAAATCCCCCGACAGCAGGATGTCGGGGCGTGCCGCGCGGATCCGCTCGATCAGGCGGATGTAGCTTTCGGCGGTATGCTTGCGGTTCATCGCCTTGAGGATCCGGTCGGAGCCGGACTGCACCGGCAGGTGCAGGTAGGGCATGAGCTTGTCACACGCCCCATGGGCGGCGATCAGCGCGTCGTCCATGTCGTTGGGGTGCGAGGTGGTGAACCGGATGCGTTCGAGCCCGTCGATCTCCGCCAGGTCCCAGATCAGCCCGGCAAGCCCGCGCGCGTGGCCGTGATAGGCGTTGACGTTCTGGCCCAGCAGGGTGATCTCGCGCACGCCGCGTTCCACCAGATCGCGCGCCTCGGTCAGTACGCGGGCGGCCGGGCGGCTGACCTCGGCCCCGCGGGTATAGGGCACGACGCAGAAGGCGCAGAACTTGTCGCAGCCTTCCTGTACGGTCAGAAACGCGGTCGGCCCGCGTTTCGCCTTGGGCCGGGCGGCGAGGTGGTCGAACTTGTCCTCTTCGGGGAAGTCCGTATCCAGCGCCTTGGCCCCGGTGGCGGCGCGCGCGGTCAACTCCGGCAGGCGGTGATAGGCCTGGGGGCCCACCACCAGGTCCACCAGCGGCTGGCGGCGCATGATCTCGGCCCCCTCGGCCTGGGCGACGCAGCCCGCGACGCCGATCTTCAGGTCGGGCTTTTCGGCCTTCAGCGGCTTGAACCGGCCCAGTTCGGAATAGACCTTCTCGGCGGCCTTTTCGCGAATATGGCAGGTGTTGAGCAGGATCATGTCCGCGTCTTCGGCGCGATCCGTCTGCACATAGCCCTCGCCGCCCATGGCCTCGGCCATGCGCTCGCTGTCGTAGACATTCATCTGACAGCCATAGGTCTTGATGTAGAGCTTCTTGGGATCGGCCATGGCGCGGGTCTCAGAGCATTAAGGAAGGGGTTACCGCGTCCGCATACACAAAGCCCGGGCCCCTTGCAATCATGGGGGCCGTTGCAGAGCGCGCGCGGATCGGGGAAGCTGGCGGTGCGGGAGCGAAAGGACGGGCATGGAGCAGATCAGACCACCGCTGAATGCCGCAGGGGCGGCGCCGGATCTCGCGGGCTTTCTCGCCCGGGGGCGGGAGGTGCTGCGCGGCGGGCCGGTGGCGCTGATCTTCGCCGAGGACGGGGTGGAGCTGGCCTCGACCCTCGCGCATCACCTGGCGCAGGGGTTCCGGGCGCTGGTGCTGTTCGCGCCCGATCACCTGGTGGTGCCGGAGGGGCTGGATGCGCGCATTCACCGGGTGCGCTGCGACCGGTTCGGGGCCGAGGACGTGGCCGCGACCGTGACGGCGGTGGCGCGGCGGGCGCCGGGGACGTGGTTCTATTACGGGTTCAACGCGGAGTACCTGTTCTATCCCTATTGCGAGACCCGCAGCGTGGGCGAAATGCTGGCGTTCCACACCGAAGAGCGGCGCGATGCGATGCTGACCTATGTGGTGGATCTCTATGCCGGGGATCTGGGCAAGGCGCCCTCGGGGGTGTGCCGGCAGAACTGCTACATGGATCGGTCGGGCTATTACGCGCTGGAGCGGATGGATGCGCGCGGTATCCGGGCGGAGCGGCAGTATGATTTCTACGGCGGGCTGCGCTGGCGGTTCGAGGAGCATGTGCCCGCCACGCGGCGCCGGATCGACCGGATCGCGCTGTTCCGGGCGCGGCCGGGGCTGACCCTGCGGGCGGATCACACGTTTTCGGACCCGGAATACAACACCGTGTCCTGCGCCTGGCATCACAACCTGACCGGGGCGGTGTGCTCGTTCCGGGCGGCCAAGGCGCTGAAGGCGAACCCGGGCAGCAGCCACCAGATCCCGACCTTCTGGTGGCAGAACTCGGTCTGGTTCGAATGGAAGAGCACGCAGTTGCTGGGGCTGGGGTTGATCGAGCCGGGGCAGTGGTTCTGAGAAGGCAGGCCGGGGAGGGGGCGCTGCCCCCGTCGCTGCGCGCCCCCCGGAGTATTTTTACACAAATGAAGGAGGGGCGGCGGGCGTGTGACGCGCTTCGAGCGGCATTCGTAGGGGTCTTGGGACACCATTCTGCCGGTCCCCGACCCGCATGCGCAAGGTCGGCCGGTTAACCTTAACGGGGCTTTCGTTGCCGCGGGGCGGTGCGCGTGAGGCGGGGTGATATCGGGGCGGCGCCATGCCTGCGCCCCCGAGGTTGGATCGTTAACCTTGACGCGCCGTTTGGCGAGCGCGCGCCTCTGGGGGATCTGGCGTGACCTCGCCCGAGGCGTCTGTCTGATTTCATCTGTGCGAAAACACTCCGGGGGGCGCGCATCGCGCGCGGGGGCAGCGCCCCCTCCGGCCTCTGCCCCCTTGACCCACGAGCCGGGCTTTGTCATCCCCCGGCGCCATGAGCGATGATGCGTCCCACCCCCCCAAGACCGCCCCCTCCGGCGCGCCCTGGCGCAATTTCTATGGCCGCCGCAAGGGCAAGGGCCTGCGCCCGTCCCAGGAGGCCTACCTGGAGGAGGACCTTGCCGCGCTCTCCCCGGGTCCTGTGTCCTGGGAGGCGAACCCGGAGCGTCGCCCGCTCGATCTGGCCAGCCGGTTCGGGGATCGCGAGATCTGGCTCGAGATCGGCTTCGGCGGGGGCGAGCACATGGTGCACCAGGCCGCGACCTATCCGGAGATCGGGATCATCGGGGCCGAACCCTATATCAACGGGGTCGCGATGCTTCTGGGCAAGATCCGGGCGGCGGGGGTCGAGAACCTCGCCGTGCATCCGGGCGATGCGCGGGATCTCTTCGATGTGCTGGCCCCGGGCAGTGTCGCCAAGGCCTTCCTGCTCTATCCCGATCCCTGGCCGAAGAAACGCCACCATCGCCGCCGCTTCGTCACCCCCGAGCATCTGGAGCCCCTGGCGCGGGTGCTGCGGCCGGGCGCGGAGTTTCGCATCGCCACGGACATTCCCGACTATGTCCGGCAGGCCCTGGAGGAAGTGCCGCGCGCGGGCTTCGACTGGCTGGCCGAGGGGCCGGAGGATTGGCGGCGGCCCTGGGGCGACTGGATCTCCACCCGCTACGAGCAGAAGGCGCTGCGCGAGGGGCGCACGCCCCATTACCTGACCTTTCGCCGCCGCTGAGACGGGCGCGGCCCCGCCCGCACCGGGCCGCGCGGGCGGAAAATCGCCATGGACCCGCTGGCGGGCTTGGTCTACTCCTCGCCCACGTTTGAAGACCCCTGCAGGAGAGCCCATGTCCGCCCACGGTGACCCGATCCCCATGACCGCCCATCCGTCCGGACCGCTCAGCGGCACAGCGCAGGTGCCCGGGGACAAGTCGATCTCGCACCGGTCGCTGATCCTCGGCGCGCTCGCGGTGGGGGAGACGAAGGTCACCGGGCTGCTCGAAGGGCAGGACGTGCTGGACACCGCGCGGGCGATGCAGGCGTTCGGGGCGGAGGTGATCCAGCACGCGCCGGGGGCCTGGTCGGTGCATGGGGTCGGCACCGGCGGGTTTGCCGAGCCCGAGGATGTGATCGATTGCGGCAATTCGGGCACCGGCGTGCGGCTGATCATGGGGGCCATGGCCACGACGCCGATCACCGCGACCTTCACCGGCGATGCGAGCTTGCGCAGCCGTCCCATGGGCCGGATCACCGACCCGCTGGCGGGGTTCGGGACCACCGCCGTGGGCCGCCGGGGCGGGCGCTTGCCCATGACGCTGACCGGGGCCGCGGACCCGGTGCCGGTGCGCTACACCGTGCCGGTGCCGTCGGCGCAGGTGAAATCCGCCGTCCTGCTGGCGGGGCTGAACGCGCCGGGGCAGACCGTGGTGATCGAGGCCGAGGCGACGCGGGACCATTCGGAGCGGATGCTGCGCGGCTTTGGCGCCGAAATCAGCGTCGAGAGCGCGCCCGAGGGCAATGTCATCACCCTGACCGGCCAGCCGGAGCTGCGCCCCCAGACCATCGTGGTGCCGCGCGATCCCTCTTCGGCCGCCTTCCCGGTGGCGGTGGGGCTGATCGTGCCCGGCTCCGACGTGCTGGTGCCGGGTATCGGGCTGAACCCGACCCGCGCGGGGCTCTATACCACCTTGCAGGAGATGGGCGCCGAGCTGAGCTTCGAGAATATGCGCGAGGAGGGCGGCGAGCCCGTCGCGGACCTGCGCGCGCGCTTTAGCGACGCCATGCAAGGCATTGAAGTGCCACCTGAACGCGCGCCTTCCATGATCGACGAATACCCGATCCTGAGCGTGATCGCCGCCTATGCCACCGGGCGCACGGTGATGCGCGGCGTCAAGGAGCTGCGCGTCAAGGAGAGCGACCGGATCGACGCCATGGCGCGCGGGCTGGAGGCCTGCGGTGTGCGGGTGGAGGAGGACGAGGATACCCTGATCGTGCACGGGATGGGGCCGGGGGGTGTGCCGGGGGGGGCCACCTGCGCCAGCCATCTCGACCACCGGATCGCCATGAGTTTCCTGTGCTGCGGGCTGGCCGCGCAGACCCCCGTCTCGGTCGACGATGGCGGCCCGATCGCCACCAGCTTCCCGATCTTCGAGCCGCTGATGACCGCGCTGGGCGCGACCCTCACCCGCGACAGTACCTGACCCGAACGGAGCCGCCGATGAATTTCGCCATTGCGATCGACGGGCCCGCCGCGGCGGGCAAGGGGACCATCGGGCGGGCCATGGCGGCGCATTTCGGCTTTCCGCATATGGACACCGGGCTGCTTTACCGTGCGGTGGGGCGGCGGGTGCTGTCGGGCATGCCGGCGTTGGAGGCGGCGCGCGCGCTGACACCCGAGGACCTGCAGGCGGACGGTCTGCGCACGGCGGAGGTGGGGCAGGCGGCCTCCCAAGTCGCGGCCCTGCCGCAGGTGCGCGCGGCGCTGCTGGATTTCCAGCGCGCCTTTGCCCAACGGGCGGGGGGCGCGATCCTCGATGGCCGCGATATCGGCACGGTGATCTGCCCGGATGCGGCGGTGAAGCTTTTCGTGACCGCCTCGGACGATGTGCGCGCGCAGCGCCGCCATGCGGAGCTGATCTCCAAGGGCGCCGATCTGACCCTCGAGGCGGTTCTGGCCGACCTGCAGGCGCGCGACGCCCGTGACATGCAGCGCGCCGATGCGCCCTTGAAACCCGCCGAGGATGCCATGGTACTCGATACTTCGCGGCTTTCCATTGACGAGGCGGTGGAAAAGGCCATTGCACTGGCGACTGCGCGCATGGCGGCCCGGGAATTCTCCCCAATTCGTCCGAATTAAGCAGCCCTTTCCCAATGGCCCATAAGCTGCAATTCGCCCAACTCGGCGAATGCCTCTTGCGTTGGGTCAATTTTTCGGCAAATCAGTCGCCCGAGGGAACATAACAAAGAAAGTGAAGGATATGGGGATCGACCTGTCAAATATGTCGATGGAAGACCTGACGGCCCTTGAGAAAGATATTGCCAAAGCGAAGGCCACGCTGGAGAAGAAGCGCATCGCCGAAGCCCGCAAGGCAATGGAAATGGCCGCCAAGGAGTACGGCATGACGGTGGAGGACGTGCTGTCCTCCGGGCCAGATCGCAAGTCCGGCCAGAAGGGGGTCGCGAAATACGCCAACCCCGCCAACCCGGATCAGACCTGGACCGGCCGCGGGCGTCAGCCCACATGGTATCGCGAGGCCATCGCGGCGGGCACGGACCCCGCCAGCATGGAAATCTGACCGCGCACGCAGCCCCGCCCTTGGCGGGGTTGCGCCCCATGGCCCTTGCGCGTATAGACGCGCCCATCGAGCACGCGACGCAAGATCGCAAGGCAAGACTGCAGGGTCCGGCAAAAGCCGCGGCCCTGATTGCTTTGGGAGATCGCGACGCACCCGACACCAAAGACCCGTGGAAACAACCACGCGGCCCGTATAAACACGACAAAGGAAACACGAGACCACATGGCTCAAAGCGCAACCATGGAGGAATTCGAAGCCCTCCTGCAAGAAAGCTTCGAAATCGACACGCCCACCGAAGGGTCTGTCGTCAAAGGCAAGGTCATCGCAATCGAAGCGGGACAGGCCATTATCGATGTCGGCTACAAGATGGAAGGCCGCGTCGAACTCAAGGAATTCGCAAACCCCGGCGAAGCGCCCGAAATCGAAGTGGGTGACGAGGTCGAGGTGTTTCTCGACCGGGTCGAGAATGCCCGTGGCGAAGCGGTCATTTCCCGCGACAAGGCTCGCCGCGAGGAAGCCTGGGATCGCCTGGAGAAAGCCTACGAGGACGATGCCCGCGTCGAGGGCGCGATCTTCGGTCGGGTCAAGGGCGGCTTCACGGTCGATCTCGGCGGTGCCGTGGCGTTCCTGCCCGGCTCCCAGGTCGATGTGCGCCCGGTGCGCGACGCAGGCCCGCTCATGGGTCTCAAGCAGCCGTTCCAGATCCTCAAGATGGACCGCCGCCGGGGCAATATCGTGGTGTCGCGTCGTGCGATCCTCGAAGAGTCCCGCGCCGAGCAGCGCGCCGAGGTTATCGGCAAGCTGAACGAAGGCGACGCGGTGGACGGCGTGGTCGAGAACATCACCGAATACGGCGCGTTCGTCGATCTCGGCGGTGTGGACGGGCTGCTGCACGTCACCGACATGGCCTGGCGCCGGGTCAACCACCCCTCCGAGATCCTGGCGATCGGCGAGACCGTCAAGGTCCAGGTCATCAAGATCAACAAGGAAACCCACCGCATCAGCCTCGGCATGAAGCAGCTGCAGGACGATCCGTGGAACCTGGTCGAGGGCAAGTACCCGCTGGACAGCGTCCACACCGGCCGCGTCACCAACATCACCGATTACGGCGCCTTCGTGGAGCTGGAGCCGGGGGTCGAGGGGCTCGTGCACGTCTCGGAAATGTCCTGGACCAAGAAGAACGTCCATCCGGGCAAGATCGTCTCCACCAGCCAGGAGGTCGAGGTCATGGTGCTCGAGATCGACACGGTCAAGCGCCGCGTCTCGCTCGGGCTCAAGCAGACCATGCGCAACCCGTGGGAGGTTTTTGCCGAAACCCACCCCGAGGGCACAGAGGTCGAGGGCGAGGTCAAGAACATCACCGAATTCGGTCTGTTCATCGGTCTCGAGAACGACATCGACGGCATGGTTCACCTCAGCGATCTCAGCTGGGATCAGCGCGGCGAGGAAGCCATCCAGAACTACCGCAAGGGCGATGTCGTCCAGGCGGTCGTGTCGGAAGTGGATGTCGAGAAAGAGCGGATCTCGCTGTCGGTCAAGGCGCTTGGCGGTGACAAGTTCGCCGAGGCCGTGGGCGGCGTGAAGCGCGGCTCGATCATCACCGTGGAAGTGACTGCCATCGAAGACGGCGGGATCGAGGTGGAATACGAAGGCATGAAGTCCTTCATCCGCCGCTCGGACCTGAGCCGCGACCGGGCCGAACAGCGCCCCGAGCGGTTCGGCGTGGGCGACAAGGTCGATGTGCGCGTGACCAACGTGGACAACAAGACCCGTCGTCTCGGCCTGTCGATCAAGGCCCGCGAGATCGCCGAAGAGAAGGAAGCCGTGGAACAGTACGGCTCCTCCGACAGCGGCGCGTCCCTCGGCGACATCCTCGGCGCGGCGCTCAAGAAAGACTGAGCCAGCTCACACGAACACGGAAAAGCCCCGCCATCGCGCGGGGCTTTTTCATGGCGGGTCATGGGGTGCAGGGGCGTCCTCCTCCTCATCCCAGTAAACCTCCGCGACGAGCCTCGTCGCGATCCAGATCAGCCCGAACAGGGCCGGATCCGACAGCACGTTGAAGACCACCCAGTGATCCGTGCTCAGGGCGCGCCGCGCGATCTCGTTCGCCCCGGCGGCGAGCAGGGCGAGGCAGACCCACGCACCATGCAGCACCGGCCAGCCCCGCGGCACGAGCCGAAGCTTGTAGTCGAGCGTGCGCTGCAACAGGCTCGGCCGCGCGCAGGCCCCGACAGCCAGGATCGCCGCGAAGGCCAGCGCGCCCACCGTCGGCCGCAGCATCACGAAAGTTTCGTCCCCAAGCACCAGGCCCGCGCCCGTCAGGACCAGGATCAGCACGAAGGTCGCCACGGCGAGCCAGGGCACGGCGCGGTCCCATCGCCAACGCAGACCGACCGCGAGGGCCGTGGCCACGACCGACAGCCCGGCGGCCCAGAACAGGCCGCCATAGACGTGGCCCGCCAGAAACGCGAGCCCCGGCAGCAGTTCGAGAAACAGACGACGATCCATGCCGCAAAGGTGGTGCGCATGGCTCCTCTGGGCAAGTTGCCGCCCAAGGGGCGGGGGCCGTGCCGCGGGCGCGATCCTTTGGACCGGAGGCGGCGCGCGAGCGGGGTCGCCGGTTGGCCTCAAGCCGCCTGCGGGGCGCAAACCCTTGCGAATCGGTGACCTTTGCGGAACGCGGCCCGCGCCCGCGCCCATGCCACCGGTGCTGCCACATTTGGCGGCGCCCGCGCTAAAGCGAGGGAATTGCGCTTCTTTCTCCGGCGCCAAACCGTCATTAGTCTTTTTCACATCGCCGCTTTGCCGCTATAGTCGACCGGCAATCACGGGGAGAGGGTGCCCCGAACGAAGCTGAGGGAGGGTGCATACATGATCCGGTCGGAACTCATCCAGATCGTGGCGGACGAGAACCCGCATCTGTACCAGAGAGATGTCGAGCGGATCGTGAACACGGTGTTCGAAGAGATCATCGAGGCCATGTCGAACGGCGACCGGGTCGAGTTGCGCGGCTTCGGCGCCTTCTCCGTCAAGCACCGCGATGCCCGCACCGGGCGCAACCCGCGCACGGGCGAGGCGGTTGCGGTCGAGGCGAAATCAGTGCCCTTTTTCAAGACCGGAAAGCTGCTCCGGGATCGGCTGAACGGAAAGGAAGACTAACCCCATGCGCCTGATCAAATACGCGTTTCTCGCAATCCTCGGGATCTGCCTTCTGACCATTGCCTTCGCCAATCGTGACATCGTCACGCTGACCCTGTTGCCGGCGAACATGGCGGCCTTTGCCGGGGTGAACTTCTCGGTGCAGGTGCCGCTCTATTTCGTGGCCTTCGGCGGGATCGCGGCGGGGCTGCTGATCGGGTTCTTCTGGGAGTGGCTGCGCGAGACCAAGCACCGCAACGAGGCCTCCCGCCAGCGCACCGAGGCCCGGCGCCTGAAGCGCGAGGTCGAGCTGATGAAGAGCCGCAAGGCGGTCGAGGACGGCAAGGACGAGATCCTGACCCTACTCGAAGACCAGGCCAGCGCGCGCTGAGCCCCGCACCCCATGCCCGTTCTCGTTGATCCCGCGCCCCGGGGCGCCGCCCGGACGGGCGTGGTGCAGGTCAAGATCTGCGGGCTGAGAACCGCAGCGGACGTGGATGCCGCGGCCCGGGCCGGGGCGCGCTATGGCGGCTTCGTGTTCTTTCCCAAATCCCCGCGCCACCTGGAGATCGACGCCGCGGCTGCCCTGGCCGCAGAGGCGCCGGTGGGCCTGGCGAAAGTGGCGCTGGTGGTGAACCCGTCCGATGCCGATCTGGACGCGCTGCTGGCCCGGATGCCGGTGGATATCCTGCAGCTTCATGGCCGCGAAACCCCAGCGCGCGTGACCGAGATCCGCACCCGGACCGGCCTGCCGGTGATGAAGGCCGTGGGGATCGCCGAGGCCACCGACCTGCCCGCCATCGCCGCATACGAGGCGGTGGCCGACCAGATCCTGGTAGATGCCAAGCCGCCCCGGGAGGCCACGCTGCCGGGCGGCAACGGGCTGGCTTTCAACTGGCGGCTTCTGCAGGGGCGGGTGTGGCGCAAGCCCTGGATGCTGGCGGGCGGGCTGACGCCCGAGACGGTGGGTGAGGCGATCCGGCTGACCGGCGCGGCCCAGGTCGATGTGAGCTCCGGTGTCGAGTCGGCACCGGGGGTGAAGGATGCCGGGGCGATCGCGGATTTCGTGGCCGCGGCGCAGCAGGCTTAAGCCCTCGTTAACCTGTCTCGGGCACCCTGCGGGCATGGCTGTGCTTCCTCCCCAGATGACCGCGGATGTCTGGCTCGCGCAACTCTTCGGCTCGAACGAGGCGCGGCGCGGCGGGGTCGTCAAACGCAAGGTGCGCGATGTGGAGCGGTTGGTGGGCCGCAAGCGGTTTCTTGACGAGCTGGACCGGCTGGGGTTCCAGGCGGTGGAGAACGGGCGCCATTTCGTGGTGTTCTGCAACGCGCTGCCGATCACCCGCCTGCGCTGAGCCCGGGCCGGGCAAGGGCCTTCGAAGGCCCTTGGACAACCCGCTTGCAAGCGGGTTGACACGCGATTTGGAAATCGCGTCTCCAAGGCTTTTCGAAAAGCCTTGTTTACCCCCTGCGGCAATCGCACTACACCGACCCAAACGCCAGTTTGGAGACCGCCATGCCAGACGACCTGATCAATTCCTTCATGACCGGCCCGGACGAGAATGGCCGGTTCGGCGATTTCGGGGGCCGGTTCGTCTCCGAGACCCTGATGCCGCTCATCCTGGAGCTCGAACGCCAATACGAGTTCGCCAAGACCGACCAGGCCTTCTGGGACGAGATGCACCATCTCTGGACCCATTACGTGGGCCGGCCCAGCCCGCTCTATTTCGCCGAACGCCTGACCGAGCGGCTGGGCGGCGCGAAGGTCTACCTCAAGCGGGACGAGCTGAACCACACCGGCGCGCACAAGATCAACAACGTGTTGGGCCAGATCATCCTCGCCCGCCGCATGGGCAAGACCCGCATCATCGCCGAGACCGGCGCGGGCCAGCACGGCGTTGCCACGGCCACGGTCTGCGCCAAGTTCGGCCTGAAATGCGTGGTCTACATGGGCGCCCATGATGTCGAACGCCAGGCGCCCAACGTCTTCCGCATGAAGCTGCTGGGCGCCGAGGTCGTGCCCGTCACCTCCGGTCGCGGCACGCTCAAGGACGCCATGAACGACGCGTTGCGCGACTGGGTCACCAATGTGCGCGAGACCTTCTACTGCATCGGCACGGTCGCGGGCCCGCACCCGTACCCGGCCATGGTCCGCGATTTCCAGGCGATCATCGGCCAGGAGGCCCGCGAGCAGATGATGGAGGCCGAGGGCCGGCTGCCCGATACGCTGATCGCCGCGATCGGCGGGGGCTCCAACGCCATGGGCCTGTTCTACCCGTTCCTCGATGACAAGGAGGTCGCGATCATCGGGGTGGAGGCCGGCGGCAAGGGCGTCAACGAGAAGATGGAGCATTGCGCATCCCTGACCGGTGGCCGCCCGGGCGTGCTCCATGGCAACCGCACCTACCTGCTGCAGGACGATGACGGCCAGATCCTCGAAGGCTTCTCGATCTCCGCCGGGCTGGACTATCCCGGCATCGGACCGGAGCATGCCTGGCTGCACGATATCGGACGGGCGAAATATGTCTCGATCACCGATGCCGAGGCGCTCGACGCCTTCCAGCTCTGCTGCGAGACCGAGGGCATCATCCCCGCGCTGGAGCCGTCGCACGCGCTGGCCCATGTGGCCAAGATCGCGCCGGACCTGCCCCGCGACCACATCATCTGCATGAACATGTGCGGACGCGGCGACAAGGACATCTTCACCGTCGCCAAGGCGCTGGGTCAGGACATGTCCGGCGCGGTCTGAGCGCAAGCCTCTGATCTGGCGCAAAAAACCTTCGCGTCCCCGGCAGGTTGGGGCGCGATCCGTCCTCGAAATCTCGTCTATACCTTCGGTTTACGGCGGTCCGCCGGGGGTTTAGGGGGGCGGCACTAAACCCCGCGCCCATGTCCCGGCCCCCGTGCGGTGGGCTAGTCCGACGATACGGACCGGGCATCTCGCCCGGCCCCCTGTCAGAAAGGACCTCCGAGATGAAACCGATTTTCTCCGCTTCCCTGATCGCCCTCCTGGCCGCCGGTGCAGCCCAGGCAGGCGCGGTCCCCCCTGTCGCGGTCATCCACCAGGTGCCGGGCCCGCAGATCGTGCTGGCCAGCCGCGACGCCGACCCGTTCGAAGGGTTGCGCGAGGCCTGGCGCGAGGCGCGCGAGCAGGTGCGCAGTGACTGGCAGTCGGCGCGCGGGCATTTCGATGGCGACCGGGACGAAGACGATGACCGGGATGACGACCGCGACGATGACCGGGATGAAGACGACGACCGCGATGATGATCGGGACGATCGGGACGACCGCGATGACGACCGCGATGACCGGGATGACGACCGCGATGACGACCGGGATGACAGCGACGATGATCGCGACGACAGTGACGACAGCGACGATAGTGACGACGACGGGGATGACGACGGTGACGACGACTGAGTAAGCTGCCCCCGACACGCAGCAAGCTGAGGCGCGGCGCTCCGGACCCCCCCCGGCGCGCCGTGCCCCACGGAGGACCCAATGGCCCAGACACGCCGCCATTTCATTGCGCAGCTCGGCGCGGCCCTCGCCGCCGGGCCCGTCCTTGCGCAATCGGATCCGACCCGCGCGGTCCTGGACCGGATCCAGGACGAAGGCTTCATTATCGAGCGATTGAGCCGCACCTGGCTGGGCCGGGTCCGGATCATCTCCCGGCGGGGCACGGTGACCCGCGAAACCGTGGTCGATCCGCGCTATGGCGAGGTCCTGCGTGACCTGCTGCGCGATCCCGCCCGGCGTCAGGACAATGACGGACCGGACGATCTCCGCAGCGGACGATCCGGCGGGCGCGATGATGACCGGGATGATGATCGCGACGACGATTCCGACGATGACGGCGATGACGACTCCGACGACGGGGATGACGACTCCGACGACGGGGATGACGGCGACGACGGCGACGATGGCGACGACGGGGACGATGGCGACGACGGGGACGACGGCGATGACTGAGATCACCGCCGTCCGCGCGCGCCGCTCCGTCTCTCTGACGGTGGTTCTGTGTGTCCAGGTCGTCTGCGCCTTTTTCTTCGTGGCCGATATCACGCTGTCGGTGCTGGGCATCCCCTTTGCGCCGCTCAGCTGGCAAGTGATGGAACTGATCGAGATCGGCGCGGCCCTCGGCCTGATCATCGGGGTGGCCGTGGGCATCCTCGCCCTGCGCGAGGCCCGCGCGCGCACCGCCGTGGCCGAGCGCGCGTTGCAGGCCGCCTCCGGCGCGTTCATGGACCTGGTGGAAGAGCGTTTCACCGAATGGGGCCTGACCCCGGCGGAACGGGACGTGGCGCTGTTCGCGCTCAAGGGCCTGACCCTGCAGGAAATCGCGGCCATGCGCGCCACCTCCGAGGGGACGGTGAAAGCCCAGACCAACGCGATCTATCGCAAGTCGGGCGTGGCCAACCGGGCGCAGCTGGTCTCGCTCTTCGTCGAGGACCTGATGGGGGAGGCGATCTCGAGACCCGGTGTCGACGCGGCCCCGGCCCGTTAACCTATTCGGAAAGTTGAATGTTTCGCATGCGAAACAAATATCTGGAAGCCCTTGATCCCCGGCGATTTCGCGAAAAAATTTGTCGGCGGTCTCGGGCCCGGGACCGGGCCCGCCGTTAACCTGCGCGTCCCGCGCGCGGCTGCCGCGTCCACGACCCGGCGCTTTGTGATGCGCGTCGCCGCGCAACCGGGCAGGTGCACGATCCGCAGGCATCGACCCAGCCCGCAGGGCTTGCACACCCTGGTCGGACATGCCCTTATCCCCCTGTCAGACATACCAAAGCCCCCCCGGGCCAGAGCACGGCCGCGCGCGCATCCCGCGCCGATCCGTGCCCGCGGCGAGGGCCAGCAGCGGCATGTTCGACCCATAAAACAGGGAGCCAACAATGATCCGTTTCAAGACCTTCGCCGCCAGTGCCGCGGCGGCCACCCTTCTGGCGCAGGCCATCCCGGCCGTGGCCGAAACCGCCTGGGACATGGCGACACCCTATCCGGATGCGGAATTCCACACCCGCAACATCACACAATTCGCCGAGGACATCGCGGCGGCCACCGATGGCGGGCTGACCATCACCGTCCATTCCGGCGCGTCGCTGTTCAAGCACCCGGAAATCAAGCGCGCGGTCCAGAACCAGTTCGTGCCCATCGGCGAGGTGCTGATGGCCAACCTGTTCAACGAGGATCCGATCTTCGGCGCGGACAACATCCCCTTCATCGCCACCACCTACGAGGACGCCAAGGCGCTCTGGGATGCGCAGCGCCCTCTGGTCGAGGCCAAGCTGGCCGAGGATGGCATCCGCCTCCTCTATGCGGTGCCGTGGCCGGGGCAGGGGTTCTATACCAACAAGCCGCTGGAGACGGGCAGCGACCTCGAAGGGCTGCGGTTCCGGACCTACAACGCCACCACCGCGCGGATGGCCGAGCTGCTGGGCGCCTCGCCCACCACCATCGAGGCGGTGGAGATCCCGCAGGCGTTTTCCACCGGTATCGTGGATGCGATGGTCACCTCCGGCGCCACGGGCGCGCGCACCAAGGCCTGGGACTTCACGACCGAGTTCTATGACCTGCAGGCCTGGCTGCCCAAGAACATGATCATCGTCAACGAAAGCGCCTTCTCCGGCCTGCCCGAGGATCAGCAGCAGGCGATCCTCGACGCCGCCGCCGCCGCCGAGACCCGCGGTTGGGAGATGAGCGAGAGCGTGGCGACCGAAACCGTGGCCGAACTGGGCGAGAACATGACCGTGCATGCGGCCAGTGAGGCGCTGATGTCCGACCTTGCCGCCGTGGGCGAGACCATGGCCGCCGAATGGGCCGAGAATGTTGGCCCCGATGGGCAGGCCCTGCTCGATGCGCTGAAGTAAACGACACGAGGGGCGCCGGGCAATCGGCGCCCCTCTGCGCGAAAGGACGGGCATGCTGACACGGACCCTCGACAGGATCTACACCGCCGCGGGTGCGCTGGCGGGCGTCTTCCTGGTGCTGATCTGCGTGATCGTCACCGCCCAGATCGTCGCCCGGCAACTCGAGACGATCATTCCCTCTGCCGACCAGTTTGCGGGGTTCTGCCTGGCGGCCACGTCTTTCCTGGGCCTGGCCTACAGTTTTCGCAGCGGAAGCCATATCCGCGTGACGCTGTTCACGCAGCTGTTGCGCGGCCCCGGCGGGCGGCTCGCGCTGATCCTGGCGCTGGCCGTGGGGGCCGCGATTGCCGCCACGCTGGCCTGGCACACCAGCGCCATGGTGGCGCAGAACTTCGCGCGCGGCGAGGTCACTTCGGGCCTTGTGCCCGTGCCCCTCTGGATCCCGCAGATCGGCATGGCCCTCGGTGTGATCCTGTTTGCCGTGGCGATCGTCGAGGATCTCGTCCGCGCGATCCTCGGCCACCAGACCCTGTTCGACGCAGCGGAGCGCAAGCTCAAGGACGCGCAGGAGGCGGGCGAGCCCGTCGACCCCGTTTGACCCCCAAGCCCCTCGCATAAGGCCGCGCCGATGGACCCCGATATCATCTCTCTCATCCTGATCGGTGCGATGCTCGCGATGCTCGCGGCGGGCATCTGGGTGTCGCTGACGCTGATGATCGTGGGGTTTCTGGGCATCGCCCTGTTCTCCAACGCGCCGGCGGGCGCGATCATGGCCACGACCATCTGGGCGCAAAGCTGGTCCTGGGCGCTCACGGCCCTGCCGCTCTTCATCTGGATGGGGGAGATCCTGTTCCGCACCAAGCTGGCGGCCAACATGTTCAACGGCCTCGTGCCCTGGATGAACGCGCTGCCGGGGCGATTGCTCCATGTGAACGTGGCAAGTTGCGGGCTGTTCGCCGCCGTCTCGGGCTCGTCGGCGGCCACCACCGCCACCATCGGCCGGATCACCATCCCCGAGCTGGAAAAGCGCGATTACGACCAGAACATGATCGTGGGCTCGCTCGCGGGCTCGGCGACGCTGGGCTTTCTGATCCCGCCCTCGATCATCCTGATCGTCTACGGGGTGGCCGCCGAGGTGTCGATCAGCCGCCTGTTCATCGCAGGCATCCTGCCGGGGCTGATGCTGATGGTGCTCTTCATGGGCTACATCATGCTGTGGTCGCTGATGCATCCCGACCGCACCCCACCCGCAGAGCCGCGCATTCCATACCTGGAACGGATCAAGGCGACGGCGGGGCTCTTCCCGATGCTGGGCCTGATCTTCGCGGTGATCGGGTCGATCTACGCGGGCCTCGCCACGCCGACCGAGGCGGCGGCGGTCGGGGTTCTGGGCGCGCTGCTGCTCTCGGCCTTGTCGGGCACGCTCAACTGGGCCTCGTTTCGCGACAGCGTCGCGGGGGCCACGCGCACCACCTGCATGATCACGCTGATCCTGGCGGGGGCGGCGTTCCTGTCGGTGGCCATGGGCTTCACCGGCATCCCGCGCAACCTCGCCGCCTGGGTCGGGAGTTTCGAGCTGAGCCAGTTCCAGCTGCTGCTGGCGCTGACACTGCTGTTCGTGGTGATGGGGTGTTTTCTCGACGGGATTTCCATCGTGGTGCTGACTGCGTCGGTGATCATGCCGATGGTGCAGGGGGCCGGGATCGACCTGATTTGGTTCGGGATCTACCTGGTGGTGGTGATCGAGATGTCGCAGATCACGCCGCCCGTGGGGATCAACCTGTTCATTCTGCAATCCATGACCCGCCACGACCTGCTGACCGTGGCGAAAATGGCCTTCCCGTTCTTCCTGGTGCTGGTGCTGGCGACGCTGCTGCTGATCCTGTTTCCGGGGATCGCGACCTATCTGCCGAGCCTGATGACCCGCGGTTAGTGGTCTTCGAGGATCCGGCCGCGCCCGCGCACCCGGTCCGCGATCCCGGCCTGCCGCATGGCGGCCCAGGCGCTGACCGTGTTGATGGCGATGGCGGGCTTGCCGAGCCAGCGCTCGGCCTCGGCGCAGACCGCCGCCCCGGCAAGGTTCGTGCCCACCTGCACCAGCGCGTCGACCTCGGGGGCATCCAGCGCCTGCAACTCCGCGCGGATGCGGGCCTCGGGCACCTGCGCGATGGCGCGGGGGCTGGCGCATTCGAGCCCCTTCAGGGCGGTCACCTCGAACCCCGCCTCGGTCAGCCAATTGCGCACCTGTTCGTCGCCCTTGGGCATGTGCGGGGTCAGCACGGCGATGCGTTTCGCGCCGAACGCCCGCAGCCCCGCGGCCACCGCGTCCGAGCCGAGGATCACCGGCACGCCCGCATGGGCCGAAAGCTTCGCCTTGAGGTCCTCGGATCCGGCCAGCCCGCCCCAGAACGCCTCAAGTGCGACGCCCATGATCAGGCTGTCGACCCCGGCGGTCATCACCTGGTCCGTGGCGGTCTCGATCCCGGCGCGCATGGCGGCCACGTGGTCGAGGAAATTGTCGGTCGAGATCTTCTTGTTCGAGATCGGGATGCGCCCGATATGGAAGGTCACGCCGGTCACGCGCACCGCGTCGGTCTCGGGCTGCACGATGGTGTTGGTCGAGGGTACGACGACGCCGATCTTCTGGCGGTCGCCGAGGGCGTCGGGGGGCGGGGGCGCATCGGGGGGCGTATCGGTCATGGGGCTTTCCTTCCTTGGTCTTCGAGCTGCCGCAACCCGGTCAGCAGCGACGCGTTCATCACCCAGGCCTTGTGCCGGGCGGGATCGGCGCAGGTGCCCTGCAACTCCGCGCGGGCGGCGGCCTGTTGTTCGGGGGTCCGGGCCTCCAGGCGTTTCTTGTTCTGGATCGTCTGGGCCTGCACGTACTCCTTGGCGATCTGCCGCCGCTCGGCGTCATAGGCACCGAACAGGGTTTCGGCCTTGCCCGGGTCGGCCACGGCGCGGGCGATCTTGTCCGCGAGGTTCACCGCGTCATGGATGCCCGAGTTCATGCCCAGCCCGCCGAGCGGATTGTTAACATGCGCCGCATCCCCCGCGAGAAACACCCGCCCCTTGCGAAACGCCGCCGCGACCCGCTGGTTGACCGCATAGATGTTGCGATGGGTGATGTCGGCCAACCCCAGCGCAGGCTCCAGCCCGAGCATCTGCGCACTGACATAGGCATCCGAGAGCGCATCCGTGCCACTGTCGGCGGCGGGGGCGGGGAACACGATGCGCCACAGGCCCGGCGGGCCGTCATGGGGCACCTTGAACAGCGCACACCACTGGCTCGGGTCCAGCACGTAGTTGCGCACCCGGAAGTCGCGGGCGAAGAAGTCATGGGGCGTGGTCAGCACGAGGAAGCGTTCCTCGTAGGTGAACCCCTCGAACGCGATGCCCAGCCCCTTGCGCGTCGCACTCCGCCCCCCGTCGCAGCCCACGAGGTAGTCGGCGCGCAGGGTCTCGCCGGTGCTCAGGGTCACGTCCACACCGTCGCCGTCCTGGGCAAAGCCGGTGACGGCGGTGCCGAGCCGCAGGGTGCCGGGGCGCAGGGCCTCGATCGCCTCGGCATTGGTGTCGGCCACCTTGAACTGCTCGCATTGCAGGGCGAAGGGGTGGGGGGTCTCTCCCTCCAGCAGGCCATAGTCGAACTCCGCGATGATGCTGTCGGAGGCCCGGTCGCGGAACTGGAAGACCGGCGCCTTCAGCCCCTTGGCGCGGATCGCAGCGCCGCTGCCCAAGGCGTCGAGCATTTCCAGCGTCGGCGGTTGCAGGGTGGCGGCGCGCGGATCGGCCGGCAGGCTCTCGGCCTGCTCGCAGAGCGTCACGTCCAGCCCGGCACGCAGCAGCGCCAGCGCCAGCGACGTGCCGACCGGCCCGGCCCCGATGACAACGATATGGGTCATGTCTCCTCCTTGGTGGGGTTGAGCGCGGCCCAGACCCGATGCGGGCTCGCGGGCATCTGCAACCGGCGCGCGGCCTCGGGCCCGATGGCGTCGCAGACCGCGTTCATCACGGCGGCCAGCGCGCCGACGGTGCCGCTCTCGCCCGCGCCCTTGACGCCCAGCGGGTTGGCAGTGGTCGGCGTGGGCGTGTGCAGCACTTCGATGCGGCACAGGTCCGTCGCGCGCGGCACGGCGTAATCCATCAGCGATCCGGTCAGAAGCGCGGCGTCCGCGTCATGGACGATCCGCTCCATCAGGGCCTGGCCCAGCCCCTGGGCCACGCCGCCATGGACCTGCCCCTCGACCAGCAGCGGGTTGATCACCGTGCCCACGTCGTCGGCCACGGTATAGGCGGCGAGCTGCACAGCACCGGTGTCCGGGTCGACCTCGACCTCGGCCACATGGGCGCCGTTGGGGAAAGTGCCCGCCTCGGTCGCGACGAACGCCTCGGCGGTGAAGGTTCTGCCCGTGCGGGCCGTGACCTCGGCCAGCGGGATGGCCCGGTCCGTGCCCGCCACGCGGAAGGCGCCCTGTGCGAACACGAGGTCGCGCGCGGCCACCTCCAGCAGATCGGCCGCCTCGGGGCGCGCCGCCTCGAGGATCTGCGCGCTGCCCGCCTGCATCGCCGCGCCGACCGAGCCCATGGTGCGCGAGCCGAACGTGCCGGTGCCGCGCGCGATCTCGCCGGTATCGCCGCCGCGCACGGTGACCGGGCCGCGCCAGCCCAGCAGCCGCTCGGCGATCTGCGCAAAGGCGGTGGCATGGCCCTGGCCCGCATCGCCCGCCCCGGTGCGGATCTCCAGCCCCTCGGGCCCTGCGATCAGCTGCGCGTATTCCGGCAGTTGCGCGCCCTTGGGCCCGCCGCCCGCAGGCTCGATCGCGCAGGCGATGCCGAGCCCCCGCAACCGGCCCCGGGCGCGGGCGGCCTCCCGTCGCGCGGCGAAACCGGCGGCATCGGCCCCGGCCAGCGCGGCGCGCAGGGCGGTCGGGAAATCCCCGCTGTCATAGGTGAACCCGTGGGGCGTGGCCCAGGGCATCTGGTCCGGGCCGATCATGTTCCGCAGGCGCAGGGCCACCGGGTCGCGCCCGGTCTCGGCGGCGGCGAGCTCCACCATCCGCTCGATCACGTAGATCGCCTCGGGCCGTCCGGCCCCGCGATAGGGGGCCATATGCATGGCGTTCACGTGGACCCCGCGCATCACCGCATGGATCACCGGTGTGCGGTAGACCCCGGCCAGCCCCGGCAGGTTGGAGGTCATGGGATGGCCAGACATCTGCCCCATCTGCGCGCCGATGGGGGCATAGCCGTCCACCTGCAGGGCGAGGAACGTACCATCCGCGTCCAGGGCCAGGGCCGCATCCACCGACTGCTCGCGCGAGGCGGTGTCGGCGAGAAACCCCTCGCTGCGCGTGCCCTGCCAGTGGACCGGGCGGCCCGTGGCGCGGGCGGCCAGCAGGGCGAGCGCGTCTTCGGGAAACGCCCCGTTGCGCATTCCGAACGACCCGCCCGTGTCGGTCTTGCGCACCCGGATCCGGTCGAGCGGCAGGTCCAGCACATGGGCCAGCTCCCCCTGCACCCGGTGCGGGGCCTGGGTGCCGGTCCAGAGCGTCATGTGCCCCTCGGGCGAGCAGGTCGCGAGCGCGCCGCGCGGCTCCAGCGTCATGGCGGCGACGCGGCTGATCTCGATCCGGGCGCGGGTGACATGGGCGGCCCGTGCGGCGGCGGCCTCGAACGCGTCCCGGTCGCCCAGCTCGTAGGTGAACGCGATGTTGCTGTCCCGGTCGGGCCAGACGCGCGGAGCCTCCGGCGCGGCCCCGGTGCGGGCGTCGGTGACCACGGGGGCTTCGGCCACCTCCAGCACGACCGCGTCCGCCGCGTCGCTGGCCTGACCGGCGGTCTCGGCCACCACGACCGCCACCGGCTCGCCCACCCAGGTCACGCGGTCGGTGGCCATCGGCAGGAACGGTGTCGGTACCACGTCGCAGCCCTTGGGCACATAGCGCAGCGGGAAGGGCCGCAGCCCCGCCTGGTCCGCCCCGCTGAGCACGCACACCACCCCGGGCATGGCGCGGGCCGCGTCCAGATCCAGCGCGGTGATCCGCCCGGCGGGGTAGGGGCTGCGCACCACCTCCATCCACAGCGCGCCCTCGGCGGGCACGTCCGCCACGAAACACCCGGCCCCGCGCACCAGACGGCCATCCTCGTCGCGGGTCTGGGCCGTGCCGAACCGGGTCTCGGGACGCGCCATGCTCAGAACCTCAGCCCCGGCAGCCACAGCGCCAGCGCAGGCACCGCGATCAGCCCGACCAGCAGGATCAGGTCACAGATCAGGTAAGGCGCGGCCGCCCGCACGATGGTCCAATAGGTCGTGCCCGGCGGCGCCACCCCCTGCATCACGAACAACAACAGGCCAAAGGGCGGTGTCGTTCCGCTCATCTCGATGGCCAGCAGCATCACGAGGCCGAACCAGATCGGATCGAACCCCATGGCGGCGGCGATGGGAAAGAAGATCGGGATCGTCAGCAGCATCATCGAGATCGCATCGACGAACATCCCCAGGATCAGCAGCACGACGAACATGATCAACAGCATGGTGATCGGCGCGAATTCGTAGGAGGTCGCCCATGCGATCATCCCCGAGGTCGCCCCGGAAAACGCCAGCACCTGGCTGAAGGTTTTCGAGGCGATGATGATGAAGAACACCATGACCGACACGCGCAGGGTGCCTTCGAGGGATTTCGCGACCATGTCCCATGAGAACCGGCCATAAAGGATCGACAGCACAAGCACCGACAGCACGCCGAAGGCCGCGGCCTCCGACGGGGTGGTGATGCCCAGCAGGATCAACCCGACAACACAGAACACCACCAGAGACATGGGCAGGATATAGGTGCAGATCAGGCGGATCTTTTCCCAGAACGGCGCGGTCACCACGTCATAGGCGGGCGCGGCCTGAGGGTTGCGCCGCAGTTGCAGCCAGATCGTCGCCACGTAGAGCAGCGCGAGCACCAGCCCCGGCAGCACACCCGCCAGCAGCAGGTCCGCGATGCTGATCTGCGCGATGGAGCCCAAGAGCACCGCGAGTGTCGAGGGCGGGATCAGCAGTGCCAGTCCCCCCGAGCCGATGATCGGGCCGATGGACATATGGCGCTGGTACTTCCGTTCTTCCATCTGCGGCAGCAGCAGCCCCCCCATCATCGCCGTGTTGGCCATGTTGGACCCCGACAGGGCGGCGAAGATTGTTCCGCAGAGAACGGATATGTAGCTGAGCCGCCCGGTGGAGCGGCCCATGGATCGGTCGAGCGTCTCGATGATCTTCAGCGCGATGCCGGAATGGAAAAACAGGTTCCCCATCAGCACGAACATCGGCACCGTGACCAGCACGAAGCTCGACACAGCCTCCCCGGTATTGGCGACCAGCTGCTCGACCCCGATCAGCCCGCCCATGAAGATATAGGCCCCGATCAGGTTCGCGATGAGGAAGGCAAAGGCCACCGGCACACAAAGCGCCATCAGCCCGATCACCATCCCGAGCATCAGAAGGGCCGCTTCCCACCATTCCATGAGCATCGCTCAGAGACCTTCCTGGTCGGCGGAAACACCCTTGTAGAGGCTCTCGCGGGTCACAAGCATCCGGATGAACTGCACCGTGCAGAGGGCGAAACAGATCACCACCGGCACGAACAGGAGCCAGCGGTCGAGGAAATTCGCGCGCATATCTCCCACGCCGATATTCTGGATCGTGATCGGAATGGCGAAGGCGGTGACGATGGCGCAGGCCACCGCGCACAAGACCACCACCGCCTTCTCGA
Organism: Dinoroseobacter shibae DFL 12 = DSM 16493; assembly: GCF_000018145.1. NCBI lineage: Bacteria > Pseudomonadati > Pseudomonadota > Alphaproteobacteria > Rhodobacterales > Roseobacteraceae > Dinoroseobacter > Dinoroseobacter shibae. The sequence goes on from NC_009952.1 coordinate 1,076,567, forward strand.
TGGGGCCGGTGACGCGCGCGGGCATCAGTGTCCGCAGCGCCTCCATCGACACATGGCCTTTCTCGCGCAAGAGCCACGGGGCCGCGAGCGCGGTGGCATAGAGCAGCGCGTATTCGGTGATCGCCACCACCCAGTTGATCTGGAACATGCGCAGGGTGCGCGTGGTCACGTCGTAGACGATCGAGACGAACATGAACGGGATGATGAGTGCCGCGAAAATCGCCAGCCCGTTCAGGAGCTTGTCGAAGCCCCGCCAAAACCCGTTCATGTCCGCACTGCCCCGATCAGCTGCCGTTGGCCGCGTCGATGATGGCGCGGTACTTGGCGGCCGCGTCCTCGCCCAGGGTCTCGGCCACGTTGACCCAGAACGTGTCCTGGAAGGCGGCGGTGACCTCGGCGGCGCCCGCGCCTTCGAGCACGACATCCTGCACGCCCGCCTCGGCCAGGGCGGCGGTATCCACCGCCTCCAGCGCCTTGGCGGCGTCATAGGCCAGCATCTCGTGCTTCTGGATCATCTCCATCAGGTAGGCGCGCTGCTCCTCGGTCAGCCCGTCGAATTTCGCGGCGTTCGCGGCGATGATCGTGTTGCCCTGGCGCCAGGTCGGGAAGATCCGGTAGCGCAGGAAATCCTGCCATCCGCCGGAGCTGACCCCGATGGTGGTGAACCCGATCCCCTCGACCAGCCCGCGTTCCAGCGCGGTATAGATATCGCCCGCGGGCACATCGACCCGGGCGATGCCGAGCGCCTGGTACATCGGGTCATAGGATGCGCCGCCGCGGATCTTGAGCCCCGAGAAATCCATCGTGCCGTCATCGTCGATCTTGGGCTCGGTGATGGTGTAGAACTGGAAATTGTATCCCGTCCCCATCGCGCCCAGGAACGCCACGCCCGCGCGCTCCCGCGTGCCGGCATCGATGGCGTCGTGCAGCCCCGCGGCGCGCAGCTTGTCGGCAGGCACCGCGGCGGCGTCGAGCGGGGTCAGCTCCGGCACCTGGCGCTGGTAATAGCCTGCCGGCCCGAAATAGAGGTCGATGATCCCGCGCGAGACCGCGTTCATCTGCTCGTTCCGGGGCAGGATCTCGGTGCCGCCGCGCAGGTCGATTTGCAGGATGCCCGCGCCATTGGCGTTCACGTCCTCGACGAAGGCGAAATAGCTTTGCATCAGGTCGTTTGTCGCAGGCAGCGAGTAGACCACGCTCAGCCGGGCCTCCTGGGACAGCGCCGGGGCCGCCAGAAGAAGGGCCGCGCCGGCGGCGAGAAGTCGGGTATGCAGTGTCATGGGCTGAAGGCTCCCTGGTGGTGTTGGCAGATGCGTGCCCGCTTTTGGCGCGGGTCGTTGGTGTCATGGCGCGGAGGGCGGGGGGCTGCGCGCGCATTGCGCCTCGCCCGACCGGAGTCCCCCGAAGTGCGCCACATGCGACAAAGGGTACATTTTTTGCCCTGCGCGACAAGCTTTTGTATGCAAAATTTGCGCAGATCTCGGTGGGTTTTATTTTTTGGGTTGTGCGAATTCTCATAAGCCGCTGATTATTCTATAAAAAACTTTCAGATGGTGCTGGCGGAGTTTTCCGGCTTGAGCATTGGTGCCTCATCTGCATGCAGAAATCCGCCGCGGATGCCTGTTTTTCGGGAAACTTCCGAAATCTGCAGGTTCTGCCCGTCAAGTGCATGCCGAAACCGGCGCAACCCGGCGCAAAATGCCGCCCTGGCCCGATTGCCCTCGCTCGACAGGGCGGTTCTGTATACTAAATCTGAACAAACGCCCGGTGCCGAGGAGCCTGCATGTCCACCACCCCCCCGCGCATGAACGCCGCCGAAGCGGCCTACCGGACGATCCGGGCCAAGATCGTGTCGGGCGAGTTGGCGGAGGGGGAGCGGCTGACCGAGAAGCGGCTCTCCAAGGACCTGGGCCTGTCGCGCACCCCGATCCGCGAGGCGGTCGGGCGGCTGATCCTCGAAGGCTTCGTCGAGCGGCAATCGGGCTATACCACCCGGGTCGCGCGCTTCCCCGAGGACGAGATCGCCCAGGTCTTCGAGATCCGCGGCGTGCTGGAGGCCTATTCCGCCCGCCGCGCGGCCCGGCACGCCCGGCCCGATGACATCGCCGAGATGCGCGAGGTCTACGCGGTGATGGCGGCCAACTCGCCGCCCCGCTCCGAGGCTGCCTACCAGGTGCTGACCGAGGCGAATGAGCGGTTTCACAAGATCATCCTGCGCGCGGCCCAGTCGCCCAAGCTCACCGCGCTGATGACCATGGCGCTCGATGTGGGGATGGTGGTGCGGACCTACCGGATCTTCACCGAGGCCGACCTGACCCGCAGCCTGCACCACCATGGCGAGCTGATCGATGCCATCGCCGCCCGCGCCCCCGACTGGGCCGAGAGCGTCATGCGCGCCCACCTGCTGGCCGGGGCGGCGCGGGTGGCCGAGCATACGGGCGATATCGGGCAGAAGACGCCGCCGCCGGATGTGAAGGCCGCCGAATGACCGCGCCGCGCGCCCTGCGCTCGTTTCTGTTCGCCCCGGCCAACCGACCCGCGATCTTCGACAAGGCGCGCGGGTCGGGCGCCGATGCGGTCTGCCTCGATCTCGAGGACGCGGTGCCGCCGGACCAGAAGGCCACCGCCCGCGCCCCGGCGCTGGAATGGCTGGTGCAGGCGGCGGACCCGGGCTGCGGGGTGCGGATCAACGGGTTGCGCACGCCCGAGGGGCTGGCCGATATCGCCGCACTCTGTGCCGCGCGCCCGGGGCCGGGCTTTGTCCTTCTGCCCAAGGTCGGCGCCGCGGCGGAGGTGCAGATCGCCGCCGAAGCGCTGGAGGCCGCGGGCAGCGACCTGTCGCTTGGCGCGCTGATCGAGACCGCCGAAGGGCTGGAGGCGGTGGCACGGATCGCGCGGGCCTCCGACCGACTGAGCTTCCTGCTCTTCGGTGCGGTGGATCTCGCGGCCGATCTCGGCGTGGACGGCTCGGATGCGGCGCTCGCCTATGCCCGGGGGCGCGTGGTCCATGCGGGGCGCGCGGCGGGGCGCCCGGTGCTCGACGTGCCCGCGCTGGATTTCCGCGACCTGGCGGCGGTGGGCCAGGCGGCGGCGCGCGCCAAGGCACACGGGTTTTCCGGCAAGGCGGCGATCCACCCGTCGAACATCGCGGTGATCAACGACGCCTTCACCCCCGGCGCGGAGGAGATCGCCGAGGCGCAAGAGGTTCTCGCCCTGTACGAAGCATCACCCAACGGGCTGGCCGTGCGCAACGGCAAGCTGATCGAGAAGCCGGTGATCCGCGCGATGGAGGCGCGGCTGGCGCTGGCGCGCGCGGCGGGGCGGCTGTGACCGACGCGGCGCGGCTGCGGGCGCTGGACGACCGCTTCGCCTTTCTCGAAGACCCCTCGACCCAGGTGATACCGGGGTCGGGCACGGGGCCTCTGGCCGGGCTCCGCATCGGGGTCAAATCCAACATCGCCGTGGCCGGGCAGGCCTGGACCGCCGGGATCGCCGGGCGCGGCGAGGTGCTGGCCGAGGCCGATGCCGAGGTCATCGCGCGTCTGCGCGCCGCCGGGGCCGACCTGCTGCCGGGGCTGACCATGGACGAGGCCGCCCTGGGGGCGGCGACCGAGACGAGCGGCCTGCGCGCAACGCAAAACCCCTTTGCCCCGGGCCACAGCGTCGGTGGCAGCTCCGGCGGCGCGGCGGCGGCGGTGGCCTGCGGCGCGGTGCCCGTGGCGCTGGGCAGCGACACGCTGGGCTCCGTGCGGATCCCGGCGGCCTATTGTGGCGTGCTGGGCTTCAAGCCGGGGGCAGGGGTGCTGCCGCTGGGCGGGGTGGTCCCGCTGGACCCCGCGCTCGACACGCTGGGCCTTTTGGCGCGGCGGGTGGCGGATCTGCGCGCGGTCTACGCGGTGCTGGCGCCGGAGGCCGTGGCCGAAACGGCGCAGGTGGTGCAGCTTGCCCCGCAAGCGGACGTGGCCTGCGCGCCCGAGGTGCAGACGGCCCTGGCGCGCGCGGCGCGGCTGCTCGACGCCAGCGGTCCCGACCGGCTGGAGGGGTGGGAGGCGGAGGCGCTGCGCATGGCGGCCTTCACGCGGGTCTGCGCCGCGGCGGCCACGACCCTCGCCGATCAGCCGATTGCCAGCGTCGCGGTGCGCAGCGCCATGGCCTACGGCGCGCGGCTCACCCCCGACGGGCTGGCCCGGGCCGAGGCGCTCTGCGACCGGGTCGCCGCGGCCCTGCGCGCGCGGCTCCCCCCTGGCACCGTGGCGCTGACCCCGACCACGCCGACCCCGGCCTTTGCCCGGGGCACCCCGCCGCCCGCCGATCAGGCCAGCTTCACGGTGCTTGCCAATCTCGCCGGTCTGCCCGCGATCTCGGTGCCGATGGGGCCTGCGTCGGTGCAGCTCATGGCCGGGCCGGGGCAGGAGGGCACGCTTCTCGCCCTCGCCGACCGGCTGAGCGCGGCCTAGCCTGCAAATTCCAGGTCGATGGTCATCGCCAGATGGCCGGCCTCGGTCCGCGCCCACATGCGCGCGCCGCCCTCCGTCGGCTTGCCCTCGATCCAGAACGCCTCCGGCGCGAAGAGCGGGCTGACCGCGCGGATCGTCGCCGCCCGCAGGGGCCGGTCGCCAGATTGCGCCTGCCCGAAGGCAATGAGCAGCGTCGCGGTCAGCGGTCCGTGGACCACCAGGCCCGGATACCCCTCGACCTCCCGCGTGTAATCCGCGTCGTAATGGATGCGGTGGCCATAGAAGATCAGCGCGGAATACCGAAACAGCATCACCGGGTCCGGCGTGATCCGCTGCGACCAGGCCGCGTCCCCGGGGGCCTCGGTGGGCGCGGGCGGCGGCGCATCCGGGGCGGGCGGGTCGCGATAGACGATGTTCTGGGTCTCGGTCAGGCACAGCCCGTCCGCATCGGCAAAATCATGGGTCACGGTCACGAAGCCCAGCCGCCCCGACCGGCCCTGTTTCAGCCGCACCTCCCCGATGGTGGAGGTCTTCTCCGCCCGGCTGCCGATCAGCAGCGGGCGATGCCAGTCCATCCGCCCCCCGGCCCACATCCGCCGCGGCAGGCCGAGATCGGGCAGGAACCGGCCCAGCCGCTCATGCCCGTCCGGTCCGAGATCCGAGGCGCGGATCTTGGGGTTGAAATAGAGGTATTGCCAGAAGGGCGGCAGCGCGTAGCCCTCGGCCAGCACCGGCGCGCGGTCCAGCGTCAGCTCCAGGTGGGTGGCCTGGCGCAGGTCGATCCGGTCCCGGGTGGTCTCGGTCTGGCCGGTGGCGGGGTGGGGCGTCTGGGGGGCTGTGGTGGTCCGGGTCGTCACGTCACTGTCCTTTGAACTCGGGGCGGCGTTTTTCGGCGAAGGCGCGCTGGCCCTCGCGGTAATCGGCGCTGTCGAAGCAGGTTTTGACCAGCGCGTCCGCATGGGATGCGGCGGCGGCATCGCCGGGGCGGGCGAAGGCCGCCAGCCCCGCCTTGACCGCGCGCAGGGTCAGGGGCGCGTTGGCGGCGATGGTCCGGGCCAAGGCATCGGCCTCGTCCATCAGCATGTCCTCGGGCACCCGCCGGTTGACCAGCCCCCAGCGTTCCGCCCGCGCCGCATCCACCGGCTGCGCGGTATAGAGCAGCTCCGCCGCCGCCGCGGGCCCCGCGATCCGCGCCAGCGCCGCCACCTCGTCCGCGCCGATGGCCAGACCCAGCTTGGCGGGGGTGAAGGCGATGCGCGCGGTCTCGCTCGCCAGTCGCAGGTCGCAGCGCACCGCGATCTCCAGCCCGCCGCCGATGCAATGGCCCCGGATCGCCGCCAGCACCGGCATCGGCAGGGCGGCGAGCCCCTCCAGCGCCCGGGCCACCGTGCGGTTGTAGGCCGCGACCCCCTCGGGCGTCGCCCGCACCTGCGGGAACTCCGAGATATCGGCGCCCGCACAAAACGCCCGGTCCCCCGCGCCACGCAGCACCACGACCCGCGCGTCGCTTGCGGCCAGCTCCACGGCCAGATCGCCCAGCCCCTGCCACATGGCCAGCCGCATCGCGTTCAGCCGGTCGGGATTGTTCAGGGTGATCCGCGCCACCGGCCCCTCCCGGTCCAGCAGCAGGCGGCCCTCGGCCAGCGCCCGGCTCATATCCGCCCCGTCCATTGCCCGCCGCCATCCATGTCGATCACCGTGCCGTTGAGGTATTCGATCCGCGGCGAGGCCATGATCACGCAGAGCGCCGCGACCTCCTGAGGCGATTTCGGGCGCCCGTAGGGGAACCTGTCGGGATCGACCAGCTCTTGCCAGCGGGCCTCGTCGCCGAACTCCGCCTGGGCCTTGCCCTTGAAGAACTGCGCCATCCGGTCGGTGAGCGTCGGCGACGGGTTCACGCCCAGGACCCGCACGCCTGCCCCCTGCGCCTCCGCCCCCAGGGCCTGGGTGAACCCGATGAGCGCCGCATTGCCCGCCGCGCCGCAGATATAGGCCGGGCGCACCGCGCGCCCGCCCATGCCGATCACGTTCACGATCACGCCGGAGCCGCGCGCCGCCATGTCTGGATAAAAGAGCTGGCACAGGTGGATATAGCCGAACACTTTCAGCTCCCACCCCGTCCGCCAGTCCGCCATGGTCAGGTCCGCGAGCCCGCCCGCCTTGATCGCACCGGCATTGTTGACCAGCACATCCGGGGTCGGCACGGCGCCGTGCAGGGCGCTGCGGCCCGCATCCGTGCCGAGATCGGCGGCGAAGATCCCGGGCCGGTGCCCGGTCGCGGCGGCGACGGTCTCGGCGGCGGCCTCCAGCCGGGCGGCATCGCGCGCCACCAGGGTCAGCCGCGCGCCCTCGGCGGCAAAGGCGGTCGCGGTGGCCAGCCCGATGCCCTTGGAGGCGCCGGTCACCAGCACGGTCTTGTCGGTCAGGGTCAAGTCCATGGGGTCCTCAGGCGTAGTACTGGATTTCGAAGAACAGGCACCCCTGCGGCGACGCGAACGGCCCGTGCGGCGTGCCCGGCGGGCGGCAGGCATAGCCCGGGGCCGCATGGGCGCTGCCGCCGCGGCCCTCTCGGTCGCAGCCCATGATCAGGGTGCCCTCGATCAAATAGACCTCCTCCCAATAGTCATGGAGGAACACGTCCGGTGCCACGGTGCCCGGCCGGAACCGGATCAGCCGGGTGCGCACGCCGCGCTTGGCCTCCTCGTCCAGCACATCCGAGAGCATCTTCTGCTCCACCCCCGGGGCACCGCCGGGGACCTGCTCCCAACCTTCCGAGAGGTCGAGATCGTGATAGGGCACGGGCGGGCGGTCAAGGCTCATGGGGGTCTCCTTCGGGATGGGTCGCGCCCCGCAGGGCGGCGCTCAGGGCGGTCAGGTCGGGTTGCGCGGGCAGGGCGCGGAGCGCCTCGTGCAAGGCCCGCGCGGCGGGGTCGGGCACGCCGCCGTCGCGGCAGTTGGTCAGGAACTTGGCCTCGATCGCCTCGGGGGCAAGGGGGGCCTCGGGGTCGCCCGGGGCATGGGGCGCATGGGCGGTGTGCACCGCGCCACCGGCATTGGTGATGCGCAGGGTCGCGCCATAGGCGCCGGGGAAGGCCGCGCTCAGCCCCGGATCCTCGACCAGATGCACGCGGGCGCGCAGGGCGGCGATCTCGGGCGCGTCCCGGCGGGCGGGATCTTCGAAATCCGCACGGGCAGGCGCGCCCCGGACCAGGGCGGTCGCAACGCAATGCTGCAGGCTGAAGCGCGCCGAATGGGCGTCCTGCGGGGCAGGGGCGTCACAAAAGGCAATCGCGGCGGCGTAGGTTGCGACCTCGATCCGCGCGGGCACGACGCCGCGCGCCCGCAACTCCAGGGCCGCGGCAATCGCCGGGTGGACGTGGCGGCAGGCCGACCAGGGCTTGAGGCTGACCTCATGCAGGGCCCAGTCGCCCCGGGCCTGCGCGATGCCCGCCGGGTCGGACCCGGGATACATCGTGGCAAACACCCCCAAAGGCCCCTCCAGGATCTCCAGCGGCGCGCCGATCCCGGCCCGTGCGGCCCGGGCGGCGGTGATCCCGGCCCGCGCCGCATGCCCGGCGGCCAGCTGCTTGGCATGACCCGGCTCCAACCGGCATTGCCACAGCCCCGCCGCCTGCATCCCCGCGTGCCCGAGGGCGTGGGCCTGCGCCTGCGCCCCCAATCCATCCGCCCGCGCCGCCGCCATGGCCGCCCCGAAAACCCCGCACGCGGCAGAATTGTACCAGGCCGAATACCCCCCCGTCGCCGCCGCAACCCCGATCCGCAACGCAACCTCGTAGCCCGCCAGCAGCGCGCGCAGCAGCGTCTGTCCCGTGGCACCCGCGTCCCGCGCCGCCACCAGCGCGGCGGGGCACACCACGTCGCCCGCATGCAAAATCGACCGGCGGTGCAGGTCGTCCATCTCCAGCAACGATCCCAACGCGCCCAGCCCGAATGCCGCCGCCTCCGGCGCGCCCGCACCGAACCCCGACAGCGCCCCGCGCTCCAGACCGGCGGCGGCGCCGAAGGCCCGCTCCGGCGCGCTGCCGCGGGTGGCCAGCACGATCCCGACCCAGTCCGCCAGGTGCACCGCGGCCCGCTCCAGGTCCCGCGCGGTGGCGGTCTGGTCGCATATCTCCACCAGATCCGTTGTGACTGTCACGGCCTCGCACCCCCGATTTCGTATACATTTATACCGCTTCGCGGCCAAGATCGACCGGATTTTCGGGGCTTCTGCATCTCTTTTCGGCGGGCGTTTCGGCGGTGATCTCCCGTGTGATCAGTGCAAATACATGAAAAAAGTACCAAAAATCAATCCTGCGTCCGCCTGCCGCAGGAAATCACCTCTGTCATCAATTCTGTCGACAAAATGCACTTTTCTTTCCGGCCCAGTCCCCTATCTTTTGCCCATCGCCCCCCGAGTCCCCAGCGGCCCTGGGGGGCACGTTCGGGGCAGTCGGCGGCGCGGAGGGCGCAGTGCATGTCGACATCACGGCCGGGGAACCCGGCCAAACAAAGCGCCCGCATATCCCTTGAACCATAACGAGACGCCGTTCGGGATGCGGCACCAACAGGAGAGTTTCGAGAATGAACCAGCTCGATTTCAACCGGCGCCAGTTCATGGCGCTCATGGGCGCGGCGACCGCGACCGCGACCACGGCCCTCGGCAGCCGGGCCATGGCCTCCGAGGCGCTGAAGTTCTGGGCCCCGGGCATCGCGCGCGTTGGCAACCAGGACTGGTCCGACATGGAAGCCCGCGCCGGCATCAGCATCGCCAATATCGCCAAATCCGCCCGCGCCGACGAGGCGATCCAGAAGATGGTCGTGGGCGACGGCAACGCGCTTTACGATGCCATGACCGACAATGGCGGCGGCATGGAAGACGCGCTCGCCTCGCAGAACGCGATTGTGGAGCTCGACCCGTCCCGCATTCCCAACTGGGCCAACCTGGTGGACAGCTACAAGGAGGGTGGGTCGTCCTATGACACCATCCGCCACGAGGGCCGACTGGTCGCCGTGCCCTATATCTCCAACGCCGACAGCCTGGCCTTCAACCACGACGTAATCGGCGAAGAGCTGACCAGCTGGGAGGCGCTCTTCGACGAGCAGTTCCGCGGCCGCGCGGCGATGCAGAACGACTATGGCCCGACCCTGACCAACACCGCCGTCTACCTCAAGCAGTCGGGCAAGCAGGATATCGAGAACCCCTCCGACATGACCGAGGCCGAGGTGAAGGGTGTCTGCCAGTTCCTGATCGACCTCAAGAAGAAGGGCCATTTCCGCACCTTCTGGGACGGGTTCCAGAACGGCGTCGACCTGCTGGCGTCCGAGGAAGTGCTGGTCTCCTCCTGCTGGGAGCCGATCCAGATCATGGCCGCGCGCAAGAACGGCGCCGACATCCGCTACGGCACGATGACCGAGGGCCATCAGGCCTGGAACAACATCATCATGCTGACCCGCGGCGGGCAGGAGCGGGGGATGGAGGACGCCTTCTACGCCCTGGCCAATGTCTATCTCGACCCGTGGTTCGGGGCGCGCACCCTCGCGGGGCTGGGCTTCACGCCGCAGATGACCGGGGTGAACGCGTATGTCGAGGCCAACGCGGCCGATTTCGACGACGACACCCGGGCGACCCTGGCCGAGCGTCTGGCGCGCAAGGACGCGCGCATGGCCAAGCCCGGCAACGCCTGGCAGAACGTGTTCCCGACCAATATCCGCGCCTACCAGGACTGGTGGGCCCAGGTGCAGGCCGCCTGAGCCGTGGCAACGCTCGACACCAAATCCCCCGGCCCGGCAGACCGCCAGGCCGGGGAGACCCGCGCGATCTGGCGCGAGCGCGCGGGCGCGTGGGCGTTCTACGTGCCGCTGGCCTTCATGGTGGTGTTCTTCGCCCTTCCCATGGCCCTCACGGTGGTGTTCTCGTTCTTCGAGCGCACGATGTTCTGGATGGAGCCGGGCTTTACCCTGTTCTCCTACAATAACTTTTTCTTCTCCGCGCGGCTGGAGAATTTCCTCGTCTCGATGAAATACTCCGCGCTCGCCGTGGTGATCTGTTTCGTGCTGGGCTTCCCGGTCGCGGTGTTCATCCGCCGCTCGATCCCGCAGGTGGCCCAGCACCGGGTGATCCTTCTGTTCATCCTGCCCTTCATGGTGTCCGAGATCATCCGCGTCTTCGCCCTGCGCCCGGTGTTGCAGCGCAACGGCCTGATCAATTCCACCCTGATGGACTGGGGCCTGATCGACGAGCCGATCACGGCGCTGCTCTACACCCATACGGGCGTTGTGATCGGCGAGGTCCTGAGCTTTCTGCCGTTCATCGTGTTTGCCGGGTTCCTCGCGATGGAGGCCGTACCAAAGTTCATCTTCGAGGTCTGCGATGATCTGGGCGTGGGCCACCGGCGTCGGTTCACCGATATCATCCTGCCGCTGGCGGCCCCGGGGATCTTCGCGGGGGCGGTGTTCATCTTCGTCAACGGGCTGGGCGTGGCGCTTCTGCCCAACATCCTCGGCGGGCCGGGGGCGGTGAATGCGGGCCTGATCGCCACGCAGGCGATCACGGCGCTCGACTTCCCGCTGGCCATGGCCGTGAGTGCCATCATGATGGCGACGCTCATGGGGCTGCTCTACATCGGGCACCGCCTGTTTGACCTGACCAAAATCCTGACCCCGCTGAACTGAGGCCCCGGACATGACCGACGACTACGCCAATCCCTGGGCCTACCGGCTGAAATGGGCCTACATGCTCCTGCTGGTCACGACGCTGATGAGCCCGGTGCTCTACGTGATGTATATCTCGTTCAACGCCAACGGTTTCGGCGCGCGGGCCTACGATTTCACGTGGGAATGGTACCGGCTGGTCTTTTCGGACGAGTTGCTTCTGAACGCCCTGCGCTGGACCTTCTCGCTGGCCATCGTGGTCACACTCATCACCGTGCCCTTCGCGGTGCTGGCGGCGAAATACTACAAGACCGCGCAGAACAAGCTGCCGGTGGTGTTCCTGCTGCTGGCACCGCTCTTCGTGCCGCCGGACATCCTCGGCTCGGCCCTGCTGGTCTATTTCAAGTCCCTGAACTCCAGCTTCATCTGGCTCGGGGACCAGCTGGGCACCACGGCCTTCGACGGTTGGTTCCGGCTGAGCTTCTTCACCGCGACCGTGGGGCTGATCATCTACACCATTCCTTACGCCTTCATCGTGGTGCTGATCACCATGGGCCGCTACCGCACCGAGCAGACCGAGGCCGCCCGCGCCTGCGGGGCGGACGGCTGGCGCGCCTTCTGGGATATCGAGTTTCCCCAGATCCGCGCGGGCGTGTTCAGCGCATGCTCGTTCTGCATCATCCTGTGCTTCAACGAATACACCCGCACGAGCCTGCTGAAGGGCGGGTTCGACACCTTCACCACGGTGCTGATCTCACAGATGCTCAACACCGGCATGTCGCCGCAAAGCTACGCGATGTCGTCGATGGTGGCGTTCACCGCCATCGCGATCATCGGCAGCATCATTATTTTCACCCTGATCCGCTCCGAGAGCCTGACCCGCACCGCGCGGGCCAAGGCCGAGCCGATCATGTCGTCCTGAGAGGTCCCATGCGCCAGACCACACCACCCGCCGTCGAGGTCAAGGGCCTGTCCAAGCATTACGGCCCCGTCAAGGCCCTGCGCCAGGTCGACCTGACCATCGCCGCGGGGGAGTATTTTGTCCTGCTCGGCCCCTCTGGCGGGGGCAAGACCACCCTCCTGCGCACCATCGGCGGTTTTCACCGCCCCACCGAGGGGCAGGTCCTGCTCCATGGTCGCGACATGAGCCACCTGCCGCCCGACAAGCGCCCCACCACCATGGTCTTCCAGGCCTACGCCCTCTTCCCGCATATGACCGTGCTGCAAAACGTGTCCTACGGGCTGAAAGTGGCGGGGATGGACAAGGCCACCGCCCAGGAAAAAGCCGCCGCCATGATGGATGTCGTGGGCCTTGCGGGCTTTGCCGAGCGCAAGCCGCACGAGCTGTCCGGTGGCCAGCAGCAGCGGGTGCAGCTGGCCCGCGCGCTGGTGCTCGACCGCGATATCCTGCTCTTGGACGAGCCGCTCGCAGCCCTCGACGCGCAGCTGCGCAAGGATATGTGCCTGGAGCTGAAACACCTGCAGGAAAAGGTCGGCATCACCTTCATCCACGTCACCCACAACCAGGAAGAGGCGATGACCGTCGCCGACCGCATAGCACTCGTGGCCGATGGCCAACTGGTCGAACAGGGGGCCGCGCGCGACATCTACCGCGCCCCCATCAAGAAATTCACCGCTGGCTTCGTGGGCGAGAACAACCTGCTCTCCGGCACCGTGTCGCAGGTCAACGGCGTCTCCTGCATGGTCGAGGTGGCGGGCGCGCAGCTTTCCGTGCCCAAGCGCGGGCAGGAGGTGACCCAGGGCCAGGCGGTGGATCTCTCGATCCGCTCCGAACTGGTGCAACTGTCCAGGGTGGATGCCTCCAACGATCCGGGCGACGGCCATTCCATCCTCGGCAGCTATGACGAGGCGGTCTATCTTGGCCTGACCACCTCGCATCTGGTGCGCCTGCCCAACGGGGTGGAGATGACGTCGCGCACGATCTCCGACGCGCTGGGCGATCTGCCCACCCCGGGTGACCCGGTGCGCCTGTCCTGGCAGCCCGACGCCATCCGCCTGCACACGAGCTGAGGAGCCTCCCGATGTGGCCCAACCCCCGCGTTCCCTATGAACTTGCGTCCGACCGCGCGCCTCTGCCGCCCCTGCGCGGCAAGTCCCTGATCGTGCATGTGGTGATGAATATCGAATACTGGCCCTTCGACCGGCCCATGCCGCGCGGCATCATCCCCGCCCCCCACGGGGCCGCGCCCGCGCCGCCGGATGTGCCGAATTACGCCTGGGTCGAATACGGCATGCGTTGCGGCATGCCGCGCATCATGGGGCTGCTGGCCGATCGCGGCATCCCCGCCTCGGCCTTCATCAACGCCCAGGTGGCCGACGTATATCCCAGCCTCATGGCCGCCACGGTCGATGCGGGATGGGAGTTGGTCGGCCATGGCTGGTTCCAGCAGAGCCTCAAGGCCGTGGACGACGAGCGCGACGTGATCGCCCGCAGCCTCGACCGGCTGGCGCAGGTGCAGGGCCACCGCCCGCGCGCATGGCTCGGCTGCGGGCTGGGCGAGACCTATGACACCCCCGACATCCTGCGCGAAGAGGGGATCGAGTTTCTCCATGACTGGGCGCTCGATGACCTGCCGGTCTGGATGCGCACGAAACACGGGCCGATAGTCGGCCTGCCCTATACGTTCGAGCTCAACGACGTGCCGGTCTACGCGATCCAGAACGGGTCCACCGACGAATATCTCAAGCGGGTCGAGGCCACGGTCGAGATCTACGCCGCCGAGACCGCCCGCACCGGCCAGCCCCGGATCATGACGCTGGCGCTGCATCCGCATATCATCGGCGTGCCCCATATCGCGCATCATTTCGCCCAGGCGCTCGACCTTCTGGCGGCCCGCGACGACACGGTCTTCACCACCTCCAGCGAGATGGGCGACTGGTTCACCGCCGCCCAAGCCCCCGGCGCCGCCGTCACGGAGAGCCCCGCATGACCGAAAAGTCCACCGCCCTGTCGCATCTCAAGGTGCTTGACCTGACCCGCGTGCGGGCCGGGCCGACCTGCTGCCGGGTGCTGGCGGATTTCGGCGCCGACGTGATCAAGATCGAAGCCCCCCAGGGGTTCGATCCCAACGCGGGCATGTCCGGCGCGCGCCACGGCTACGACATGCTGAACCTGCACCGCAACAAGCGGTCCATGACCCTGAACCTGAAAAAACCCGAAGGCCGGGCCCTGTTCCTGCGGATGGTCAAGACGGCTGATGTGGTGGTCGAGAACTTCCGCCCCGACGTGAAGGACCGGCTCGGCATCGGCTATGACGACCTCGCGGCGGTGAACCCGCGCATCATCCTCGCCTCCATCTCCGGCTTCGGCCAGGACGGCCCCTATGCGCGTCGCGCGGGCTTCGACCAGATCGCGCAAGGCATGGGCGGGCTGATGGGCGTGACCGGCATGCCCGGCGGTGTGCCGATCCGCGCGGGCGCCGCCGTGGCCGACAGCAGCGCGGGGATTTTCGCCGCCACCGGCATCCTCGTGGCGCTGGCCGAGCGTGAAAAGTCGGGGCAGGGCCAATGGGTCGCGACCTCGCTTCTGGAGGCGCAGATCGCGCTGATGGATTTCCAGGCCGCGCGCTATCTGGTCGACGGCGACGTGCCGCCGCCCGCGGGCAACGATCATCCCTACGTCACCCCCATGGGCGTGGTGGAGACCGCCGATGGCTATCTCAACCTCGGCGTGGGCGGGCAGGGGCAATGGGTCGCCTTCTGCAACGTGATCGACCAGCCCGAACTGGCCGAGCACCCGGATTACGCCACGGACACGGCGCGCTTTGCCCACCGCGGGGCGCTCTGGGACCACCTGCGCCCGGTCTTTGCCCAACGCACCACCGCCGACTGGGTCCTGGCGCTCGAGGCAGGCGGCGTGCCCGCCGGGCCGATCTACACCATGGACGAGGTCTTCGCCGACCCGCAGGTGCGCCATCTCGGCATGGCCGCGCCCGTCCACCACCCGGTCCGGGGCGAGACGGCCCTCGTCGCCACGCCGATCAAGATGTCCCGCACCCCACCCAGCGTCCATGCCAGCGCCCCCGATGCGGGCGCCCAGACCGACGAGATCCTGGCCGAATACGGCCTGAGCCCCGAAGAGGTCGCCCAGTTGCGCGCGGCCCACACAATCTGAGAGGACACGAGATGAACCAGATCGACACCAACGCGATCTCCATGCCCGTCGGTCCCCAATGGCCCGACATCCGCGAAGCGGTCACGCGCCTCTGCGCGGATTTCCCCAACGACTACTGGAACGACCTCGACAAGCGCGACGCCTATCCCGCCGCGTTCGTGAAGGCGCTGACCGAGGCGGGGTTTCTCGGCGCGCTGATCCCCGAGGCTTATGGCGGCTCGGGCCTGCCGCTCTCAGCGGCGGGCGCAGTGCTGGAAACGATCCACGAGACCGGCTGCAACGCCGCCGCCTGCCACGCCCAGATGTACACCATGGGCACGGTGCTGCGATACGGCTCCGAGGCGCAGAAACAATCCTACCTGCCCGGCATCGCCACGGGCGATCTGCGCCTGCAGGCCTTCGGCGTGACCGAACCCACCACCGGATCCGACACCACGCAACTCAAGACCCGCGCCGAGAAGACCGAAAAAGGCACCTACCTGGTCAACGGGCAGAAGGTCTGGACGTCCCGCGCGATGGAAAGCGACCTGATGCTCCTGCTGGCGCGCACCACCCCCGCCGACCAGTGCACCAAACGCTCCGACGGGATGTCGGTCTTCCTGCTGGACATGCGCGACGCGCTTGGCAACGGGCTGGAGCTGCGCAAGATCGACGCGATGATCAACCACAACAGCTGCGAGGTGTTCCTCGACAACCTCGAAATTCCCGCCGACACCCTGATCGGCGAGGAAGGCCGCGGCTTCCGCTACATCGTCGACAGCATGAATGCCGAACGCATCCTCATCGCCTATGAATGCATCGGCGACGCGAAGTTCTTCATCCGCAAGGCGGTCGAGTACGCCAACGAACGGGTCGTCTTCGGCAAGCCCATCGGCGCCAACCAGGGCCTGCAATTCCCGATCGCGGATGCTTATGCCAAGATGTGCGCCGCCGAGTTGATGGTGAACAAGGCCGCCGCGATCTTCGACGCGGGCGGCAAGGCGGCCGAAGAGGCCAACATGGCCAAGCTGCTGGCCGCCGACGCCTCCTGGGCCGCGGCGGAAGTCTGCATGCAGACCTATGGCGGCTTCGCCTTCGCGCGCGAATACGGGATCGAACGGAAATGGCGCGAGGCCCGGCTTTATCAAACCGCGCCGATCTCGAAGAACATGATCTTCGGCTATCTCGGCCAGCACGTCCTGGGCCTGCCGCGCAGCTACTGACCGGGGCAGGGCGGCGGGCTCAGAACCGCCGCTCCAGCCCGATCTGAACTTCGCTCTCGGTATAGCTGTAGGCGTCGATGTCCGACCGGCTGCGGGTATGGCTGACCCGTGCAAAGGGCGAGAACCCGTCACCCAGGAACAGGTCGGATTTCTGCACCGTCAGCGCGACCTGCACCGCGCGCTCGTTCGGGCTGGCGGTGAACAGGGGGCTGGGGTCGCGGAAATCCCGGTACCGCAGGGACAGCTCGGGCCGCAACGTGATCCCCCGGACCGCGTCATAGCTGCCGAAGACCCGCAGCTCGGTGTCGCGGTAATCCTCCAGGTCGAACGCCACCCGGTTCTCTTCCACCCGCAGCGCCGCGCCGAGCGTCGCGCGCCCGCCCACGGAGCGCCGCAGGCCAAGCTGGGCCGCCACCGCGTGCCCGTCCCGGTCGTCCGAAATTGCGCTGTCCAGCACCGCCCAGGACGCCGCGCCAAAGACCGACACGCCGCCCGCACTGCGCCGCTCGAAGGACAGATCCAGGCCGAAGCGGTCCTCGAACCCGTCTCCCGCCACGTGGCGGCTCCGCCCGAAGGCCGCGGCCACCACCGAGCTCCGCGCGCCCAGAAACCGCACCCCCGTCCGCGCGCCGATTGTGATGTCGTCGTACCGCGCCCCTGGCCCCTCCAGCGCATCGAGATCGACCCCCGCGAACCCCACAAGCTCCGTCGCCCCGACCCGCGTCAGCCCCTGCCGCCAGCGCGCCGCCCCCGTCACCCGCAGCCCCGGCTCGGTGTCGGTGTCCCGCTCCAGGGTGAAGGGCAGCACCGTGCCCGCGATCTCCAGATCCACCGTGTCGCTGTCATAGCGCCGCCGTTCGCCCAGGGTGACCAGGCCGATGGACAGGTCCCAGTCGAACCCCCGCCGCGCGTCGATCGCCCGGATGAAGCCCAGCACCCGCAGCCGCGCCGGCTCCGGCAGGTCGGTGGAGAGGACGGCGAAGAACTCCTCCCGCGCCCGGCTCCACTGTTCGGCGGCGAAATAGGCCCGCGCCAGTTCCAGCCGGACCCGCACCAGGGTCGGGTCTCCCGCCAGAATGTCGAGAAAGAGCGGGATCGCCGCCGCCGCCTGACCGCCGTTCAGCAGGGCAAGCCCGCGCAGGAACCGCGCCTCGATCGCCGCGCCATCGACGGGCAGGGTGCTGCGCGCGGCGCCGGGCAGGGCGGGTTGCGCCGCCACGGGTGCCGCGACTGCCAGGCAAGCGCACAGCCCCGCGACCCTGCACAGGATCCGCGGGCCGCACCGCCACCAGGTCGCCGGTCGCCGCCCCGGACGGGCCCGCATGCCTGCGCCGCCGCGCTCAGTTGCCGCCGAACGCGCCGATATGCGCCACGCCGCCCGGCCCGCTCAGGCTGTAGGTCCCGGCCACCTCCTCGGCATTGGGGCCATGGAACACGCCCTGCGCCTCCCCCGCCGAGCCCGGCCCGGACACCGCCGCGGTGAATCCCCCACCCGAGACCGGCCCACTGCCGTCGAAATCCAGCTCCGGGGCGGGAATTGTGTCCGAGGTTGCGAGGGAAATCGCCTGCGTCTGCGTGCTGAGGATCTCCGCCTGCCGGAAATCGGTCGTCACCTCGATGGCCGAGACGGTGAGATAGCCCTCGCCATCGGCCCGTCGCGCAAACCCGGCGCCCTCACCGACATAGGTGGCGACCTGCCCGGTGGGCAACCGCGCGCTGGGCGTCCGCGCGCCATAAGCCCCCGCGCCCAAGGTGCCGCGCTCCGCGCCGAACCCGTCCAGCCAGGCTCCGAGGGTCTGGTACTCGAACGGACCGCCCCGGCCGCCATCGAGCAGCAGCGCGAAGCGCCGCCCATCATCGCTTTCGAAGAAGACGACGGGGCCATCCACCTGGACTGTGGCCCCCTGGTCCAGATCGAACGCGACGGCGGAGTCGGGGGCCCGGATCGCCACGCGCGGTATCAGGCCGTTGGCGGTTGTCAGCCGCAGCGTGCTGTCCTCGGTGTCCGACAGGTTCGAGAGGCTGAGTTGGCCGGTGACCGGATCCACCGCGAAGCGCGCGGTCCGGGCCTGGCCTTGCAACTCTACGGTGCCGGTCTCGGGCAGGTCGTTGAAGGAGGTGAACGGGGTCGCGGAACCGGAGCCCCCGCCGCCGCCACAGGCCGTCAGCACAGGGGCCAGCACAAGCAGCGCGACAGATCGTGTAAGGGTCTTTGACATGGGGGCCTCCCTGAACAGTTGAGCGAGCCCAGGCCGGTCGCGGCACCGGCATGGGATACGCCATGGCCCATTTTTCCGCCGCGGCCCTGCCACCGGTCTGACCCAGGTCATGGAACCGGCCCTGCGCAGCCGAACGCGGGCCCGTCCGTCGCGCACCACCGTTGCGGCGGCTCAGGGCGCCGCGTTTCCGTCCGCGGGCTTGTAGAGACTGCCCTTGTGCAGCGTCCAGTGGTCCTTGTGGCGCTGGCCCAGCCCGTCTCGGGACAGGTAGGCCTGCAGGCTGGGGCCGGGGACCGTCCGGAAACCCGCGAAATGGCGCCGCAGGGCGTCATGGTCCGCCCCCTCGGTGGCCGCGATCACCGATGCGATGCTCGGGCCGATGTCATGCCCGACGAAGGACCGCGTGGCCATCTGCTCCAATGTCTCGACATAGGCCGCGCGGGTCTCGAACTCCCGCAGCAAGAGCAGCGCCGCCATCACCCCGCTGCCTGCCGCGAAGGCGATCTGCTCGCAGGCACCCGCCTCGATGTTGCGGCGGCAGACCTCGGCACTCAGCGCCAGGAAGGGATCCCCGGGCCGATGCACGAACACGATCCCGTTCAGCAGCATCTCGCCCCCCCGGGCAATGAGAAACCGCGCCAGCGGATCGGGCTGATCGCGATAGAAATCGGTGATTTCCGCGATCAGGCCGTGATACCCCCCCGACATCCATCCCGCCAGCACCGGCGCAAACGCCTGTTTCTGCGCCCAGTTGGCATCCACGTAAAGCCCGCCGCGCTCCAGCAGCACATGCAATCGGAAGAAATCCGAGGCCATCGCATAAGGGCCGCACCGGCGAAACGCCGCCAACTCCCGCCCCATGCCCCGTGCCTCGAAGAACCGCTCCGCATCGCGGGCCGAATAGACCCGTGTCTCCAGCCGCGCGTCCCCGCACCAGCTGTCGAGGCACCCCTGCACCGGGGCGGGGATCTCGTCCTGGTACCAGAAGAGAGAGACCGGAAGTTTCGCAGCATCCATCCCGCAGCGATACGCAAGCGCCGCGCGCTGCGCAACCGTCCGCGGCCCGCCCCCGCGCCTCAGAACAGCGGCAGGGTCGGCAGGGTGTGGATATCCTTGAGATGCTCGGTCAACTCGCTGACCGGGATCAGGCTCAGAAACACCAGCGCATCGAAGAAATTGCGCCGCAGGGTGCCGGTGTCGAACGTGACCGTGGCGGGGGAGGAGAACTGCCGCAGCCGGGGCAGGATCCGCGGCGTGCGGGCGGCATAGGCGTCATAGGCCGGGCCGAACTCCGCCCGCAGAAACGCCTCTTCCTTGCGGGCGATGTCACTGAGCACCAGAAACACCAGCGTGGTCATCAACACGGTCAGGATCAGCGAGCCCAGCATCAGCCCGAAGCCGAACACCGCCAGGGTCGAAAACAGGTACAGGGGATGGCGGCACATGGAATAGGGCCCGTCCTGCATGACCAGCGCGTTCTTGCGGCTGCCGATATAGAGGATCGACCAGAACCGCCCCAGAACCCCGGCGATCACCAGCAGCATGCCCGTGCTCTCGACCAGGTCCATCACACCCTCGCCCAGGGGCAGGCCGGGCCGGGTGAACAGCACCAGCGGCACCATGACCAGCATCACCGCCCTGAGCGTGTTGATCCGGCGCTTCTGGTTCGCGGGCAGGACGGCAGCAGTTTTCATGGAAAGACCCCCGGTGACACCGCGGACATAGGCGGCGCCCCGGGGTCCGGCAAGTGGCGTCGCGCCCCCGGCCCGCCGCTCAGAGCTTCGGTGCGATCCGCGCGGCCCGGCCGCCCCGCCGCCGGGTCAGCAGCGACCGGCGCTCTTCCAGGCTGTCCATCACCGACCGGCGCTCCTCGGGCGCCATCTTCGACCAGGCGCCGATCTCGTCGATCGTGCGCAGACAGCCGGTGCAGAGCCGGCTCTCGGGATGGATCACGCAGATCTTCACACAAGGGCTCTCGATCTCCGCGCGCCGCCACACCTCGTCACTCATCCAAAGCCTCCCTGCGCATGTGCCCGAACCGGTCGAGTGCGCCTTGCAGGATATAACTCGCCGCCACGTGGTCGATCACTTCCGCGCGCCGGGCCCGGGACGTGTCCGCCTCCAGCAGCGCACGTTCCGCCGCCACAGTGGACAACCGCTCGTCCCAGAACGCAATCGGGATCGGCCGCCGGGCCGTGAAATTCCGCGCAAAGGCCCGGGTCGACTGGGCCCGCGGCCCCTCGCTGCCGTCCATGTTGCGCGGCAGGCCCAGAATCAGCCCGCCCACATCGCGGGCGTCCATCAACGCCTCCAGCCGCGCGGCATCGAGGCCGAACTTCTTGCGCTTGACCGTCTCCAGTGGCGTGGCCACGGACCACATCAGGTCCGACACCGCCACCCCGATGGTCGCGGTTCCGAGGTCCAGCCCCATCAGCGCCCGCCCCGCGGGCACCACGGCGCGAAACGCCGCCAGATCGTCGAAAATCATCTCCATCCCGCCTCCTACCGCGCCGGGGCGGGGCCGAAAACCCCGCATGTGGCAAACCGTGGCCGCAAGGTGCGGTCTGCTCTGGCAATCCGGCCCCGCCCTGCCCAAAATGCCCGCAACACCCCGGAGACGACATGCACCGCACCTGCATCCCTTCCAGCACCAATGCGGCCTGGCGCGACAAGGCAAGTCGGCTGCGCGACCCGACCGGCAACCGCGCGCCTCTCTGCCCGACACCGTCCCCCGCCGGGGCGTTCCCAGATCGCGGCGCCATCCCCCTCCGATCGGCACATCCCAGCCGACCGACCCGCCCGGTTTTCGCAATCAACAGCCCAAATCGACCGGGGATTTCCGCTCAGATTGCCACCCCTGCGGACCTCGGTGAATGCTGCCCTCTCATAGTGGAGGACAGATCATGTCAGACTACGAAAACCGGACACCGACGACCCGCGGCAGCAGTGGCGGGGGGCGAGCTCTCTATTGGGCGCTGGGCATCCTCGCGGTGCTCGTCCTCATCATCCTGCTCTTTGCCGGGGGCGATCCCGGGCCTGCAGACGGGCTCGAGGACGCGGCCCCGCCGGCCCCGTCGGCCCTGCCAGAGACCGGCCTGCCCGACGCCGCCGCGCCCGAGCAGCCCCCGGCGACCGCGCAATAACCCGACCACTCACGGATCAGAGGCGCACCCGACCCCGGGTGCGCCTGCCACCGCGCGTTGGACCCCCGGCGCGGTTCGGCCATGACGGGCAGGTTGCGCAATCGGCTGCCCCGCGCGGTCGCGGTGCTCGGCCTTGCGATCTACATCCTCGGCACGTTTCTCAGCCTTGCTCTGGGTCATCCGGAGTTGTTCCAGCGGTTCGGCGCCCTGGGCGTGGCGGCGGCCATCCTGTTCTTCACCGACCGGCTGACCCAGATCGAGCTGACCCGCCAGCGCGCGGTCGAGGCCTTGCTGCATGAATACGGTCTGCGCTTCGAGGCACTGCATGCCGGTATCCGGCCCGAGGAGATCCCCGAGGCCGGTTACACGCTCGATTTCCTCGCCGAGGAATCGGCCTTCACCCGGCTGCGCCGCAAGGCCGAGGCGATCAGCGCAGGCAACACGGGCCTGCTGTCGGTGGCGACGCTGCAATGGGGGTTCGGCGATCTCGCGGTGCGGGCGTTGTCGTGACCGGGGCGGGGGCGTGACGGGAACGGGGTGGGGGCGTGACGGGAGCGGGAGCGCGGCGGATCTTTCCGGAGTGTTACCGCACCGCGCGGAGGTGCCCGACACTTGCCCGACACATGTCCGACCGGGGGCCGACGCCGATCCGACGCCGTGCCCGCGCCGTTTTCGGGGCCCGTCAGAGGCCAAATGAGTTGCCCGCGCGGGGGTGGGGGGCCTTGACCTTGCCCGGTCGCGGCCTCTTATTGCCCCTGTAAGTCTTCACGCGCGAGAGGGGCCCAGAAATGGCTTTTGAACTTCCCGACCTTCCCTATGCTCACGACGCCCTGGCGTCCAAAGGCATGTCTGCAGAGACGTTGGAATACCACCACGACCTGCACCACAAGGCCTATGTGGACAACGGCAACAAGCTGATCGCGGGCACCGAGTGGGAGGGCAAGTCCCTCGAGGAAATCATCACCGGCACCTATGACAAGGGCGCCGTGGCGCAGAACGGAATTTTCAACAATATCAGCCAGTTGTGGAACCATAACCAGTTCTGGGAGATGATGGGCCCGGGCGATGCCGGCATGCCCGGCGAGTTGGAAAAGGCGCTGGTCGAGAGCTTCGGCTCGGTCGACGAGTTCAAGTCGCAATTCTCCGCCGCAGGCGCCGGGCAGTTCGGCTCGGGCTGGGCCTGGTTGGTCAAGAATTCCGACGGCTCCCTGGCGGTGACCAAGACCGAGAACGGTGTCAACCCGCTCTGCTTCGGCCAGACCGCGCTGCTGGGCTGCGATGTGTGGGAGCATTCCTATTACATCGATTTCCGCAACAAGCGCCCGGCCTACCTGACCAACTTCCTCGACAACCTGGTGAACTGGGAAAACGTCGCATCCCGCATGTGATCCCCCTTGGGATCATGCCACAACGCCCCGGTCTTGGCCGGGGCGTTTGTATTTGAAATAGTTTGTTTTTTCGGGCGTGTCAGGGCCGGACGCTGCGGGAATTGCTCTCGGCCGTGACCACGACGCGGCTCACGCCCTGCAACTGGATGTCACTGAGAAACCGCGCCACGACCACCTCGCGGGAACGTTCGGTGCCCGGCGGGGTCGGCAGGGCCGGGGGGGCGACGCGGAACTCGAAGGCCAGCTCGCCATTCACCGGATCCTCGGTCAAAGGCACCAGCTCCGCATCCCAGTAGCCCTGGACCGCCGGCACCCCGACCGCGGTGATCACCACGCCCCCGGGCAGCCGGTCGCGCTGCACGCTGCGCACGCTGCGGACCGGGCCGCGCTGGTCGACGACGAAAATCTCGGGCGCGGGCTCCAGCCGCTCGATCTCGGGCGCGCCCGCGAGAAAGTCGCAGCCCGCCAGCGCGAGTGCCATGGATGCCAAGAATACAGACCGCACGACCTGCGCCCTCCCGTTCGTCATGTCTCCGTGTCCTAACGGATCGTGGCGGGCTTGGAAAGACGGCGCCGGGGCGCAGGGCGGCTTGTTTGTGCTGGACCTCGGGGCGCGGGGCTCCTACCTGAAGAGCAGAAAGAGAAACGAGGAGCCCATGGCCACCGAAGCCTTTGAAGAGATTGCCGATACGTTCGAGTTCCTGGAGGATTGGGAGGATCGCTATCGCCATGTGATCGACATGGGCAAGGCGATGCCACCCCTGGACGAGGCGTTCCGGGTGCCGGCGACCAAGGTCGATGGCTGCGCAAGCCAGGTCTGGCTGCGGCCGATGATCGAGGGGTCGGGGCCGGAGGCGCGGTTCGATTTCCAGGGCGAGAGCGATGCGATGATCGTGCGCGGGCTGATCGCGGTGCTGCATGCGCTCTATGGCGGGCTGGCGGTGCGCGAGGTGCTGGAGGTGGACGCCCCGGCGGAGCTGGCGCGGCTGGGCCTGCACGATCACCTGTCGGCGCAACGCTCCAACGGGGTGCGGGCCATGGTCGAACGGGTGCGCAAGCTCGCCGCCGAAGCGCAGGTCGCCTGAGCCGGGCGCGGGCAAGCGGTTTCGAAACCGCTTGGCAGGCGGCGGGCGCTGCGCTCGGCAGATCCGGTGCTGCGGCCGCATCGCAGCCGCGCCACGGGCGCACCACGCCGGGCGATTCGTAGGATGTGCGACCGGCGCCCAAGCGGTTTCGAAACCGCTTGCCCCGGTCCGGCCCGTCGCGCGCCGCTCAGGCCCGGGCGAGGGCCGGGGCCAGGTCACCATAGCCGGTAAAGCGCCGCTCGAAGGCAAGGCCCAGCCGATCGGCGCAGGCGCGGGCCTTTTCGGTTAGGGCGGGATCGTCGGTCTGGGCCTGGTAGACGAGCTTGGTGTAGTTGCCGAAATAGGCATCGCGCAGCTCCGGGTGCCGGTCGAGCCCCATGGGCCGCCACACGAACGCATCGAACTGCCGGACCAGGAAATCGGTGAGGTAGAAGGCGGTGAACTCCGTCTCCGCCCGGGCGGCGAAGGCGTCGTTGCCCTCAAAGAAGCTGTAGCAATGGGGGCCTGCGACCATCTCTACCCCCAGGGCGGCGCAGCGCGCCTGCAGCATCCCGCCGGTGCCGCAATCGGCATAGACCACGAACACCCGGGCGTAGCGGTCCCGGTTGGCGCGCACCGCCGCCTCCACCGCGTCGGGGATTCGGTCGGGGTAGAGGTGCAGATTGGCCGGCAGGCAGGTCAGGCTCAGGTGGTCCCAGCCGTTGAGCCGTTTCAGCGCCAGGATCTCATGGGCCAGCGCCCCGCAGGCGATGAGCAGCACTGTGCCCTGGCCCGTGGGCGCGAGCCCCTCTTCGGTCAGGGTGCCGTCATCGGGGATCACTTCAGCCGCACCGCCGTGCCGTAGAACAGCACCTCGGAGGCGGCCTGCTGGATCGTGGAGGTTTCCATCCGGCAGGCGACGATGGCGTGGGCGCCCATCTCGAAGGCCTGCTCGACCATGCGGTCATAGGCCTGCTCCCGCGCGCCGGCCAGAAGGCTGGCATATTCCTTCACCTCGCCGCCCACCAGGTTGCGCAAGCCCGCCACGATGTCCGAGCCGATATGCTTGGCCCGCACGGTGGAGCCGCGGACCATGCCGAGGGCATGGTCGATCTCCCGCCCCGGCACGGCCTCGGTGGTCACGACCAGGATGTCACTTCTCGAGATGATCATAATGGTCGTCCTCCCGGTTGCCGATCCGGTCCGAAATCACCCGCCAGACCACGAAGGCGATGAGCCCCAGCGGGATCATCACCGCGAGCCCGAGGCCCGGGCTGAGCATCGCGCCGAGCACGGTGCTGGCCACGAAGACCGTCACCCCCGCGGCGACCACGACGATCACCAGCATCAATACGAATCTGTCCAGCGGCATGGGGTCTCCTGTTCCGGTTCCCCCTTATATGGGCGGGCAATCGGTCAGAAAGAAGGCCTCAGCTGGCCGCCAGCTGGTTGTGCTTGCGCAGGATGAAGTCCTTGGCGGTCTCGACCGCCACGGCGGCGTCGCGGCAATAGGCGTCGGCGCCGATCGCCTTGCCGAATTCCTCGTTCAACGGCGCGCCGCCCACCAGCACGATGTAGTCGTCGCGGATGCCTTTCTCGACCATCGTGTCGATCACCACCTTCATGTAGGGCATGGTCGTGGTCAGCAGGGCGGACATGCCGACGATATCGGCCTGCTCGCGCTGGGCGGCTTCGAGGTAGTTCTCCACCGGGTTGTTGATGCCGAGATCGACCACTTCGAACCCTGCTCCTTCCATCATCATGGCGACGAGGTTCTTGCCGATGTCGTGGATGTCGCCCTTCACGGTGCCGATCACCATCTTGCCCATGCGCGGCGCGCCGGTTTCCACCAGCAGCGGCTTGAGGATGGCCATGCCGCCCTTCATCGCGTTGGCCGCCAGCAGCACCTCGGGCACGAAGAGGATGCCGTCGCGGAAGTCGTTGCCGACGATGGTCATGCCCGCGACGAGCGCTTCGGTCAGGACCCGGTAGGGGGCCCAGCCGCGCTCCAGCAGGATCTCGACGCCCTCGGCGATCTCGTCCTTGAGACCGTCATAGAGGTCGTCATGCATCTGCAGCACAAGCTCGTCATCGGAAAGCTCGGAGAGGATGATATCGTCTTCTTCGTCTGCCATGATGTCCTCGACAGGTCGGAAATTGCGGTTGAGAGTGTCGTCGTTGCGGGCGGCGGGCTGCGCGGATTGCGACATGACCGACGCCGTCACCGACGCCAGGGCCCGGTCAGGAGGCGCGGCGTCTGCGGCGGGGGCGGTCGGCGGGCTTGGGGCCCCCGGCCTCGGTGCCGTCTGCGGCCGAAGAGAAACCGCCCAGGGCCTCGGTGATCTCGTCGAGGGAGGGGCGGGGCATGTCGGCGGCGGAGGCGTCCAGGGCTGCGCGCATGTGCCGGAGATGCTCGAACGTGGTGCCGCAGCAACCGCCGATAACTGACGCGCCCGAGGCGCGGGCGAGGATGGCGTATTGGGCCATCAGGTCCGGCGTACCGTCGTAGTGGATATGCCCGTCGACATATTTCGGGATGCCCGCGTTGCCCTTGGCGATGATCGGGCGTTCGGTGCCCGCGGCGGCAAAGCCCAGCACGGTGCGCAGCAGGTCCGAGGCCCCGACGCCGCAATTGGCCCCGAAAGCCACGGGCGGGTGGGCGAGTTTCTCGACCATGCGGGCCATGGTGGCGGAGGTGGTGCCCATCATGGTGCGCCCGGCGGTGTCGAAGCTCATGGTGCCGCACCAGGGCATGTCCGCGCGGGCGGCGGCCTCGGCCGCGGCGGCGTATTCCTCGGGAGCGGAGATCGTCTCCACCCAGAGGATGTCGGCGCCGCCTTCCTTCAGTCCCTCGGCTTGTTCATGGAACATCTCGACCGCGATGTCGTGGGTAAGCGGGCCCATGGGCGCCATGATCTCGCCTGTCGGACCCATGGAGCCGGCCACCAGCACCTTGCGGTCGGCCTTGTCGGCGACGCCCCGCCCGATCTCGGCGGCCAGGCGGTTCAGCTCCCGCACCCGGTCCTGGGCGGCATGGAGTTTCAGCCGCGAGGCGTTGCCACCGAAGCTGTTGGTCAGAAACAGGTCGCTGCCCGCATCGACCGCGCCCTGGTAGAGCGCCGCGATCCGGTCCGGGTGATCGGTGTTCCAAAGCTCCGGCGCATCGCCCGAGGACAGGCCCATGTTGAACAGGGTCGTGCCCGTGGCCCCGTCGGTCAGCAGGATGCCACGCTCGGCCAGAAGGGGGGTCAGCGGGTCACGCGCCATGGGGAAACCTTTCAAACGGGATAGGGGCCGCCGGGGCGGCCGCCATTTGCGCCTCTGTCGCACGGGGGCGGGTTATGAGGCAATTTCATAATTCTCATAATCTTCTTCGAAGTGGCGCATGATCGCGGGGGGGGGCGTGCCCCGCGGGGGTGCGGCCCGCGCGCGCCGCGCGGCGTGCGGATCGGCGCCTCCGGTGCCCCGGTCACGCCTTTCAGGGCCCGGGCCGCCGGCACATGTCGCGCCAATAGCCGGCACGCGCGCGGCGTCGTGCAGCAGGGGGCGCCGTGCGGGTGCGGGGGCGCTCAGGCCTCTTTCATCACCTGGGCCTTGGCCTCGATCAGCAGCTCGGCCATCTTGGCGCGGATCGTCGCCTCGTCGGCCAGGTTGCCCAGGTCGCCGGACACCTTGCGGAACACGTCCTCGTGCCCGGCTTCCTCGAAATCGGACTTGATCACTTCGCGGGCATAGGCGGCGGCATCCTCGCCAGTCTTGCCCATCAGCTCCGCCGCCCACAGCCCCAGCAGCTTGTTGCGGCGGGCGTCGGCCTTGAACTGCATTTCCGCGTCATGGGCATATTTCGCCTCGAAGGCATTTTCGCGATCGTCGAAAGTGGTCATGTCTGGTCCTCTGGCGCCGGATGATACTCACCTCAGATATGCGCCGCTGGCCCGGGGGCTGCAAGGGGCCTGCGTTTCCTTGCGGCGACTTGCAGCATCGCATGCCTTGCCCTATAGCGGGCGCACCGTGCCGCCGACGGACTGGCCCGGCCCCGTTCCCAACCGGAGACATCCCATGGCACGCCGCAAGAAGATCTACGAAGGCAAGGCCAAGATCCTGTATGAAGGCCCCGAGCCCGGGACCATCGTGCAGTATTTCAAGGATGACGCCACCGCCTTCAATGCCGAGAAACGGGCGACGATCGATGGCAAGGGCGTTCTGAACAACCGGCTCAGCGAGTTCTTCATGACCGGGCTGAACGGGATCGGCGTACCGACTCATTTCATCAAGCGGCTGAACATGCGCGAGCAGCTTGTCCGCGCGGTGGAGATCATTCCGATCGAGATCGTGGTGCGCAACACGGCCGCCGGGTCGATCTCGAAGCGACTGGGCATCCCCGAGGGCACCGCCCTGCCGCGGCCGATCGTGGAGTTCTATTACAAGGACGACGATCTGGGCGACCCCATCGTCAGCGAAGAGCATATCATCGCGTTTCAATGGGCCAGCCAGCAGGATCTCGACGACATGGTGGCGCTTGCGCTGCGGGTGAACGATTTCATGTCCGGCGTGATGCTGAGCGTCGGCATCAAGCTGGTGGATTTCAAGATCGAGGTCGGCCGGGTGTTCGAGGGCGACTACCAGCGCCTGATCGTGGCCGACGAGATCAGCCCCGACAGCTGCCGCTTGTGGGACATCAAGACGGGCGAGAAGCTCGACAAGGACGTGTTCCGGCGCGATCTCGGCAACCTGGCCGATGCCTATACCGAGGTGGCCCAGCGGCTCGGCGTTCTGCCCAAGAACGCCACCCCGATGACCAAGCCCACCCTGATCAACTGAGCGTGGGCGGCGCGCCCCGGCGGCTGCGCCTGCGGCGGGCGCGAATGCGCCTGCACCATGCCGCCGTGATGGTTGAACCCGGCCATCCGGCGCGCTAAAGCATCCGCAAAACCCTGCCCGGATCGGAGTGCCGCCCATGAAAGCCCGCGTTTATGTCATGCTCAAGGACGGTGTTCTGGACCCGCAAGGCGAGGCGGTGCGCCATGCGCTTGGCACGCTCGGTTTCGACGGGGTCGAAGGGGTGCGCCAGGGCAAGGTGATCGAGCTGGACCTGGCCGAGGGCACGTCGGAGGCGACGGTCACCGAGATGTGCGAGAAGCTGCTCGCCAACACGGTGATCGAGAGCTACCGCGTGGAGCTCGGCTGATGCGGGCGGCGGTTCTGCGGGCCTATAACGAGGATCTGGTCCTCGAGGATGTGCCCGAGCCGGTCTGCCCCGAAGACGGTGTCGTTCTCAAGGTGCTGGCCTGCGGCGTGTGCCGGTCCGACTGGCACGGCTGGGTCGGGGAGCATCCGCGGGTCAAGCCCGGCCAGATCGGCGGGCACGAGTATTGCGGCGAGGTGATCGAGGCCGGGCCGCGGGCGGCCTTCAAGCCGGGCGACCGGGTGGTGGCGCCTTTCATCCTGGCCTGCGGGTCCTGCCCGTCCTGCCAGGCGGGGGCCCAGAATACCTGCCCCAACCAGCGCCTGCCGGGCTTTGTCGAGCCGGGTGCCTTTGCCGAATACGTGGCGGTGCCCTTCGATCACAACCTGTCGCGGCTGCCCGACAGCCTGTCGCCCACGGTGGCGGCGGGGCTGGGATGCCGGGTGACGACCGCGTGGCATGCCCTGACCGGGCGGGCGGCGGTGCAGGGCGCGGAATGGGTCGCAGTGCATGGCACGGGCGGGATCGGCCTGTCCTCGGTGATCCTGGCCAATGCGCTGGGCGCGCGGGTGATCGCGGTGGATGTGGTCGACGAGAAGCTGACCCATGCCGCACAGCATGGCGCCGAAGTGACGCTGAACGCCCGCGAGGGCGACGTGGCCGCGCGCATCAAGCAGATCACTGGCGGCGGTGCCCATGTGGCGATCGAGGCGCTGGGCATTCCCGAGACGGTGAATGCTTCGCTCGAATGTCTGCGGCCCCTGGGACGGCATGTGCAGGTGGGCCTGCCCACGGGCCACACCGCGCGGATGGAGATCAACATGTCCGCGATCTATCAGGGCAACCTGGCGGTTTACGGCACGCGGGGGATGCCGTCGTGGCGCTACCCGTCGCTGCTGAGCCTGATCGAGACCGGGCGGGTGGACATGTCGCCGCTCATCGCCCGCGAGATCGGGCTGTCGGGCACCTCGGCCGAACTGCGCGCCTTCAACGGTCCGACCCCGCCCGGGGTGGCCGTGATCACCGATTTCCAGAGCTGAGGGAGCGCCGCCATGAAAGCCGCAATCATCGTCTTTCCCGGATCGAATTGCGACCGGGACCTGGCCGAGGCCTTCCGCAAGACCACCGGGGTCGATCCGGTCATGGTCTGGCACAAGGACACCGCGCTGCCCTCGGGCATCGACATTGTCGGCGTGCCGGGGGGGTTTTCCTTCGGCGATTACCTGCGTTGCGGGGCGATTGCGGCCCAGTCGCCCATCGCGCGCGCGGTCAAGGGCTTCGCCGAGACCGGCGGGCCGGTTCTGGGCATCTGCAACGGGTTCCAAGTGCTGTGCGAGACCGGGATGCTGCCCGGGGTGCTGATGCGCAACGCGTCGTTGAAGTATATCTGCCGCCCCGTCACCTTGCGGGTCGAGACCACGCAGACACACTTCACCGCCGCCTATGAGGTCGGCGAAGAGATCACCGTACCCATCGCCCACCATGACGGGAATTACCGCGCCGATGCCGACACGCTCGACCGGCTGGAGGGCGAGGGACGTGTCGCGTTTCGCTATGTGGACAATCCCAACGGGTCGGACCGCGACATCGCGGGGATCGTGTCTGAAAACCGCCGCGTTCTGGGCATGATGCCCCATCCGGAGCGCGCCTTCGAGCCGCTCCATGGCGGGACCGACGGAGCGCGGCTGTTCTCGGGTCTGCTGGACGCGCTGGCGCCGGCTTGAGCATCGGCGGCGCGCCGCCCGCCGATGCCTGCCTGCGCTTGTGAGCGCAGGGCAACCGGCGTATTCCTGAACCATGGCGGAGCCGCGCGTCGATCCTTCGAGTGCCTTGTCCCGTGCCAATATGGTGGCGCGCAGCGTTGCCGTGGTCTTGGCGCTGGTCGCGGTCGCGGTGGTCTGGGTCACGAACATCTGGCTGACCGACCGCTTCACCGAGACGACGCGCAACCGGGCCGAGCTGCGCCTGTCGCTCTATTCCAATGCTATCGTGTCGGAGTTGCAGCGCAATTCGGTGGTGCCGCTGCTGTTGTCGCGGGACCCGGTCATCATCAGCGCCCTGAGCAATGATGACCATCTCGCCACGTCGCAGCGCCTGATCTCGCTGCGCGAGGAGATCGGCGCGGCCTCGATGCAGCTTCTGAACGAGTCCGGGCGCACGGTGGCGGCCACTGATCGCACGAAACTGGGCACCCAGCATCGCAACGCACCCTATTTCGTCGAAGCCCTGCGCGCCAACGGGACGGTGTTCACGATTACCGAGACCGAGTCCGGGCGGCTGGATTTCGCCTTCTCGCGCCTGATCGAGTTCGATCAGCGCGTGCTCGGCGTGATGGTGGTGGAGGTCGATCTGCGCAAGCTGGAGACGCGCTGGTCCGGCGGGTCGGATGCGATCATGGTCACCGACAGCGCGGGCAAGGTGATCCTGGCGACCGAGCCGCGCTGGCGGAGCCGCACGCTGACCGAGGCGCTGGATGCGCAATCGGCGCCCACGGCGATCTCGCGCGCGATCCAGGCCACGGGCGAATGGACCGGGCGCGCGCCGGAGACGTACCTGTTGGGCGAGGCGGTGCTGGAGCTGGAGATGCTCGTGCCGTTCCGGGGCTGGCGGCTCTATTCCTTCGTCACCTATTCCTCGGTGCGGGAGCGGGTGAACGCGGTTCTCGCGCTGGAGATCATGACCTTCGCCATCCTGATCGCGCTCGGCTTTTACCTGCTGAGTCGCCGGGCGGTGTCGACCTCGGCGATCTTCCAGCGGGAGTCGGCAGAACTTCGCCTTCTGAACGAGCGGCTGCAGCAGGAAATCGCCGAACGGGAGCGGGTGGAGAAGACCCTGGAGCAGGCCGAACAGACCCTCGCGCAGAGCCAAAAGCTCGCCGCGCTGGGGGAGATGTCGGCCGCGGTCAGCCACGAGTTGAACCAGCCGCTGGCGGCGATGAAGACCTATCTGGCGGGCGCGCGGCTGTTGTTGCAGCGCAAGCGGCCGGACGAGTCGCTGAGCTCTTTCGCCCGGATCGACGATCTGATCGACCGGATGGGCAAGATCACGCGGCAGCTGAAGTCCTTTGCGCGCAAGGGCGAGGATGCGTTCCAGATCGTGGATCTGCGCGAGGCGCTCTCGGCGGCGCTGGCGATCATGGAGCCGCAGATCAAGCAAGAGTTTGTAAAGATTGAAAGAAATATGCCCAAACAGCCGGTTCTGGTGATGGGGGACCGGATCCGGCTGGAACAGGTGATCGTCAACCTGCTGCGCAATGCGATGGATGCCACGGCCGGCACGCCCAACCCGGTGGTCGAGATCGACCTGACCACGGGCGAGACCGCGCGGCTGTCGGTGCGCGACAACGGTCCGGGCATCACGGATTTCGAGCAGATCTTCGAGCCGTTCTACACCACCAAGCGGCCGGGCGACGGGGTCGGGCTGGGCCTTGCCATTTCCTCGGGGATCGTGTCGGACCACGGGGGGCGGTTGATGGCGCGCAACCGGACCTCGCGCGGGGCGGTGTTCGAGATGCGATTACCCCTCTGGACGGCGGACAGCCAAGCCGCAGAATAGCCGCCAAGACAGTCGAGGAGACACCAGATGCCCAAGGCCATGAAAATCGCCATCGTCGATGACGAACAGGACATGCGCCAATCGATCAGCCAGTGGCTTGCGCTGTCCGGCTATGACACCGAAACCTATGCCAGCGCCGAGGAGGCCCTCAAGGGGATCGAGGCCGGGTATCCCGGGATCGTGTTGTCGGACATCAAGATGCCGGGCATGGATGGCATGGCGCTGCTCAAGCGGTTGATGAGCATGGACAGCGCCCTGCCGGTGATCATGATCACCGGCCATGGCGATGTGCCCATGGCGGTGGAGGCGATGCGCCTCGGGGCGTTCGATTTCCTGGAAAAGCCGTTCAATCCCGACCGGATGAGTGCGCTGGCGAAACGCGCCAGCGATACCCGGCGCCTGACCCTGGAGAACCGCGCCCTGCGGCGAGAACTGGGCGATGGCACGGTGCTGATGCGCAAGCTGATCGGAGCCTCGCCGGCCATGGCGCGGCTGCGCGAGGATATCCTCGATCTCGGGCAGGCGGACGGGCATGTGCTGATCGACGGAGAGACGGGCACGGGCAAGACGCTGGTGGCCCATGCGCTGCACGCGGTGGGGCCGCGGGCGGGCAAGCCCTTCGTGGTGCAGAGCTGTGCCGCGGTGGACGATCTGGAGAAGCGGCTTTTCGGCCCGGCGGAGGAGGGGATGCCCCTGCCGCTGGTGGAGCAGGCCCGCAGCGGCACCCTGTGCCTCGAGGATATCGAGGCGATGCCTTCGGAGGTGCAGGCGCGGCTGCTCGGTCAGCTCAACGACACCAGTGCGGGCATCGAGACCCGGATCATCGCGATCTGCAACCTGGCCGAGGATGGCAAGACGATCGAGGATCGCCTACGTCCGGACCTGTTCTACAGGCTTGCGGCCATGCGGATCACCCTGCCGCCCCTGCGCCAGCGCGGGGAGGATATCCTGACGCTGTTCTCGCATTACGCGGACATGTTCTGCGAAGAATACGGCTGCGACGCGCCGCAAGTGGCCGCGCAGGAGGCCGCGCAACTGTTGCAGGCACCCTGGCCGGGGAATGTGCGGCAGCTGATCAACGTGGCCGAGCGCGCGGTGCTGCAGAACCGGCGCGGGTCCGGGTCGATCACCTCGCTGCTGATGGCGGACAATGCGGAGATGGGGCCTGCGATCACCACCGAGGGCAAGCCGCTGAAGGAATATGTCGAGGCGTTCGAGCGGATGCTGATCGACAACACGATGCGCCGCCACAAAGGGTCAATCGCGGCGGTGATGGAAGAGCTGTGCCTGCCCCGCCGGACCCTCAACGAGAAGATGGCGAAATACGGTCTGAGCCGGGCCAATTACCTCTGACGGGTCGGGTCGGCTGCCTGGATCGCCGGGCTGCTGCGTTCCTCGAACGGTTGGGATCGGCGCCACCGGGGCGGGGTAGAGATACCGCGCGCCCGTTTGGGTGTCAGCCTTTCCTGCGGTCCGTCGGCAGGGTGTCGGGCAGGTTGATCTTGGCGACCTGCTCGGCGATCGGGTCCACGTTCAGCGGGTGGGTATCGCGGCTATGGCTTTCGGGGTCGCCGATGGGCTGCCATTCGCCATTCTTGTAGATCTCCAGCCCCGAGAAACTGGCCTTGTAGCCCATCTTGGGACTGCCGGGCACCCAGTAGCCGAGATAGACATAGGGCAGGCCCGCCTCGCGAGCGATCTCCACGTGGTCGAGGACCATGAAGGTGCCGAGGGACTGGCGCACGAGGTCCGGGTCGTAGAACGAATACACCATGGACAGCCCGTCATCGAGCACGTCGGTCAGGCATACCCCGGCGAGGTTGCGCGGCGCGCGCTTGCGGTTGGGCGCGGCCTCGGCGCTCTGGCGGTATTCCACCACGCGGGAGCGCACGGGCGTTTCCTCGATCATCGCGGCGAACTCGAAGATGTCCATGTCCGCCATGCCGCCTTCGGCATGCCGCGCGTCCAGGTATTTGCGGAACAGGCTGTACTGATCCTCGGTCGCCCAGGGCGAGGTCGCCTCTCGCTCCATCACAGCGTTGCGCTTCAGCGTGCGCCGCTGGGAGCGGGACGGAGTGAAGGCCGAGACGTCGATCCGCGCCGACAGGCAGGCGGTGCAATCGGCGCAGCTGGGCCGGTAGAGCACGTTCTGGGAGCGCCGGAACCCCTGCTTGGACAGGGAATCGTTCAGGGTCTCGGCGAACTCCCCTTGCAGGGCGGTGAACAGCTTCCGCTCCATGCGCCCGTCGATATACGGGCATGGCTGCGGCGCCGTCACATAGAATTGTGGCGCGAGAGGAAGGGTGTGACGCATGGGTTTCCGAATTCAAGACTTAAGCGGACGGTAGCAAGGGATTTGCCGCCCGCCAAGTCATCAGTTCGTTTCAGAGCCGGCTGCGCCGGTTCAGGGCAACAGTCCCGAGGATATGGTCGGTTAGTCCCTGTTTCCGCTCGCTCATCAGCATCAGCGCGATGGAGACGAGTTGCAGCGGGAAGATCGCCACCGAGACGTGATAGCCCAAGGTATGCAGCAGCGCGGTCAGCATGTCGGGGCGGGCGCCCCGGGCATCGCGGATCTCGATGCTGGCAAAGCGCATCCCCCAGGTCGCGCCGCCCATGGTCAGGGTCGTCCAGCGGTAGAGAAAGCTGACCATCAGCGCCAGGAACGGCAGGTAGAACAGTGCCGTGAACAGGGTGATCGGCACCAGCACCACCGTCATCGCCGCGATCGCCAGGAAATCCACACACCAGGCGATCAGGCGCTTGGTGGGCACATCCGCATACATCTCGGCATTGGCGTAGGGATCGGGCAGGGCTGTGGACATCGCGGGCGGGACCTTTTTCGGCTATGGGGTTCAGATAGGCAGGCTGCCCCGCCCGGACAAGCCGGGCAGGCTGCCCCGCCCGGACAAGCCGGGCAGGGCAAGGGGATCAGGCGCCGGCGGGGGCGGGCCCGTCGGTGTCGGGTTTCGGGGTGTCCTGGGCCATGCGCGCGCGGTCTTCCATGAACTGGTCGAACTCGGACTTGTCCTTGGCCGCCCGGAGCCGGTCGAGGAAGGCTTCGAAGGCTTCCTGTTCGTCCTGCAGGCGGCGCAGGGTGTCGGCCTTGTAGGCGTCGAACGCGGTGTTGCCCGAGGATTTGAAGCCATGGGTCAGGCTGTAGGATTTGCAGGCGCTTTGCGATTTGAACATTTTCTTTCCCCAGATCATGTAGGCGAGAAGGGCGAGGCCGATGGGCCAGAAGAAGATGAAGCCGAGGACCATTGCGACGATCCATGCGGGCTTCCCTTTGCGGTCGAGCCACATCTCTGCTTGAGAAGGCCAGGTTGCAACGGTGCTCATGTGGGTGCTCCAATCTTGGTGTGCGTTAATGTGAATTCGCTTCACATCACAGCAGATGGGCGCGGGCCGGGCCGGTGACAAGAGGCAATGTTAAAATTATTTACTTCGGCGGAATCCGGAGGTTTGGCGTTGTTATCCGGTGAAATCCGCCAGAACCGCCCCCGACAGCCGCAGCAATTCCGGCGGCGCGATGGGGAAGATATGGCGCGGGGTGCCCGCCGCGCCATAGACCGTGTCGAACACCATGAGCCGTGGGTCGCACCAGGCGCGGATCGGGGTCAGATGGCCCACGGGCGACACGCCGCCGATGGCGAACCCGGTCTGGGCCCGGATCAGGGTGGCATCCGCCTTGCCCAGGGGCGCGCCCGCCACGGCACTGGCCTTGGCCGCATCGACCTGGTTGCCGCCAGCGGTCAGAAAGAGCACCGCCGCCCCGCTGTCCTCGTCGCGGAAGATGATCGATTTGGCAATCTGGTCCAGGGCGCAGCCTGCCGCGTCGGCCGCCTGTTGCGCGGTGCGGGTCTCGGTCCCCATCTCCAGCACCGCGCCGTCCAGCCCGGCGGCCTGCAAGGCCGCGACCACCCGTTTGAGGCTCTTGCTCATGGCGAAGGCTCCTTTCCATTTCCCTAGGGGTTTGAACACGGCGCTTCACGAATTGTAAAACCGAATATGGAACCTTCGCGGCAAAGGGTTTTTGAAAGCGTCCTACATGGATTCCAGTCGCCGCTACATTCTGCTCAGCGTGATCATCCTGTGTGCGGCGCTGCCCGCGATCGGGGCTTTCCTGCTGTATTTCGTGACCCAGAACCCGACCTTGCGTCCGCTCGGGCTGACAAAGGAACAGCTTGTCGAATTCGAAGGCGATGCAGAGGCGTTGGCGATCCGGGTCACGGTCGATTGGGGGCGGGACCAGGTGCCGGAGGCGCGCAAGGCGGAGTTGCGGGCGCTGATTGCCGACAGGTTGATCATCTATACCGACGATTTCGCGATCACCATGCGCGATGTGCCGGGGGACCGGGTGGGGGTGACCTTCAAGGTGGGCGCGAATGAATACGGGCCCATGGCGCCGGAGCAGATGATGGATGGTATCATCCCTTCGCTGATCGCACTGGACATGACAAAAAAGGCACGGGAGTAACGGCGCCTGTCGCGGCGATGCAGGGCAGGGATCAAGGCACGGAGCAGGGCGCCGGGATTCTTCGGCTTGCGCTCCGCGCGCGGGTGCGTAGGCTCGCCGCGAACCAGTTTGGGAGGACTGTCATGACGTTTCTGAAACCCTTCGTGGTCGCGGCTGCCGTTGCAGCCTGCGCCATGGGCACCGCCGCCGGGGCCGAGACCCGGATCACCTATAAATCCGCCAAGGCGGGCTCGTCCTATTACCAGATGGCGGTGCAGATCTCCGAGGCGATGAAGGCGGGCACCGATGGCGCGATCTCGGTCACGGTCGAGGAAAGCCAGGGCTCGGTGCAGAACGTGATGGAGGTGCGCGCGCGCGGCGGCGACTACGTGTTCACCACCCCTCCCGCACTGATCGGTCTGGCCCAGCGGGGGGCCGCCATGTTCGAGGGCAAAGGGAGCCCGGCCTTCGACGAGATCCGCGCATTGTTTCCGATCCCGTCCCTGACCATGCATTTCGTGATGTCCGAGGCCAGTGGTGTCACCAGCTTCGCCGAGATGGAGGGCAAGACCATCCTGCTCGGCAGCGGCTCGTTCGGGGCGCGCGAGGGCGAAAAATACCTCGGCCTCTTCGGGCTGGAGGGCAAGGTCACCATTGCCGATAGCGAGCTGTCCAACGCGGTCAACGCGCTGAAAAACGGCCAGATCGACGGGTTCGTGACCGCGGGCTCCTATCCGGCGCCAAACGTGATCGAGGCGGCGGCCTCCACGGGGGTGACGGTGCTGTCGCTCAGCCCCGAGCAGATCGCGGAGACCGGGCGCACCGCCCTTACCATCCCGGCGGGCACCTATGCCGGGCAGGAGGCCGACATCGACACCACGTCGCTTCCGGTGGTGGCCTACACGACCACGAAGATGGACGAAGAGACCGCCTATCAGCTCACCAAGACCTATTGGGAGACCAAGGCCGACATGGCGGGCGATGCCAAGTGGTGGGACGGGGTGTCGGTGGACATGCTGTCCAACATCACCACGCAGATCCACCCGGGGGCCCTGCGCTATTACAAGGAAGTGGGCGCGACCCTCAGCGACGCGCATATGTAAGCGCGCGCCCCGGTGGAGGCGGTCGAGGACCGGGCGGTCCCGCGCAGGCAGGTGTGGATCGCCCTCGGGGCGCTGACGGTGGCGTTTCATCTGGGGCTGATCTTCTACGGGCTGGTTCCCAACCTGGTGGCGCGGCCCTTGCACATGGCGCTGATCCTGCCTTGGGTGTTTCTGTTCGCCGCCGCCACCCCGGTGGCGCGGATCTCGGGGGCTATTCTCACCGGCCTCGGCATTGCCGGGTGCCTCTGGATCGCGCTCAACCACCAGATGTTGCGCAACCAGTACGGCTTTCTCGAAAGCGGGTTCCAGGTTGCGCTGGCCATCACATTGCTTCTGGTCGCCATGGAGGGCGCGCGTCGGGCCATTGGCTGGCCCCTGCCGCTGGTGGCGCTTCTGGCGCTGCTCTACGGGCTTTACGGGCAGCACATCCCCGGCGAGTTCGGCCATGCGGGCACGCCCCTGCGCAGTTTTCTCGGCACGCTTGTGGTGGCCGAGGGCGGGCTCTGGGGCAGTCTGACGGGGGTGTCCGTGGGCGTGGTGGCGGTGTTCGTGATCTTCGGCGCGGTGCTGAACGCGGGCGAGGCGGGGCAGGGGTTCATGAACGTGGCCGCGGCCGCCGCGGGGCGGCTGAAGGGCGGGGCGGCCAAGGTGTCGGTCCTGTCCTCGGCGCTCTTCGGATCGATCTCGGGCTCGGCCTCGGCCAATGTCGCCTCCACCGGGGCGATCACCCTGCCGGCGATGACCAAGCTCGGCTATCCGCGGCGGCTGGCGGCGGCGACCGAGGCGGTGGCATCGTCGGGCGGGCAGATCATGCCGCCGCTCATGGGGGCGGGGGCCTTCGTGATGGTGGAGCTGACCGGCGTCCCCTATTCCGAGATCATGCTGGCGGCCCTGCTGCCCGCGATCCTTTATTTCGCGACGGTCTGGCAGGGGCTGAACGCCTTCGCGTCGCGCTATGACCTCAGGCCCATCCCGGTGGAGGATCGGCCCGCGCGCAGGCAGGTTCTGATCACCTCCGGCTTTTTCCTGGTGCCGTTCTCCACCCTGCTGATCGCGATGTTCGCCCTGGGCTACACGCCGCAATACGCCGCTGCGCTGGCGATCTTCACCGGGCTTGCGCTGCTTTTTGTCGACATCTCCCTGCGGCCGAATCCGGGGCAGGGTTTCGCGCGGCTGGCCGAAGCCTTGCTCAACGCGGGCAAGCAGGTGTCGATGATCGCGGCGATCATCATCTGCGCCTCGATCATCATCGGGGTGCTGGGCATCACCGGGCTGGGGGTGAAGATCACCTCGGTGATCCTGTCGGGGTCGGGCGGTGCGCTCTGGCCTGCGCTGCTGCTGACCGCGCTCGCGTGTCTGTTGCTGGGGATGGAGGTGCCGACGACCGCGGCTTACGTGATCTGCGTCTCGGTGGCGGGTCCGGCGCTGATCGAGCTGGGGTTGGAGCCGTTGCAGGCGCATCTCTTCGTGTTCTGGTTCGCACTGCTGTCGACCATCACGCCGCCTGTTTGCGGCGCGGTCTTCATCGCCTCCGGCATGGTGCAGGAGAACTGGCTGCGCGTGGCGCTCACGGCCATGGCGCTGGGCGTCGGGCTTTATGTGATCCCGCTGGCGATGATCGCCAATGACGCGCTG
This sequence comes from Dinoroseobacter shibae DFL 12 = DSM 16493, assembly GCF_000018145.1. Taxonomy (NCBI): domain Bacteria; kingdom Pseudomonadati; phylum Pseudomonadota; class Alphaproteobacteria; order Rhodobacterales; family Roseobacteraceae; genus Dinoroseobacter; species Dinoroseobacter shibae. The sequence goes on from NC_009952.1 coordinate 1,116,766, forward strand.
ATCCGGCTGTCGGCCGAGCCTGGCGCGGCCCTGCTGGCCCTGCTGGTGGTCGGCGCGGGGCTGGGCGGGGTGTCGCGCGGGCTGATCGGGCGCGAGCCGTGGCCCTTGCGTGTCGCGGTCTGCGCAGGCGGGCTTGGCCTGTGCTTTGCCGCGCTCTGGGTTTGAGCGCGCCGCACGGGAGCGCTTGCCAATTCGTCGCAGCACCGTAGAGTCGCGTCAGTCAAAAAAAGACCACTGGGAGGAAGACCATGATCAGAGACACTCTGATACTTGCGGCCTGCGCGTCCGTCATCGGCAGCGCGGCCCTTGCCACCGAGAAGATGCGGATTTCGCTGCAATTGCCGCTGACCAGCCATCTGGGCGAGAACCTGCAGCTTTTCGAGAAGGAGGTCGAAGAGCGCACAGGTGGTGCGATCGACGTGGAAATCTATGACAGCGCAACCCTTTACCGCGACAAGGAAGTGCCCGCGGCCGTCGGCTCCGGCGCGATCGAGGCCGGGGTGGCATCGCTGACGCAGTATGTGGGCGACGCGCCGGTGGTGGACGTGTTCTACATGCCCTTCCTGTTCAACACCGAAGAGAAAGTGCGCGCGGCGGTGGCCGAAGGATCGCCCGTGCGCGAGATCCTAGAGACGGAGATCGCCAAGACCGGCGGCGAGGTTCTCTATTGGCAGGCCTATGGCGGCGCAATCCTGCTCAGCCAGGATGAGCCGATCCGCACCCCCGAGGACATGCAGGGCAAGAAGGCGCGGGTCTTCGGCAAGACGCTGGGCGATTTCGTGACCGCCGCGGGCGGCGCGCCGACGCTGATCTCGGGTTCCGAGCAATACCTGGCCTATCAGCGCGGCACGGTCGATGTGGGCATGACCGGTGTATCGGGCGTGAAATCCCGCAAGCTGTGGGAGGTGATGGACACCATCACCAAGACCAACCACGCCAATATCGAGTTCGTGGTGGTGGTCAACAGCGACTGGTGGAACGGACTGGATGCCGAGACCCAGGGCCACATCAACGCGGCCGCACAGGTGGCACAGGATGATGTGCGTGACCGTATGGCCGCGATCGAAGCCGAAGCCTACGCTGCCGCGGAAGAGAACGGCATGACCATCGTCGAGTTGACCGACGAGGAGCTTGCCAAGTGGCAGGCCGTGTCCCAGCCGGTCTATGACAGCTATCTCGCGGCGACGGGTGAGGCGGGGCGACAGATCCTCGACGCGCTCGGCGTGAACTCCGGCTCCTGACGAAACGCGTCTTTGCGCAATCAACCGGGCGGTCCTGCGCGGCCGTCCGGAAAGGCCTTTCATGTCCTTGATAACTTCCCTGTCCCGGTACGCCTGCATCTGCGGTGCGGTGCTGATGGCGTTGACCGGCGTGATGCTCACCTACGAGGTGGTGGCGCGGTATTTCTTCATCCGGCCCACGATCTGGGCGGCGGAGTTGAGCCAGCTGTGCCTGATCTGGGGCTGCCTGCTGGCCATGGCGCACCTGCTGACCCTGCGCCGGCACATCACCGTCAACGCGGTCACGGGGCTTCTGCCGCCGGGCGCGCAAAAGGTCTGCGCCGGGATCGCGCTGGTGGTGGTGATCGTCTTCTCGGCCATCGTGACGATTTACGGCTTCGACATCTTCTGGACGAGCTTTGAGCGGGGGCGCACCACGGGCTCGATCCTGAACCTGCCGATCTGGATCTCCGAGGCCTCCGTGCCCGTGGGCTTCGCGCTCCTGGGCGCGCAGGGGGCGGTGGAGCTGTTCCGGCTCAAGGGATCCGATACCGCGAGCTTGGGGGCGACCCACGAATGACCATCATCCTGATCCTTGTCGCGCTCTTTGTGCTGTTGCTGCTGGGCGTGCCGGTGGCCTTCGCGCTGGGGGGCATGGGGTTGGCGATGCTGATCCTCGGGGGGTTCTCGCCCCTGATGGCGCCGCAATCCATCCTGTCCACGCTGGACGGGTTCATCCTGTTGGCGGTGCCCCTGTTCCTTCTGATGTCCAACCTGCTGCTGAAGGGCGGGGTGGGGCGCGATCTGTTTGCGGCCGTCCAGGCCTGGGTCGGGCATTGGCCCGGCGGGCTGGCGGTGGCGACGATCCTGAGCTGTGCGCTGTTTGCGGCGATCTCGGGCTCGTCGGTGGCGACGGCGGCGACCATCGGCACCGTGGCGATCCCCGAGATGATCAACCGCGGTTACGAGAAGAAATTCGTCTATGGCCTGCTGGCTGCCGGGGGGACGCTGGGCATTCTGATCCCGCCCTCGATCCCGATGATCGTTTACGGCTTCGTGACCGAGCAATCGGTGATCGCCTTGTTCCTGGCCGGGATCGGGCCGGGGCTGTTGCTGGTCACGCTCTTCGTGCTGTTTGCCATGCTGCATGCGCGGCTGTCGGGGACCTATACGCCCGTGCCCAAGGCCACCATGGCGGAACGGATGAGCGCCTCGAAACGGGCGCTGCCCTCGGTGGCGCTGGCCGCACTGGTCATTGTCGGGCTTTACTCCGGGGCCTTCACGCCGACGGAGGCTGCGGCCATCGGCTCGGCCGCGGCGCTGGCCATCGTCACTCTGTGGCTGCGGACCCTGACCTGGGTGACCTTCTGGGAGGCGGTGCGCGAAAGTGCGATCACCACCGCCGCGATCCTGCTGATCGTCGCGGGGGCAAAGGTGTTCGGCAAGGCGATCGCGCTCTACCGTATCCCGCAGGATATCTCGGCTTTCCTGACCCAGGTGATCGACGGGCCGATCATGTTCATCGTGGTGGTGTCGCTGGTGCTCTTGCTGATGGGGCTGGTCTTCGAGGCGTTGTCGATGATCCTGATCATGACGCCGGTGCTGTTGCCGGCGGCGATGGGGCTGGGCTTCGATCCGATCTGGTTCGGCATCTACATGGTGATCATGGTGGAATGTGCCCTGATCACGCCGCCTGTGGGCTTGAACCTCTATGTGATACAATCGGTGGCGCGCACGACCCTGTCCAATGTGGCGCGCGGGGTCTGGCCCTTCCTCATTCTGATGCTGGTGACGGTGGGGGTGCTCTATGCCTTCCCGCAACTGGCGCTGTATATTCCTTTCCAATGGTGATGCGATGAGTGCTGCCCGAACCCTGCGGAGCCTGCTGGCGCAGGACCGTTGCCATGTCATGCCGTGCTGTTTCGACGCGCTGTCGGCCAAACTGATTGCGCAGGAGGGCTATGATCTGACCTTCATGTCGGGGTTCGCGGCCTCGGCCAGCCGGATCGGCGCGCCGGATCTCGGGTTGATGAGCTATGGCGAGGTGGTGGACCAGGCCCGCAACATCACCGAGGCGGTGGACATTCCCCTGATCGGGGATGGTGACACCGGCTATGGCAATGCGATGAATGTGCGCCGGACCGTGACGGGGTTCGCGAAGGCGGGCTGTGCCTCGGTGATGATCGAGGATCAGCTTGCGCCGAAACGCTGCGGCCATACGCCGGGCAAGGCGGTGGTGGGGCGCGACGAGGCGTTCGACCGGATCCGGGCCGCCGTGGACGCGCGGGAAGAGATCCGGGCCGCGGGCGGCGATATCCTGATCCTGGCGCGCACCGATGCGCGGCATGAGCACGGGCTGGCCGAGGCCATCGACCGTGCGGCGCGTTTTGCCGAGCTGGGGGCGGATATCCTCTTCGTGGAGGCGCCCAGGACCGAGGCGGAAATGCGCACGGTTTGCGCCGAACTGCCGGGGCCGAAAATGGCCAATATCGTCGAAGGCGGCGCCACGCCGGACCTGCCCAATGCGGCCATGCACGATATCGGCTACGCGATTGCGGCCTATCCCCTGTCGCTGATGGCGGCGGCGATGCAGGCGATGGTCCGCACGCTGCGCGGCATGCGCGACGACCGCCGGCCGGACCTGATGGACTTCGCCGAGTTGCGCACCCGGATCGGGTTCGATGCCTATTATGCGGCGTCAGAGCGCTACGCCTCGTCCAGGCGCACGCCCGACTAGCGCGGCTGCCCGGATGCGGTTCGTTGCTGTCCGGGCCGGTATTTGGGATGCAGTCTTGTCGTGCTTGTGGGGGACAGGGAAATTGTCCCGTTGCCTCCCGCCGCCGTCTTGGTCGCCACGCGCTCTGGCGCGGAATGGGTAGGGTTCGAGATTTTCTTAAAAACAAGACATTGGGTCGAGAAGCTCAAGTTCTGCGACACTATATCCGACAGTTTTTATCAAGAAATAATTGCAAGCCGTAACGCGATGTGCTGTTCTGGGCCTTGTCGAGCCACGTTTCCTGCGCAGCCCACCCGGCGCTCTTGCTCAAACACGGAAACGCAGATGGCACATGACTTCCACTGGCTCCTCGCGATGCACACGACCGCGGCCCGCTTTGGTGACGGGCTGAAGCCTGAACTCGCCGCCCTCCTGGGCGGGCACGCGACCCGGTTCGGACCCGATGTGCGCCCGCTCGGGCGGGTGCCGGTCTCCGCCGGACCGGCGGATCAATTCGCGACCAAAGCGCAATTGGCCAAACTCGGGATTCCCTCTATCGCTCCTGCACCGGCGGTGCATGCGGATCTGGAAACCGCGGACAGCACCTGACCCGCGATCTTGGACATGCGGGTTCGGGGCCGGAGCGGCCGCATCCAGGTCGCAGGTAACCGGGTCGGAGGAACTGGGGGATGCAGATGACACATGGTTTTGCGCAGCATGTCGAGAACGTGGTGGCCACGGTGGCGATGCCCTCTGCGGCGGCGCAGTCGCGGCTGGCCGCATCCTGGTGTCGGTCCTTCAAGACCTACCAGCTGCATCCGGGCTATCGCGGGCGTCCTGAGCGGCTGTCGGGCCGGGATTTCAACCTGCGCAAGGATGAGAACGACGCGCTGATCCATGCGGCGGGCTCGGCGCTGGATCACCTGTTCAAGGTGTTGCGGATGTCGGGCTGCGCGGTGTTCCTGGCGGACCGGGAGGGGTGCATCCTCGACGGGCGGTCCGGCACCGGCGATGCGGACGGGTTCGAGAGTTGCAACCTGAGCCCCGGCGCCGATTGGAGCGAGGCCTCCGAGGGTACCAACGGGATCGGCACCTGCCTGAGCGAGGGCCGCGCCGTGACCATCGACCGAACCGATCATTTCTCGGCCCGCAACATCGCCATGACCTGCATCGGAGCGCCGGTTTTCGGGGCCAGGGGCGAGTTGGTGGGCGCGGTGGACGTGTCCTCGGCCCGGGAGGACCACACGCCGGGGCTGAATGCGCTGATGGCCGAGACCGTGGCCCAGGCTGCGCGCAATATCGAGGCGGCGCTGTTCCGGCAGGCTCATCCGCGGGCGCGGATCGTGGTGGCCGAGACCGACGGCACGGGCCCGGTGGGGCTGCTGGCGATCGACCAGGACGATGTGATCACTGGCGCGACACATGCCGCGCGCCGGTCCATGGGCGTGGCGCGGGACACCCCGTTCGCGCCCATGCCCGCCGCCGATGTGTTGGGCCGTCCCGAGCCCCATCGCGGCTTCGACCGGGCCGAATATGCCGCCGTCAAACGCGCCCTGCTGCGGGCCGGCGGCAATGTCAGCGCGGCGGCCCGCGACCTCGGGGTCGGGCGCGCGACCCTCTATCGGCGCATGAAGCGGGTCGGTCTCGACGAAACCTGTCGCAACCTGTCTCAGAACTGAGACAGGTGCGGTGCATCACCGGTGTGCGCCCCCAAGACAGCCGATTTCACAACGCTCTACACTGTAGGCGTTATTCGGGTCGCACTGGCCCACAAGCCCAGGAGGAATTCAACATGAATGAGATGACACAGGTCGACGACACCCTCGTCTCGCCGTTCAAGGACCGCTACGACAACTTCATCGGCGGTAAGTTCGTGCCCCCGGTCGAGGGACGCTATTTCGACAATGTCACACCGATCACCGGCGAAGTCGTGGGTCAGATCGCGCGCTCTTCGGCGGCGGATGTGGAACTGGCGCTGGACGCGGCCCACGCGGCCAAGGATGCCTGGGGCAAGACCTCGGTCACCGAGCGCGCCAATATCGTTCTGAAGATCGCCGACCGGATCGAGGAAAACCTCGACATCATCGCCAAGGCGGAAACCTGGGACAACGGCAAGCCGATCCGTGAGACGACCCTGGCTGACATCCCCCTCGCCGTGGATCACTTCCGCTATTTCGCGGGTGTGCTGCGGGGCCAGGAAGGCTCCATGTCCGAGATCGACAACGATACAGTGGCTTATCACTTCCACGAGCCGCTCGGCGTCGTGGGCCAGATCATCCCCTGGAACTTCTCGATCCTGATGGCGGCCTGGAAACTGGCGCCCGCGATTGCCGCCGGCAACTGCATCGTGCTGAAGCCGGCCGAGCAGACCCCCGCCGCGATCATGGTTCTGGTAGAACTGATTTCCGACCTGCTGCCGGCGGGTGTTCTGAACATCGTCAATGGCTATGGCGGTGAAGTGGGCGCGGCGCTGGCGACCTCCGACCGGATTGCCAAGATCGCCTTTACCGGGTCCACCGCCACGGGCCGCAAGATCATGGAGGCCGCCACGGTCAACCTGATCCCAGTCACGCTGGAGCTGGGTGGCAAGTCGCCGAACATCTTCTTCAAGGACGTGATGGCCGAGGATGACGCCTTCCTCGACAAGGCGGTCGAAGGCTTCGTTCTGTTCGCGTTCAACCAGGGCGAGGTCTGCACCTGCCCGAGCCGGGCGCTGATCCACGAGGACATCTATGAAGAGTTCATCGCGCGCGCCATCGCTCGGGTGAAGGCCATCGTGCAGGGCGACCCGCGCAAGATGGAAACCATGGTCGGGGCCCAGGCGTCGAAAGAGCAGAAGGACAAGATCCTGTCCTACTTCCAGATCGGTGTCGAAGAGGGGGCCGAAGTGCTCACCGGCGGCAAGGTCGCGGATGTGTCCGACGATCTGAAGGATGGCTTCTACATCGAGCCGACCATCCTGAAGGGCCACAACAAGATGCGTGTCTTCCAGGAAGAGATCTTCGGTCCGGTCGTGTCCGTGACGACCTTCAAGACCGAAGAGGAAGCGTTGGAGCTGGCCAATGACACCATGTACGGCCTCGGCGCCGGGGTGTGGTCGCGGGATCAGAACACCTGCTACCGCTTCGGGCGCGGTGTCCAGGCGGGGCGCGTCTGGGTCAACAACTACCACGCCTATCCGGCTCACGCGGCCTTTGGCGGGTACAAGCAGTCCGGCATCGGGCGTGAGAACCACAAGATGATGCTCGACCATTACCAGCAGACCAAGAACATGCTGGTCAGCTACAATCCCAACAAGCTCGGCTTCTTCTGAGCCTGGAGCACATGTTGCACACGCGGGGCCTTGGCGGGCCCCGCGTTTTTTGCTGCCTAGCGTTCGGGGTCGAGGCGGGAGATTTCCGCCGCGATCAGCGCGCCGATCGCCGCCGCGCCGCGGGCGTTGGGGTGGATGTTGTCGCGGGCGAAAAACTCCGGGGTTTGCGGGCCCATCACGGGGTCGGCATCGACGAAGAACACATCCTCTCGCCCTGCGGCAAACCGTGCCAGGCGCGCATCCACGACCCGCAGCTCGTCGGCACAGCGATCCGTGCGCCCGCCAAGCCCGGTGGGGCCGTAATAGCCCACGATCAGCACCCGGCGCGCGCCCTCGGCCAGCACGCCGCGCACCAGGTCCGGCCAGGTCCCGCGTGTACCGTCGGCGGAGACCATGGCGTCCACCTCCGCCTCGCAGCGGTTACAGCCGCAATCCCGGTTCAGGTCGTTCGCGCCACCGTTCATGATGACCCAGTCCCAGTCACCGTTTTGGTACTGGTCCTCCACCGCGCGGACAAAGAGGGTGCTGCGCCGCAGGCGTGCGCCCGCGCGGGCGTTGTTGTCGACCGGCTCGCCCAGGATTTGCGCCACATGGGCCGGGATCGCCAGAGCGCCATTCCAGGTCATCACCGAGTCGCCGATCACCTGGATGCGCGGGGACGCCGACGCGGGCGCGGCCAGTCCCGACCAGGCCAGGACCAAGGCCATGACAAGGCCCTGTTGCAGTTTCCGAAACATGTCGCTGGCCCTTCTGTCGTCCCCATGCCCCCTGTCACTTGGGGCGTCACGGGGCGTAGACAACCGGCGCGGCCGCGCCCGGATCGCAGGCTCGGTGCAAAAGGCGGTGCTCAGAGTGACTTGCGCCCACGTTCTCGGGCGAGGGTTACTCCGCGGGCACGCCGCGGATGCCACGCTGATCGACCAGCAGGTCGGTCAGTACCGCTCCGATCCACATGCAGGTCAGCGCCAGCCAGGCGGTCCCCACGAAGATCGACCCGCCCGTGACGCCGGCGCCAATCGCGCAGCCCCCGGCCAGCATCCCGCCGAAGCCCATCAGCGCCGCACCCGTTATCGAGCGGGTCATGGAGCCTGCGCCTTCGAACCCCTGTAGTTTCAGATCGCCGCCGATCCAGGCACCGAGAAAGGCGCCGAGAAACACGCCGGGCACCAGGCCGATATCAAATTCCAGGACCGGGTTCGGGATGAGAAAGAACATCAAGGTGTTCGCGGAAGGCCCCGTAAAGGTGACGCTTTCGATCTGTACGGGGTCGAAGGCGACCGCGCTGAGGGCAAAGGTCAGAACCCAGCCAAGCGCCACCGCAAACCCCACGCCAGAAGCCATCACCAGCACCCGCGTGCCGATCCGGTTGCGGCGCGCGATCTCCAGCGCCAGAACGGCGAGGACGAGTCCGAGCACGAGCCCACTTCCGCGCGGCAGCCCCAGCGCGTTCAACAGGTTCACGTTGCGCCCACCCTCGGTCATCCAGAGCGCGGCGAGCCAGTCGCGCAGGGGCGCCAGCACGCCTTGCAGGGCCATGATCGCGACCACGGCGAAAATCAGGCCCGAGACCACCGAGCGCAGGTTGCCCGTCGCCGCGAGCACCAGAAGCCGCCCGGAACATCCCCGCGCGAGCACCATGCCCACCCCGAACATCAGACCTCCGAGGATCGCGCCGGACCAGGAGCCGGTCACCGCCATCATGCGCGCATCCTCCACCCGCATCAGGCCCAGAAGGGTCGCCCCCTGCACCCAGACGAGCGCGGTCGAAAAGCACAACAGCCACACCGCCATGCGCCGCCCGAACTGCCCGCGGGCAAACTCCACGCAGGCCGCGCGCAGGCAGAAGGACGACCGCTGGGCGGCAAATCCCAGCACCATCCCTGTGATCAGGCCAAAGAGCGCGGCGGTCGGTGCCTCGCCGATTCCGTCCACCAGAGGCAGGATGTCCATGGCCCTCTCCCATTCGAAATTTGGAATATGTGTGTCACGGACGGGCCCCGCGGGCTTTGACCCAGATCAGTTTTTTCTCGCCATGCCCGGTCTTCGGGCGTAAATCGCAAGCATGCGACTCGTGCCCCTTGCCGAAGCCGCCGAACTGCCCCGTTGGCGGCAACCGGTGACGCTGCTGTTCCTGATGGCCTTTGCGATGCCCATCGCGTTTGCCACCTGGAGCGCGCTTCTCAACAATTTCGTGATCGAGCGGGCGGCCTTCACCGGTGTGGAGATCGGCTGGCTGCATACGGTGCGGGAGATCCCGGGCTTCCTCGCCGTGGGTGTCATCGCCCTGATCATGATCATCCGCGAACAGGTTCTGGGCCTCGCCTCGCTCTGCCTTTTGGGGCTGGCCAGTGCCATGACCGGGTTTTTCCCGACCTATTACGGCATTCTGGCGCTGACGCTGCTCAGTTCCATCGGGTTTCACTATTATGAGACGGTCAATCAGTCCCTGCAACTGCAATGGATCGCCAAGGACCGCGCCCCGCAGACCCTGGGCTGGATCGTGGCGGCGGGCTCGGCGGCGTCGCTCCTGAGCTATGGCACGCTGGTCGTCAGCTGGAAGGCCTTCGATCTGAGCTACAGCTTCGTCTACCTGACATCGGGCGGGATCACGGCGGCGATCGCGCTGTTTTGCATGTTCGCCTATCCGCAATTCGAGAGCCCCAATCCGCAGAACAAGCGCATGGTGCTGCGGCGGCGTTACTGGCTTTACTACGCGCTGCAATTCATGTCCGGGGCGCGGCGGCAGATTTTCGTGGTCTTCGCCGCCTTCATGATGGTCGAGCATTTCGGCTTCGAGGTGCATCAGGTCACGGCCCTGTTCCTGATCAACTTCCTTGCCAACATGCTCTGTGCGCCGCTCATGGGCAAAGCCGTCGCGCGGTTCGGGGAGCGCAACGCGCTCGCCTTTGAATATACCGGCCTGATCTGTGTCTTCCTGGCCTATGGCGGCATCTATTGGCTGGGCTGGGGGGTGATGGTGGCCGCGGCGCTCTATGTGCTGGATCACCTGTTCTTCGCACTGGCTTTCGCGCTGAAGACCTATTTCCAGAAGATCGCGGACCCCGCGGACATCGCGCCCACGGCCGCGGTGGCCTTCACGATCAACCATATCGCGGCGGTGTTCCTGCCGGCCTCGCTGGGCTACATGTGGGTCGTGTCGCCGGCGGGCGTTTTCTGGCTGGCCGCTGCCATGGCTGCGACCTCTTTGTTCCTGTCGTTGCTGATCCCGCGCCATCCGGGCCCGGGGCACGAGACGATCTTCCAGTCCCGCCTCGCCACCCCGGCGGAGTAGCAACGCGCCCCCTGCATGCCTATATCAAGGGAACCCAAGACAGGAGCCACCGCGATGTTTTTCATGAGCCGCAAGAAAGCCGAGATGGTCCGCGCCGAAGACGCCCTGCCGGGACGTGCGGCGGCCATTCCGACCGCAGACACCCATTTCCTTTCGGGCCGCCCGCTGACCCTCAGCGTGCCCGAGGGCATGGAGGTCGCGATGTTCGGCATGGGCTGTTTCTGGGGCGTGGAGCGGATGTTCTGGAAGCTCGAAGGCGTATGGCTGACCATGGTGGGCTATGCGGGCGGCTTCACTCAGAACCCCACCTACCAGGAGGTCTGCACTGGCCAGACCGGCCACAACGAGGTGGTGCGCGTGGTCTATGACCCCAAGGTCATCTCCTACGAGACCCTGTTGCAGGTGTTCTGGGAAGGTCACGATCCCACGCAAGGGATGCGCCAGGGCAATGATGTGGGCACCCAGTACCGCTCGGGCATCTACACCACCACTGAGGCCCAGGCCCAGGCGGCCCAGGACAGTCGCGCGGCCTATGCCGACCAGTTGCGCAAAGCGGGCTTCGGGGCGATCACCACCGAGATCGTTCCCGCGCCGTCCTTCTACTTCGCCGAGGATTATCACCAGCAATACCTGGCGAAGAACCCAAACGGCTATTGCGGGATCGGCGGGACCGGCGTGAGTTGCCCGATCGGCACCGGGATTGCCCAGGCGGGCTGACACGTGCGGCGCCCTTGCCCTGCGGGGGCGCCCGTGAAATACGAGCGGCGCGTGTCGCCGCCGCGTTCCAAGGTGGCCGGAACGGAGCCCGTTTATGCCGACCTATACCGCCTACACGACCTTGCCGGGCAAGGCGCCCGCCGAAGAGCTCGGCGCGGCGCTGGAAACCCTGACGCCCGTGCCCACGGGGGTTGGTGTGTTCGAGATCGAGGACGGCTCCGGGCTATGGGAGGTCGGGGCATATTTCATCGAGGCGCCGGATGAGACCGCGCTCGCGCTGCTGGCCGCGGCCTTCGATGCCAAACCCTTCAGCGTGTCGGAACTGCCGGAGACCGACTGGGTGGCCAAGGTCAAGCGCGAGCTGGCGCCCGTCACGGCGGGGCGGTTTTTCCTTTATGGTAGTCATGACGCCGACAAGGTGCTTCCGGATGCGGTGCCCCTGCTGATCGAGGCGGCGATGGCGTTCGGGACCGGGCATCACGGCACGACCCAGGGCTGTCTGCGTGCCTTCGATGCGCTCCTGAGCGCTGGACAGGCGCAGGGTCCGGTGCTCGATGTGGGGTGCGGGACGGCGGTGCTGGCCATGGCGGCAGCACGGGTTTTCGACACCACGGTGGTGGCCAGCGACATCGACCCGGTGGCGGTGGATGTGGCCGAGGCCAACCTGGCCGCCAACGGCATGGCGGGCCAGGTGATCTGCGTGGAGGCGACCGGGCTCGATCACCCCGAGATCGCGGGGGCAGGGCCCTTCGGCGTGATCTTCGCCAATATCCTCAAGGGGCCGCTGATCGATCTCGCTCCGGCGATCACGGCCGCACTCGCGCCGCAAGGGCACGTGATTCTTTCAGGGCTTCTGAACGAACAGGCCAGTGAAGTGATCAATGCCTACGCAGACGCAGGATTGTCCCTGGTTGCGCGGGACGAGATCGGAGAATGGACCACTCTGACCCTGAAAATGCCATAATCTGTCGTCGCCGCGAGGGCCGCGCGTTATCTTCAAATTGTGTTCAAATTTGGAGAGTTTTGCGATGTCTGATCAGGACAATCTGGCGCTTTTCGGGGATCGGGTGGCGCGGCTGTCGTCTACACGGGACGCGAAGCAGCGCCATGGCATCGTCTGCTGCGCGCGCCAGGAGCGGAGCCGCCGAACATGGCTCCCGCTGGGGCGCATTCTGGGGGTTCTGGCGATTTGCGTGGTGCTGAAGGCCTTCGCCATCGCCTATCTGTCGGAAGGCACCTACCGGACGCATTTGCTCTATTTCGATCAGACGAACATGGTGGAGAGCCTGCTGGCCGCTGCGCTGGCGCCGGATCCGCTGTCCCTGAAACTGTCGCGTCACTTGCCGCTCTAGCCCGGGCGGGATGCAAGCGCCTAACGCAAAAGGCGCGCCAGTGCGGGCGCGCCTTTTTGTTTTCGGAGCGGGTGGTTCAGCGTTTGCGGGCGACTTCCTCGATGTCGCCGCGCGCGAGACCGATATCGTCAAGCTCCCGGTCCGACAGGCGGTTGAGCTCGTTCCGGATGACCCGGGCATCGTTCCAGGCAATCACGGAGCCGAACAGGCTCGAAAAGAAGCCCTCGGCGCGGGGGAACAGGACGTGCGGGCGGGAAGTGTCGAAGACTGCCATTTGGCGATACCTTGTAAGCGGCGTGTGGCCGGGGTGGGTTGCGTTCTGGGCGGCAGTTAAGGCGGAGGATAGGGCTTTGCAACGGTCGGAAACTGCATGTTCGCCATGCAGTTTTGTCATGCCTTGCAAGAGGGTTCAGGTCCCTGAAAGAAAACCAGAAAAACGACCTTCCGAATGTCGTTTTTCGCCCGCTTCCGACGCAGAGGGGCGGTGTGCGGCTGCAATCTGGTGATTGTCCCGGGCGGCAAGGGTGTTGGCAGATGTTCGCGTTTCGTGCTAGTTGTTTCAAAACGAGCAGAAAAAGAGATGGGCATGCGTGTTCTGGGCATCGATCCGGGCCTGCGAAACCTCGGCTGGGGCGTGATCTCGGTCCAGGGGAGCAGGTTGCGGCATGTGGCCAACGGTCAGATCCGCTCGGAGGGCAGTGAGCTCGCGCAGCGCCTTCTCAGCCTCTATCGCCAGTTGACCGAGGTCGTGGCGGGCCATGCGCCGGATGCGGCGGCGGTGGAACATACCTTTGTCAACAAGGACGCCACGGGCACCCTGAAGCTCGGGCAGGCCCGGGGCATCGCCCTGCTGGTGCCTGCGGCGGCCGGGCTGGAAGTGGCGGAATATGCCCCCAACCACGTGAAGAAATCCGTGGTCGGTGTCGGCCATGCCGCCAAGGAGCAGGTGCAGCACATGGTCAAGCTGCAACTGCCCGGGGTCGTTCTGGCCGGGGCGGATGCGGCGGATGCCCTGGCGATCGCGATCTGCCATGCCCATCACCTGCAGTCCCGGGGCAAGGTGGTTGCCGTCAACCGGACGGTGGCCGCGCCCGATGGATTGCGGAGCGTGTCATGATCGGGCGGCTGTCGGGGGTTCTGGTCTATCGCGGGCGGGATCACATCGTGTTGGATGTGCGCGGCGTGGGCTATGTTGTGCAATGCTCCGAACGCACGCTGGCGGGGATGCCCGCGCCCGGCGGGCCCGTGGCGCTCTTTACCGAACTTCTGGTGCGCGAGGATCTGTTGCAGCTTTACGGGTTTCCCACGCTGCTTGAGAAAGAGTGGCACCGGCTTTTGACATCTGTGCAGGGGGTGGGGGCCAAGGCCTCCATGTCGATCCTGTCGACCCTGGGGGTGGACGGGGTCGGGCGGGCGATTGCACTGGGTGATTGGGGCGCGTTGCGCAAGGCCCAAGGTGTGGGTCCGAAGATCGCGCAGCGGGTGGTCAACGAGTTGAAGGACAAGGGGCCGGAGGTGATGGCCATGGGCGGGACGCTGGAGGCCGCGTTGGACGGTGTCATCGAGGACGGCATGGCCGCCTCGGAGGGCATCGAGCCCCCCTCGGCGGCGCGCCCGGCGGTGCCGTCCGCCGCCAGCGACCAGGCCGGGGCACTCTCGGCGCTGGTCAATCTGGGCTATGGGCAGGGCGAGGCGGCCAGTGCCGTAGCCACTGCGGCGGGCGAGGGGGCCGTGGGCGAGACCGATATCATCCGCGCGGCCCTGCGCCTGTTGGCGCCGAAAGGATAAGCGATGCAGAGCGATCCGACCTTGCGCCCCGAGCCCTTGCCGGACGAGCGCGACGGGGCCGACCGGGCCTTGCGGCCGCAATCCCTCGACGCGTTCATCGGGCAGGCGGAGGCGCGCGCTAACCTGCGGGTTTTCGTCGAGAGCGCCCGCCGCCGGGGCGAGGCCATGGATCATGTGCTGTTTCACGGCCCGCCGGGTCTGGGCAAGACCACCCTGGCGCAGATCATGGCGCGCGAACTCGGCGTCAATTTCCGCATGACCTCTGGTCCGGTCCTGGCCAAGGCGGGGGATCTGGCGGCGTTGTTGACCAACCTGGAGGCGCGCGACGTTCTCTTCATCGACGAGATCCACCGGCTGAACCCGGTGGTGGAGGAGGTGCTTTATCCCGCGCTGGAGGATTTCGAGCTCGATCTGGTGATCGGCGAGGGACCTGCGGCGCGGACGGTGCGGATCGAATTGCAGCCTTTCACCTTGGTGGGGGCGACCACGCGGCTGGGGCTGCTGACCACGCCCCTCAGGGACCGGTTCGGCATTCCGGTGCGGTTGCAGTTCTATTCGGCCGAGGAGTTGGAGCAGATCGTGGCGCGGGGGGCGCGGATGCTCGATGTGCCGGCCGAGCCGTCGGGGATCGCCGAGATTGCCCGCCGCGCCCGGGGCACGCCGCGCATTGCCGGGCGGCTGTTGCGGCGGGTGGTGGATTTTGCCCTGGTCGAAGGCGATGGCACGATCACCCGTGCGGTGGCTGATGGCGCGCTGACGCGGCTGGGCGTGGACCGCGCGGGGCTCGATGGGGGGGACCGGCGCTACCTGAGCCTGCTGGCGGACAATTACGGCGGCGGCCCGGTGGGGATCGAGACGATCTCGGCGGCGCTGTCGGAGGCGCGCGACGCGGTCGAGGAGGTGATCGAGCCCTACCTGTTGCAGCAGGGGTTCCTGCAGCGCACGCCGCGGGGCCGGATGCTGGCGCGCAAGGCCTGGGCGCATCTGGGACTGGAGCCGCCCCGGGCACCTGGCGGCGCACCGCAGAGCGATCTGTTCGAAGGTCCCCCCGCGGAAGGGCCGCCGACGGAGATTTGAGGTCCAGGCCGAAAGACTTTATGCCTCCGGGGGGAGTATTTCTGCAAAGGTGAAGGGCAGGGCGTGCAGGCAGACGAGATCGAGGCGTTGTTTACCCGCGGGGATGGAAGCTACCTTTGTGCGCGCTGGGGGCGGCCTCAGGCGCCGGTCGTGTTCGGGGTTGACGACGCGACGCTGTCGGTGGTCAAGGGCGCGTTCGAGGCGGTGGCCCGGCTGGCCGGGATCGAGATCGCCGAGACCGATCCGGAACTGGGCGCCAACCTGATGGTGTTTTTCTTTCGCGATTGGGCGGAGTTGCCGGAGGTGCCGAACATGGACCGGCTGGTGCCCGAGCTGGGGCCGCTGGTCGCGCGGCTGGAGGCGGCGGAGGCCAATCAGTACCGGTTTTTTCGCTTCGATACGGAGGGCGGGATCAAGGCGGCTTTCGTATTCCTGCGCATGGATGCGCATCTTTCGGCGGTCCCGGCGGAGACACTGGCGCTCAGCCAGGCGGTACAGACGATCCTGCTGTGGTCCGACAGGGCCTTCACCGAAACCTCGCCCCTTGCGGCGACGCAGGGCGGCGCCACGTTGCTCAAGCCCGAGATCGCGCAGGTCATCCGGGCCGCCTATGATCCGGTGCTGCCCGTGGCGGCGACGGATCCGGCCCATGTCTTGCGGGTCGCGGCGCGGATCGGGGCGACGCAATGAGCGTCCATCGCTTCGATCTGCGGGTCTATTACGAGGATACCGACCTTGCGGGCATCGTCTATTATGCCAACTACCTGAAGTTCATCGAGCGTGGGCGCAGCGAGTATCTGCGCGCCCTCGGCATCGACCAGACCGCCCTGCGCGACACATCGGGCGTGGTCTTTGCCGTGCGCCGGGTGGAGGCGGACTACCTGCGTCCGGCAGTCTTTGACGATCACCTGTGCGTGACCACCGCGCCCCGTCAGGTCACCGGGGCGCGCATCGTGCTCGACCAGGGGGTGCTGCGCGGCGAAGAGGTGCTGTTTTCTGCCTTGGTGACAATCGTTTGCCTGTCGGGCACGGGGCGGCCTGCGCGAATGCCACGTGAGGTTGTCGCGGCCTTCGGGGCAGAGGCGAAAACGCGCTAGAGCCGTTCTGCAGCCTTTCAAAAACCCGGCAAAGCGCGTATCTTGTCGGCATAACAAACGGCTCCCGAAGGGCCGGAGACAGGACTGAGCAGGCCATGACACCCGAGATAGACTTCTCGTTTCTCGCGCTTTTCGCGCGTGCGACCCTGACCGTGCAACTGGTGATGATCCTCTTGATCGGGATGTCCTTCTGGTCCTGGTCGATCATCATTCAGAAATGGATCACCTTCCGCAAGGCGCGGGCCGAGGCCGAGGCGTTCGATGCCGCCTTCTGGTCGGGCGATCCGCTCGACGACCTGTTCGACGAGATCGGACCGACACCCGATGGCGCGGCGCAGCGGGTTTTCGCCTCGGGCATGACGGAATGGCGGCGCTCGCACCGCGACACCGGGGATCTGATCCCCGGGGCGCAGCAGCGGATAGACCGGTCCATGGACGTGGCCATCGCCAAGCAGAGCGAGCGTTTGCAGAACGGGCTCAACTTCCTCGCGACCACCGGGGCGACGGCGCCCTTCATCGGCCTGTTCGGCACGGTCTGGGGCATCAAGCACAGCTTCGAGCAGATCGCGATCCAGCAGAACACCAACCTCGCCGTGGTGGCACCGGGCATCGCCGAGGCGCTGCTGGCGACGGGGCTGGGGCTCTTGGCGGCGATCCCGGCGGTGGTGGCCTATAACAAGCTGTCGGCGGATGCGGACCGGATCGTGGGTGGCTACGAGGCCTTTGCCGACGAGTTCGCAACGCTCCTGTCGCGGCAGTTGGACGCCTGAGCCGTGAAAGCCGGAGTTTCCAGTGGGGCGGGCGGCAGCGGCGGGCGTCGGCGTGGGCGTCGGTCGGGCCGGGGCGGGGCCAAGGCGATGTCCGAGATCAACGTCACCCCCTTCGTGGATGTGATGCTGGTGCTCCTGATCATCTTCATGGTGGCCGCACCCCTGCTGACCGTGGGTGTGCCTGTCGATCTGCCCGAGACCAACGCCCAGGCCCTGCCGGGCAGCGAGGAGGAGCCCCTGACAGTCACCGTGGCCGCCGATGGCCGCGTGCTGATCCAGACCACGGAAGTGCCGCGCGATACGCTGATCCCGCGCCTGCGCGCCATCGCGGCGGAGCGGGAGGGCGACCGGCTGTTCCTCCGGGCTGATAGCGGGATTTCCTATGGCGAGGTGATGCAGGTCATGGGCGCGCTCAATGCCGCCGGGTTCAACAATATCGGGCTTGTGACCGAAACCGGCGGCCCCGATTTCGACGGTGGGAGCGAGGGCTAGGCCCGCGATGGTGCGCCTGCCGCATATCGAGACCGGGACCTATATCTCCGGCGCGGGGCATCTGGCGCTCTTGGCCTGGCTCGCCCTGGGCGGACTTTTTTACTCCGCGCCCGAATTGCCGGTGCCTTCGGCGGCTGATGTCGTGTTGTTCAGCGAGGCGGAGTTTGCCGCGATGACCCGGGCGCCGGAGGTTGCCGAGCCCGCGCCCGCGCCACCCCCCGTGCCCGCGCCGGCCCCAGAACCCGCCCCACCCCCCGAACCTGCGCCAGCGCCGGAACCCGTCCCGCAGCCGGAACCCGAACCCGTGCCGATCCCCGAGCCGGAGCCCGCGCCGCCGCCCCCGGCAGAGCGCGTGGCACCCGAGCCCGTGCCGCAGCCCGAGCCGGAGGCGCAGGTCGCGCCAGAACGGCAGGAGGCCGTCACCCCCGACAATTCCGGGGCCGAGGCCGTGCCTGCGGAAGAGGCCACGGCCCCCGAGGCCGCGACCACACGCATTATCACCGAGGCGACCGAGACCGATCCCGAAAGCCAGGCCCCGGACTTGATCGCCAGCCCGCGCCCCTCGGCGCGTCCCGACCGCCCCCGGCCCGTGCCGGTGGAGGCCCCGCCCACACCCGAAGCGCCGCCGGAAACGCCCGCCGAGACTGCGCCGGACCCGGTCGCCGATGCGGTCGCGGCTGCCGTGGCAGAGGCCGCGGAGACCCCGAGCGCGGTGAGCCGCCCGGATGTGCCCGTCGGTCCGCCACTCACCGCGTCCGAACGGGACGGTCTGCGCGTCGCTGTTCAGCAATGCTGGAACGTGGGTTCGTTGTCGTCGGATGCGCTGCGCACCACGGTCACGGTCGCAGTGGAGATGGAGCAATCGGGCCGCCCCGTGATCAATTCCATCCGCATGATCGGCTCCGAAGGCGGCTCGGACGCGGCGGCGCGCCAGGCCTTCGAGACGGCACGCCGGGCAATCATCCGCTGCGGCAGCGCCGGTTTCGATCTGCCGGTTGAGAAATATGCCCAGTGGCGCGATATCGAGATGACATTTAACCCCGAAAGGATGCGGATCCGATGAAACGAGCCTTCTTGAGTGCCTTGAGCGTCGGTTTGGCGGCGCTGTTTCTGACCGGACCGGCGCAGGCCCAGGGCAATCCCGGCCCCCTGCGGATCGAGATCACCGAAGGGGTGATCGAACCGCTGCCCATCGCGGTGCCGCCGTTTCTGGCCGAGACACCCGCCGCAAGCCAGTTCGCCCGTGACATCGCGCAGGTTGTGGCCGATGATCTGGAAGGATCGGGGCTGTTCCGGGCCATCCCGGAGAACGCCTTCATCAGCCC
The DNA here is from genome assembly GCF_000018145.1 of Dinoroseobacter shibae DFL 12 = DSM 16493. Taxonomy (NCBI): domain Bacteria; kingdom Pseudomonadati; phylum Pseudomonadota; class Alphaproteobacteria; order Rhodobacterales; family Roseobacteraceae; genus Dinoroseobacter; species Dinoroseobacter shibae. The sequence goes on from NC_009952.1 coordinate 1,135,925, forward strand.
GATCACCAGCTTCGACTCGCCGGTGCAATATGCCGACTGGAAGGCGATCAATGCCCAGGCGCTGGTTACCGGGTCGGTGTCGGTGGCGAGCGATGGTCGGCTGGTGGTCAAGTTTCGGCTGTTCGACGTGTTCTCGGATGCGCCCTTGGGCAAGGGGCTCCAATTCGTGGCGAGTCAATCGAGCTGGCGGCGCATGGGCCACAAGGTCGCCGACGCGGTCTATAGCCGGATCACCGGGGAGGGCGGGTATTTCGACAGCCGCGTGGTTTTCGTGTCGGAAACCGGCCCCAAGAATGCGCGGCAAAAGCGGCTCGCGATCATGGATTATGACGGTGCGAACGTGCAGTTCCTGACCGACAGCAGTGCGATCGTGCTGGCGCCGCGGTTCTCGCCCACGGGCGATCGGGTGCTGTATACATCCTACGCGACGGGACGGCCGCAGATCACGCTGCTCGATGTGAATTCCGTGCGCAGCCAAGGGCTTGGCTCCGCCCAGGGGGGCGAGATGAGCTTTGCGCCGCGGTTCTCGCCGGATGGGCGGTCGGTGGTGTTCTCGCTGACCAATGGCGGCAACAGCGATATCTACCGCCGCGATCTGTCCAGCGGGGCGCAAACCCGGCTGACGGCCACCCCGGCCATCGAGACAGCGCCGAGCTTCTCGCCGGATGGGCGTCAGATTGTGTTCGAGAGCGACCGAAGCGGGTCGCAGCAGCTCTACGTGATGTCCGCCACGGGCGGAGAGGCGCGGCGCATCAGCTTCGGCCCCGGGCGCTACGGCACGCCGGTCTGGTCGCCGCGGGGGGACCTGATCGCGTTCACCAAGCAGAACCAGGGCCGCTTCCATATCGGGGTGATGCGCACGGACGGCTCCGAGGAGCGGCTGCTGACGTCGTCTTTCCTCGATGAAAGCCCGACCTGGTCGCCCAACGGGCGGGTGATCATGTTCACGCGGGAAACCTCCGGCGCGGGGGGGGCGCCATCGCTCTATTCGGTGGATATCTCGGGCCGGAACTTGCGGCGCGTGCCGACCCCGGGGGCGGCGTCGGACCCGGCCTGGTCGCCGCTACTGCCCTGAGATCACCCGGTGCAGGGCGCAAAAAGACATGTTACAGTGCACAAAAGAGAAATCGAGGAGCGGGCAATGACACATTTTCACACTTCGCGGCTGCGTGCGCCCCTGGCGCTGATCGTGGCGCTGGCGCTCTCGGGCTGTGCGGGTTCGGGCGGGCTGTTCGGCGGCGGCGCGGGCGGCGGCACGGCCGGCAGCGGAGCCTTGAGTTCGGGCGATTTCGGGGACCCGACCTCGCCGGCCTATTTCCAGCAGGCCATCGGTGACCGGGTTCTGTTCGCGGTCGACCAGAGCACCTTGAGCGGCGAGGCGCAGCAGGTCGTGTCCCAGCAAGCCCGGTGGCTGATGGATAACGGGGCCTACACCGCCGTGATCGAAGGTCATGCGGACGAACAGGGCACGCAGGAATACAACCTCGCCCTCGGCGCGCGCCGGGCCAGTGCCGTGCGCGACTTCATGGTCTCGCAAGGGGTGGCCGACAACCGGCTGAGCACGGTGACCTTTGGCAAGGAGCGCCCGATCGAGGTCTGCTCCGAAGAGCGGTGCTATGCCCAGAACCGCCGCGCGGTCACGGTGCTGAGCGCCGCGCCCGGATCCTGAGGGGACGGGTCATGACCGGGATGCGCAGGATCGTCGGGCCGGCCATGGGCGTTCTGCTTCTGTCGAGCGTCACCGTCACGGCGCAGGACCGGGATCAGACCCTGGCCGATATCCGGCAGGAGCTGTCGGTGCTCTATGTCGAGCTGCAATCCCTCAAGCGGGAGCAATCGACCACGGGCGCGCCACAGATCAGCCTGCCGCCCAACGCGTTGGACCGACTCAACACGCTGGAGCAGGAGTTGTCGCGCCTGACCGCCAAGACCGAGCAGCTGGAGTTTCGCATCGACCGGATCGTCCGCGACGGGACCAACCGGATCGGGGACCTGGAATTCCGGTTGGTGGAGCTGGAGGGCGGGGACCTGTCGCAGCTGGGCGAGACCACGACCTTGGGCGGCGAGGACGTGCCGCGCCCGGCGCCCCCCGTTCCCGGTCCGGGACCCGAGACGCCGCAGCTTGCCGTGGCCGAGCAGGCCGATTTCGATGCGGCGCAGGCGCTGCTGGACAATGGGGATGCGGCCGGGGCGGCCGAGGCCTTCGCAGCCTACACCCAGACCTATCCCGGCAGCCCGTTGGTGGCCGAGGCGCATTACCTGCGCGGCCAGGCCGAGGCCGCGCAAGGCCAGTGGAGCAGGGCGGCGCGCGCCTATCTCGAAAGCTTCTCCGGCTCTCCTGACGGACCGCGCGCGCCCGAGGCGCTCTACCGGCTGGGGCTGAGCCTCGCCGAGTTGGGACAGCGCGACGAGGCCTGCATTACCCTGCGCGAGGTCTCCGTCCGCTTCCCCGGCGGCGCGCCCTCCATAGGGGCGAACACTGCCCGCGGCGAGCTGGCCTGCCCATGACGGATCCCGCGGCGCCGGGACAGGCGCTGGCGGAGGCGATGCAGCGCTGGGTGCCGGATGCCCGCCGGATTGGCGTCGCGATGTCGGGGGGCGGCGATTCAATGGCCCTTTTGCACCTTCTGGCGGACTGGGCGGCGCAGAGCGGTGCGGAGCTTCGGGCGGCCAGCGTGGATCACGGCTTGCGCCCCGAAGCGGCGGATGAGATCGCATTGGCCGCCAAGACCTGCGCTGCGCTGGGCATTCCCCATGACAGTCTGACCTGGGACGAGGCGCCTGCGGGCAACCTGCAAGCCGCGGCCCGTGACGCGCGCTACCGGCTTCTGTCGGACTGGGCGCAAGCGCAGGGCTGCGCCGTGGTTTGTCTCGGCCATACCCAGGACGACCAGGCGGAAACGGTGCTCCTGCGTCTGCTGCGGGGCTCGGGCGTGGATGGGCTTGCGGCCATGCGTCCGAGAACGCTGCGCGCTGGCACGGTCTGGCTGCGGCCGCTCTTGGCGGTATCGCGCGCGGCCTTGCGCGCGGACCTGACGGCGCGGGGCGTCGCATGGGCCGAAGATCCAAGCAACGCGGACCTGCGCTTCGATCGGGTGCGCGTGCGGCAGGCGATGGCGGCGCTCGACCTGCCGGTGGCGCGGCTCGCGGACACGGCGCAGGCGATGGCCCGTGCGCAGGAAGCCCTGGGTCGGCGTGCGGCGGAGGCCGCGCAGGCCGGTGCGGTGCGGTTCGAGGACGGCGATATCCTGCTGACGGCAGATGCCTTGTCCGCGCTGGACGCAGAGACACGGCTGCGTCTGCTGGCCGAGGCGCTGCGCTGGGTCGCCGGAGCGGCGTACCGGCCGCGCCTTTCGGCCCTGACCGGGGTCTGGGACGGTCTGGAGGCCGGGCAGGGCGCGACCCTGCACGGATGCCGCCTTCTGGCGGGCGTTTCGGCCTGGCGGGTGTGCCGCGAATACCGTGCGGTTGCTGCGCTGGAGGTGCCCGCGGGCGCGCTGTGGGACGGGCGCTGGCAGCTGCGCCTCGCGAAGGATGAAACACGCCCGGATGTGACTGTCAGAGCGCTTGGACAGGCCGGATTGGGCCAGATCACGCGTCCCGATCCCGGCCCGCCCCATCCCAGCCTGATGTCAACACCGGCCTTGTGGCGGGGCGACGAGGTTCTCTCGGTTCCGCGCCTGAACTGGGGTCTGTCAAGCCGGGTTGACAGGCAACCTGAGCCCGCTTCGTTCATTTCCGGGTTGATTCCGCATTGAACTGATCGGTTTGGTGGCTATTTTGTAAGACAACCGTACCGGCGCGCCGACCTGAGCGCGCGTCCTTGAGGAGAATCATTCGTGGGCAATTTGCGAAACGTCGCGTTCTGGGTTGTGCTGTTCCTGCTCATCCTGGCCCTGTTCAACCTGTTCAGCGGGGGGCAATCGACGGTCAACTCGCGGGCCATCACCTATTCCGAATTCGTGGACCGCGTCGAGCAAGGCGATGTCGCCAGCGTCGTTCTCGATGGCGAGAATGTCACCATGCGCACTGGCGACGGGCAGCAGCTGACCACCGTGAAGCCCGAAGGGGTGGACGTGACCGGACTGCTTCTGGAGGAAAATGTCCAGATCGAGGCCCGCGCCCAGGAGCAGAGCGGCATCCTGTCCTATATCGGCACGCTGCTGCCCTTCCTGATCCTGATCGGTATCTGGATCTTCTTCATGAACCGGATGCAGGGCGGCGGACGGGGCGGGGCCATGGGCTTCGGCAAGTCCAAGGCGAAACTGCTGACCGAAAAGCAGGGGCGCGTGACCTTCGATGACGTTGCTGGCATCGACGAGGCAAAGGACGACCTCGAAGAGATCGTGGAGTTTCTGCGCAATCCGCAGAAATTCTCGCGGCTGGGGGGCAAGATCCCGAAAGGCGCACTGCTTGTCGGACCTCCGGGCACTGGTAAGACGCTGCTTGCGCGCGCCGTTGCGGGCGAGGCGGGTGTGCCCTTCTTCACCATCTCGGGCTCCGACTTCGTCGAGATGTTCGTGGGCGTCGGCGCCAGCCGGGTGCGCGACATGTTCGAGCAAGCCAAGAAGAATGCGCCCTGCATCGTCTTCATCGACGAGATCGACGCCGTGGGCCGGTCCCGTGGCGTGGGCTATGGCGGCGGCAATGACGAGCGCGAACAGACCCTCAACCAGCTGCTGGTCGAGATGGACGGGTTCGAGGCCAACGAGGGGATCATCATCGTGGCGGCGACCAACCGTCCGGACGTGCTCGACCCTGCACTGCTGCGCCCGGGCCGGTTCGACCGCCAGGTCCAGGTCCCGAACCCGGACATCAAGGGGCGCGAGAAGATCCTGGGCGTCCACGCCCGCAAGGTGCCGCTGGGCCCCGATGTGGATCTGCGCATCATCGCGCGCGGCACGCCCGGTTTTTCCGGCGCGGATCTCGCCAACCTCGTGAACGAGAGCGCGCTGATGGCGGCCCGTGTCGGACGCCGCTTCGTGACCATGGAGGATTTCGAATCCGCCAAGGACAAGGTGATGATGGGGGCAGAGCGTCGGTCCATGGTCATGACCGAGGAAGAAAAGGCTCTGACCGCCTATCACGAGGCGGGCCACGCGATTGTCGGCCTGAACGTGCCGCAGCATGACCCGATCCACAAGGCGACGATCATCCCGCGCGGCCGGGCCCTCGGTTTGGTGATGTCCCTGCCGGAGCGCGATCAACTGAGCGTGACCAAGACCAAGTACATCTCGAAAATCGCCATGGCGATGGGCGGCAAGGTGGCGGAAGAGCTGAAATTCGGACCGGAGAATGTGACCTCGGGGGCGACCTCGGACATTCAGCAGGTCTCGAAGATCGCACGGGCCATGGTGACCCAGTTCGGCTTTGCCGAGGAATTGGGCCATGTGGATTATGCCAACGAACAGCAGTCCTACCTGGGCAGCTATGGTGGCGGTACCAATCACAGCCAGGAAACCCAGAAGATCATCGACCAAAAGGTCAAGGAGATCATCGACGAAGGCTACAACACGGCCAAGCGCATCCTGACCGAGAAGAAGGACGAGTGGGAACGTCTGGCCCAGGGCCTGCTGGAATACGAGACCCTGACCGGGGCGGAGATCCAGAAGGTGATCAACGGCGAGCCGCTGAACCGCGGCGATGACGAGGACGATACCCCGACCTCGGGCACCCCATCGGTCACGGCGATCCCGAAAGCCAAGTCCCGCTCCAAGCCACGCGACGGCGGAATGGAACCCGAACCGAGCACCTGACGCCCGGCCCTGTTGCAGCAGGGGAACAAAAACCATCAGAGGCGCTCCTATCTGGGGGCGCCTTTTTTGCTGAGCTTCCACTTCCGCGTGGCTTTGGGATATCCCGGGGGCTCCCTTTTGCGACACAGGAAGGCCCGAGATGTCCAGGTTCGGATTTGTTTTTTCAGGTCTCTTGGTACTTTTCGCCGCGGTGTTTGGTTTGTCGCCTTTCATGGGCGGCATGGCCTCTCTGGTCGAAGAGAGCGGACCCCTGGAAATCGGCACGATCCTCATCCTGCCTGTAAGCGCGGCTGCCTTTTTCGTCCTCTTTCCCCGGTCCACTTGGCTGAAGGCGCTTCCCGTGCCGGTTGCCCTGCTGCTCCTTGCCAAGCGCGAAGCGGAGCAGGACTGGTGGATCGTTGACGAGCGTCTGCTCACGATCAGTTTCTATACCGAGGAAGGCTTCACGGCGACGAGTGTCGTGGGGGCCATAATCGCCGCGATTGTAGTTATGAGTGGACTGATCCTGTGCTTTCGCGGTGTCCCACTTTTCCTCCGGGCGGTTGCTGGCAAGCAAGGCTGGGCACTCGCTCTGATGGCTGCGGTCTTTGCCGCGGCACTTGGGCAGGTCATGGAAGAGTGGGAAGGTCTGTTCGTATTGGTCACCGGGTCGGGGTGGCTGGCGAGGTTTTTTGAAGAGGGCTTGGAGCTGTGTTTTGCATATCTTGTGCTGGTGTCTGTGGTTTTGGGCGCTCGGTCCGTCGGAAGATGACCGGTTGTGGCCCAACGGGTCTGAAACAGAAGGTGGCCTCGGGTCAATGGCCGTTTCCCGTGCCTAAAAACGGCGGTTCGATCAGGCCGTAGCGGATACAGGTATCATGGTCCCCTGCATCAGGGCGACCATCTCGCCATCGTCGCGAAAGACCTCCGCCGTGACCACCACCAGCCGCTTGCCCGCGCGGATGACACGGCCTTCGGCGCGCAGGAACGCGCCCTTGCCGGGGGCGAGCAGATTGATCTTCATCTCCGATGTCACCACTTCGCGGTCCGGCGGCATGGTGGTCAGCGCGGCGTAGCCCGCGGCACTGTCTCCCAGCGCGAAGGTCAGCCCTGCATGGGCGAAGCCGTGCTGCTGCTGCGCTGCCGAACGGATCGGGGCTTGCAGGACCACGTGGCCCGCGCTCACCGATAGGATCTCTGCACCAAAACTGCCCATGAGGCCCTGGCGCGCGAAGCTTTCGGCGATGCGGGTTTCGATCTCTGCGGTCACGGGGTAGCCCTTTCGCGATCTTTGCGTTGGGGCATCGGAACTGCCCGTGGCGGCGTGCCGATGAGAATGGCCCGTGCCGTCGGTGCCATCAAGTCCTGCAACACCGGCGCGTCGCACTGAAGGCCGCCGGTATAGGCGCCATAGGCGGGCAGGATCAGGCGCCGGTCATCCACGAGGAAACAGGCCCGGGTCACGGCACGCCCGCCGCGTAGGGCGAGGCGGCATTTGGGGTGGTAATGGCCCGACACTTCGCCCGCCGCACTGTCGGGTGTCGCGATGTGGCGAAAGGTCAGCGGGCGGTGCACATGTTCTGCCTGGTGTGCGCCTGCCAGCGCTACGGGGCCGGGGTCGTGATTGCCCTCGATCCATATCCAGCGCCGACCGGCCTGCAACCGCGCGATCCAGTCCAGATGTGCCCGAGGCAGGGCGTCGGCCGCGGCGCGGTCGTCGAAACTGTCCCCGAGGCAGATCACCTCGCGGGCCTGTGTGCGGTCGATATCCGTGGTCAGCCGCGTCAGCGTTTCCTCGGCCTCATACGGGGGCAGCAGCGCACCGCCCCGCCGGGCAAGCCGTTCGGACTTGCCCAGATGCAGATCGGAGACCACAAGGAGCCGCGCCGCGGGCCACCACAAGGCGCCGCTCGGGAGGGCATGCAGGTTCGCGCCCGCGAAGGTGAAGCCGTGTGTGTTCATGCTTTGGTCCAACCGCATTTCCGGCCCGAGCGCAAGTCCCCTCAGGCGGGCAGGCCGGCCTCCTGCATCAGGGCCTCGGCGGCCTGGGCGAGCAGGCGATCCTCCGCTGCGCCGGCCACGGGCACCGTGCCGCGTTCCAGCAGCAGCGGCGCCGCCAGCGGGCTGATCCGGTCGAGTCGGCGATGGTCCACGCGACCCGTGGTACGCGCGAGAAGCTCCTCGATCCGGCCGAAATCCACGAGGCCGCGCCGGGCCTCTTCGCGGGTGATCTGCATCAGCACGTGGTCGGGATCGTATTTCAGCAAGGTGTCGTAAAGGATGTCGGAGGAAAACGTCGCCTGTCGCCCGGTCTTGCGCCGCCCGGGTGTGTTGCGGTCGATCAGCCCGGCGATGATCGCGGCGGCGCGGAAGGTGCGCTTCATCACCGCGTTGCCGGAGAGCCACTGCTCGAAACTGTCGCGCAACCCGTCGGGCCGCACGAGCGCGGCGGGATCGCGGACCTCTTCGAGCCCCCAGAGCATGGTGGCGTAATCCGTCGCAACGAAGCCGATGGGGGCGAGCCCGGCCAGCTCCATCCGCTGGCTCAGCAGCAGGCCCAGCGTCTGCTGAGCGTTCCGGCCCGCGAAGCCGTAGCACACAAGGTACTGCCGGTCCTCATGACCGAAGGTTTCCATCAGCATCCGGTCGGCCTCTGGCAGTTTGGAGACCTTGCGTTGCAGGTGCAGCCATTCGCAGGTCGCCGAGGGCAGTTCGGGCCAGTCAGGTTGGCGGAACATCTCGAGGATGGTGTGGCTGAGCTGGGTGGAGGTGGCGAATTTCGTGCCCATGAAGGTGGCGATCTTGGGCTGCTTGTCCGCCCGGCGGGTGACCTCGACCGTCAACTCGTTCAATCCTTCGTAGCGAACGATCTGCCCGCCGATCAGGAAGGTGTCGCCAGGGGTCAGGGTGGCGGCGAAGCCTTCCTCGACCTCGCCGAGGGGCGTGCCGCCGCGCCGGTTCTTGAGCCTGACCTTGAGGGTTTCGGTGTCGATAATCGTGCCGATATTCATTCGGATCTGGCGCGCGGCACGGGGGTCACGCAACTGCCACATCCCGTCCGGGCGGTGCAGCAGCCGCTGCCAGCGGTCATAGGCGCGCAGGGCGTAGCCCCCCGTGGCGCAGAATTCGAGGCAATCGTCGAAGGCGGGGCGGGTCAGGTCGCGATAAGCGCCTGCGCTCGTGACCTCGGCAAACAGGGCATCGGCATCGAACGGCCCCGCCGCCGCCACGGCGAGGATATGCTGGCACAGAACATCGCGCGGCCCTTCGGCGCGCGGCTCCCCGTCGAGCTTGCCGTCCGCCATGGTTTTCAGCGCCGCATGGCATTCCACGACCTCGAACCGGTTGGCGGGCACCAGCAGCGCCTTGGAGGGCGCGTTGTAGCGGTGATTGGCGCGGCCGATCCGCTGCACCAGCCGCTTGACGTTCTTAGGCGCGCCGACCTGGATCACGAGGTCCACATCGCCCCAGTCGATCCCGAGATCGAGAGAACCGGTGCAGACGATCGCCCGCAGCGCGCCCTCGGCCATGGCGGCCTCGACTCGCTGGCGTTGCTCGCGCGAGAGCGATCCGTGGTGAATGCCAATGGGCAGCGCATCCTCGTTGGCGAGCCAGAGCGCGTGGAAGAACAGCTCCGCCTGGGCGCGGGTGTTGTGAAAGATCAGCGTGGTCTTGTGCGCCTTGACCGCCTGCAGGATCGCCGGAATGGCATAGCGTCCGCCGCCGCCGCTCCAGGGTGGGGCCTCGTCGGTTTGCAGCATGGTTATGTCGGGTGCAGGGCCGGGGTCGGCGAGCAGGATGTCGCACGGATCGGGATGCCGTGCGAGAAATCGGGCGATGGCCGGCGGGTCCTCTACCGTCGCCGACAGTCCGACCCGACGCAGGCCTGGGACCAGCGATTGCAGCCGCGCGAGGCCCAGCATCAACTGGTCGCCGCGCTTGGACTCGGCGAGCGCGTGGATCTCGTCCACGATCACGCGCTGCACCCCGGCGAAGGTGCGCGCCGCATCCTCGTAGCTGAGCATGAGCGCGAGGCTTTCCGGCGTTGTCAGCAGGATATGGGGCGGGTCGGCGCGCTGCCGCTTGCGCTGGGTCTGGCTGGTGTCACCGGTGCGGTCCTCGACCCGGATGGCCAGACCGGCCTCCTCGATCGGGCGGCGCAGGTTGCGTTTGATGTCCGCCGCGAGCGCCTTGAGCGGCGAGATGTACAAGGTATGCAGTCCGGGCGGGGGGGCGGGGCCAAGCTCGGCCAATGTCGGCAGGAATCCGGCCAAAGTCTTGCCGCCCCCCGTGGGCGCGATGAGCAGAAGCGCGGGATCCTGAGACCGGGCCAGCATCTCGCGTTGATGGGGGTGGAGCGCCCAACCCTGGGCGGCGATCCAGCGCGTGATTTCGTTGGGCAGGGAAGGGGGCGGGGCAGCGGGCATCCCCGGGAGATAGTCTGCAGCCGCGTCGGGGCCAAGGGGGATGGCGCGTCAGTGTGCGATCTCTGCGTCGTCCACATAAAGGTTGGACCAGGCGCGGTCGATCAGGTCGGGCGTCATTTGCCGCGGGATGCCTTCGTAGTCGCAAACCGCGATCATCTGATCGATCAGGAAATTGGCATGGAAATTGGCATAGACATGGTCCACCTCCGGGTATTTCCGGCTCATCAGGTGGATCAGGCTGGTCTCGTCCAGGGGCATCTTCTTGGCCTTGGCCACGAGGCCGAAGATCTTGAGGAACTCTTCCTTGGTGGGGCCGTCGATCTTGAGCTTGAAGAAAACCCGCCGCAGGGCGGCATTATCGAAAATCTCGTTAGGGTGGAAGTTGGTGGAAAAGATCACCAGCGTGTCGAAGGGCACGACGAATTTCTCGCCCGATTGCAGGGCGAGGATGTCATATCCGGCCTCCATCGGCACGATCCAGCGGTTGATGAGCGCCTGAGGCGGCTCGGCCTGTCGGCCCAGGTCGTCGACGATGAAGATGCCGCCCGTGGCTTTCAATTGCAGGGGTGCGGCATAGGTGCGGGCCACCGGGTTGTAGACAAGGTCCAGCATCGCCAGCTCCAGCTCACCACCGGTGATCACCGCCGGGCGGCGGCAGCAGACATAGCGTTGGTCATGGGTGGTTGCGCGTCTCAGGCGGCTGACGGTTTGTGCAGGCGGTGTTACGGGGGTGTGGACCACGGGGTCGAAGACGGTGATGATCTGCCCGCCATAGCTGATCGCGTGGGGGACGTAGACATGGTCGCCCATGGCGTCGCGGATCCCGTTGGAGATCGAGGATTTCCCGTTGCCCGGCGGCCCGTAGAGCAGCACCGACCGGCCAGAGGTCACCGCCGGGCCAAGCTGCTGCAACAGACCCTTGGGCAGCACCAGGTGCTCCATGGACTGGCCGAGGGTTTCGGGGGTCAGGGTGACCTTCTTGATCGACTGGCGTTTCGTTTGCTCGGCAAAGTGCTCCAATGGGACCGGGACAGCGCCGTAGTATTCCGATTGGGTCAGCGCATCGAGAGCACGCGCCTTGCCGTGGTCGGCCAGGGCAAAGCGCATCTCCTCCGAGCCTTCGGAGGTGAGCGAGCCCAGTGCCTCGACCAGCTTCAATTGCCGTGCGGTATCGACCAGCTCCTGAGTCAAAGGCACGGGAATGTGCATGGCTTCGGCCATCTCGGAGACCCGCGTGAGGGACCGCCGAAACATCGTTTTCAGCAGCAGATCCTGCAACATGGTCGCAGGCAAGTCGAGCTCCGCGATGCTGCGGGGGCTGACCGGTGCGATCGAAGGGGGGGCGTGTTGATTCATCTCGGTCCTCCGCCGCGTCACAGTCGCAGCGGAGATTTAAGAAAGCGTGACCTGCGGAAGAAGAACAGGCAGCAAAAAGTAGAAAATCAGCGTCCCGCTCAGAGCGAGCCCCATGGGAAAGTCGCGCTTGCGCGTCCAGCTTTCCCAATCTGGGGTCAGTCGCCGGACCGCAGGCAGCATCCGCGCGAGGCGATGGGTCGCGAAGGCGCCGAGCAGGATCGCGGAGAACAGCACAACCACCAACAGCGCGTCCTGCAGCGCCACGAACGGGGCCATGGCGGCGGCGAACTTCGCGTCCCCCGCCCCAACGAGGCCCGCACTGGACATCACGAAGCCGACCGCCAGCACGGCGATCACATGGACCCATCGCCATGCGTAATCCAGCAGCGGCAGGGCCAAGAGGCCCACGATCGCGAACATTCCCAGCAGGAGCAGAACCGATCTGTTGGGGATGCGCATGAATTTCATGTCGCTCCAGGCCACGAACAGGCAGATCGGCAAGATGAACGGCAGAAACCAGAGAGCTTGGGAAACGGTCACTGCCATGGTGGGATCAAGCCTCGCTGTCCAGCGTCCTCAGCGCGCGCACAGCTGCCTCGAAATACTGGGGATGGGTGTCTATTGCATCGCGCAGCAAGCCGCGCCCGGTTGCAATATCCCCCTGTTTGATCGCGGATAGGGCAAGAGTGTGCAACAATTGTGCCCGCTCGGTCTGGGTGACGCGCACGGGCGGCAGCGCGTAGTTGCGCTGTGCACCGCGCGCGAGCACCAGGTTGTTTTTTGCGGTGAACAGATCCGGGTCGTAGCCGAGCGCGTCGTTGAACAGCTTCTCGGCGCCCCGGAAATCCCCGCGGCTCAGCTTGGAGAACCCCCAGTTGTTCAGCACGCCGGCAGGGCGTGTGGTCAGCCCCACGGCAATCTCGTAGAAGCTGTCGGCAGCGCGCCAGTCTTTCTCGCTGTCGGCGACGATAGCCTCGAGCCGGTATCGCTGAAATGTCTCGTAGGTCGGCGGAATGGCGTCGAGCTGGGCCTTGGCCGTCTCCCACTCCCCCGCGCGGATCAGGGCACCGGCATATTCAACCCGGTCGGCATGGCTTGCCGCGTCCATGGCAACCACATTGCGCCAGGCGGTGACCGCAGGATTGACACTGTTGTTGCGGATCAAGGCTGCCGCCAACCCGCGCTTGAGGTCGATGCGGTCGGGTTTTTCTGCCACGGCGCGCGTGAAATAGGCCACGGCCTCCTCCGGGTCGGCAGAGTTCAGCATCAGCTCATTGAGGTTGTGTTCGTCGATGACATTGACCGCTTCAAGCTCGCGGGTCACATCGATTTCCTCCGACGGCGTGCAGGCGGTAACTGCCAGCAACACCAGGCCCATGGGGGCCAAGGCCTGCAAATGGCGCATTGTCGCGTCCTTCAACTGCTCTGGTCGGGTTCGATTTCAGGTATGTGTCAGGGTGAGATCAGTGCGTAACTGCCATTTCCCTGCCAGACCAGATCGAACTCCTTGTTTTCGCTGGGCTGAGAATAGCGCAGCGCGTCTCGTTTTTCGAGAGCCAGGCTCAGGTTGTTGCGAATGTCGTCCGAATTGCCACTGTCCAGCGCGAAAGCCTGCCGGAAGACGCGGGAGGCTTCGCCGTAATCGCCTTTTTCCATCAGCAGAACACCCAGATTGTTCCAGCCCGGCACATAATCGGGGTACTCCTCCACCGCCCGGCGCAACAGCGTTTCGGACTGGTTGAGGCGGCCGAGTTTCAGGTTCGCCGAGCCGATCCCGGACAATATCTCCGCTGTCATGCCCTGCTCGGCACCGGCGCGGAAAAAGGCACGCAGGGCCAGCTCGTACTCGCCGGCTTGCATCAGGCGGTTGCCGACCAGGACCCCGTCCACCGCTGCACCATCCGAGGCAAGCGCAGTAGGAGGGAATGGGCCGTCAACGGGAAATGCACCTTCATCCGAAGGGACGTCCGTGCACGCTGCCATCAGGCCGATACCCGCGAGCACGAGCCAGACCATCGGTCGTCGCGTGATGTAGTCAGGGACCGCCGCGTTGGGACAGGCTTTCATAGATGCTCCACATCGATGGCCCGATCAGAATGATCAGCAGTGGCGGCACCGTAAACATCATCGTCCCGAGTGTCAGCTTGGTTGGCAGAACATTCGCTTTTTCCTCGGCGCGCATGACCCGTTTGTCACGCATCTCCCCGGCATAGACCCGCAGGGCATCCGCGATCGAGGTGCCGAAGGACTGCGACTGGATCAGAACGGTGACGAAGGAGGTCACGTCCCCCACGCCGCAACGTTCGGCCATGTCCTTCAGCACGGTGATCTTGTCCTTGCCAGCCTTGATCTCGAAGGCGACCATCTCGAATTCATCGGCGAGGTCGGGATAGCCCGCGCGAATCTCATGGGCGACGCGGATGATGGCCTGATCCAGGCCCTGTCCCGCTTCGACGCACACGAGCATGAGGTCGAGGCTGTCGGGAAAACCGTTCGTGATTTCCTCCTGTCGCTTGTCGATCCGCTTGTCGACCCAGTATTTCGGCAGGTAGTAGCCGCAAAAGCCCGGCACCAGGGTGGTCAGAGTGGCCTTGGTGACGTCTGGGTCTTCACCGCCGCCGAAAAAGAAGGTGTAGATCACCCCGATCGACAGGAACCCGAGGCCGAGCGCCAGTTGCGCGAAGTGAAAGATCTGGACCGAGGATTTCTGTCGGTAGCCGGCCTGGATCAGCTTGAGCCGGATCGCCGACAGCTCTTCGTTATCTTGGGGCTCGAGGTATTGCGAGAACCGCTCCAGCTTCTTGCCGGGATCGTCCTGGCGCAGTTGCTTGCCCTTGCCATCCTCGGCAGCGCGCTTCGCGGTGCCCAGCCGCTCCTGCTTGATCTTCAGGAGCGGATCCTTCTCCTTGCGGAGCAGAAAGGGCAAGGTCAGCAAGATCAGCATCGCGCCAAGGAATCCGGCGGCCAGAACCGGACCGAGCGGGCCGAGATAAGCGACAAGAAGGGTGTTCAACTGCTCCAGGATCGCCATGGCTCTAGACCTTGATGTTCACCATCATCTTCATGAAGATGATGTTGATTGTCAGAAAGACCGCGACCACGACACAGGCCGGGATGAAGGCGGGGGTGTCCTTCACGTCCGCGTAGTAATCCGGCTCCATCAGGTTGATCCCCACAAGGGCGAGAAACGGAAAGCCAGACAGGAACATCCCAGACCACTTCGCCTCCGCGGTGATGGCTTTGACGCGGCGGAAAAGCTTGAAGCGCGCTCGGATCACCTTGGCGAGCCCGTCAAGGATTTCGGCCAGGTTGCCTCCCGACTGGCTCTGGATCGACACGGCAACCGCGAGGAAGCGCAGGTCCTGCATGTCCATGCGCTCGGCCAGTTCCTTCAACGCTTCGGTGACATCGCGCCCATAGGCGGCCTCATCGGCAATCATGCCGAATTCCGTGCCAAGCGGATCGGCCACCTCCTTTGCGACGATGTTGATCGCCGATGAGAACGGATGCCCGACCCGCAGGGAGCGTACCATCAGCTCCACTGCGTCCGGCAGCTGTTCCTCGATCATCGCGAGCCGCTGCTTGGCCTTCTTGTTGACCCACATGTAGACCGCGCCGATTCCGATCGCGACCGACGCCACGACACGCACCGCCAGGGAGGCCTGGGTGCCGAGTGTCAGACCGACAAAGGACACGCCCATCAATAGCACCATGATCATGATCAGCGCTGCGGGAGAAAACGCGATGTTCCCCTTCTTGGCCTTGTCGGCCAGCATTGCGTAAAGGGGCAGGATCGAGGTCGTCTTGTGCTGCGACATCTCCTTGCGAAGCTGGTCGAGCACGGCGTCCCGCGTGGCGCCTTTGTCGAGCATGTCGAGGCGCCGGTTGACCTTGCTGTTCAGGCTGATCGACTTCCCGAAGGCGACCAGGTATATCCCCTCGACCAGGAACAGCACGCCGACGAAAATTCCGATATAAATCAGGGGTTCGATGCTGATGGTCATGTCTATTCCTTTGTCGGCTCGTAGATCGAAGCCGGAATGTCATAGCCCCATTGCTTGAAGCGCTCCGAGTAGTGCGAGCGCACGCCGGTTGCAGTGAAGTGACCCTTGATCTTGCCGTCGGGCAGCAGACCTGTGCGCTGGTATCTGAACACCTCCTGCATGGAGATGATGTCCCCCTCCATCCCGGTGATCTCGGTGATCGACACCATCCGGCGCGATCCGTCCTGCAGGCGCGAGGCCTGCACGATCAGGTTCACGGCCGAGGAGATCTGTGCCCGCAAAGCCCGGATGGGCATCTCGATCCCGGCCATGGCCACCATGTTTTCCAGTCGACTGACCCCGTCCCGGGCGGAGTTTGCGTGGATCGTGGTCATCGACCCGTCATGGCCGGTATTCATGGCCTGGAGCATGTCGATCACCTCCTCGCCACGGGTCTCGCCCACGATGATCCGGTCCGGGCGCATCCGCAGGGCGTTGCGCAGACAGTCACGCTGGGTCACGGCGCCCTTGCCCTCAACATTCGCGGGCCGGCTTTCCATCCGGCCCACATGCACCTGCTGCAACTGGAGTTCCGCGGTATCCTCGATGGTCAGGATACGTTCGGAATTGTCGATGAAGGAACTCAGGGCATTTAGCGTGGTCGTCTTGCCCGAACCCGTCCCGCCGGACACGATCACGTTCAGCCGACACGCGACGGCGGCTTGCAGATAGACCGCCATTTCCTCCGAAAAGGCGCCGAAATTGACCAGCTCATCAATTCCCAGCTTGTCCTTCTTGAACTTCCGGATCGACACCAGGCTTCCGTCGCAGGCAATCGGCCCGACCATGGCGTTGAACCGCGAGCCGTCCGCGAGGCGCGCGTCGACATAGGGGTTCTGTTCATCAACACGCCGCCCCACGGCGGAGACGATCTTGTCGATGATCCGGAGCAGATGTTTCTCGTCCCGGAATTTTACGTCTGAAAGCTGAAGTTTGCCCGCCTTTTCAATGAAGACGCGGTGCGGTCCGTTCACCAGGATGTCGTTGACATCCTCGTCCTTCAGCAAGGGCTCGAGCGGGCCGAGACCGCGCACTTCGTCGTAAAGCTCTTCATAAAGGGTGCGGCGTTCGTCCTTGTTCAGGGCGACGCTCAGGGTTGCGAGCGATTCGGTGACGATCTGGGCGATCTCTGCGCGCAGTTCTTTCTCGCTCGCGCTTTCCAGTGCCGACAGGTTCAGTTCTTCGAGCAGCTGTTTGTGCAGGGTCACCTTGAGCTCGTTCAGCTTCTGCTGGCGCCGGGCTTCCTTGTCCTGAGCTTCCGGCGTGGCGGGGGCTGTTTCGGGCTTGGGCTTCGGACGCATCTTGGGCTTGGCCGTCTCCGGACCCGAGCCTGGCGCGGGCTCGGTCGCGATTGCGCCCGCCGCGATCGCAGGAGGGCGTGGCTTTGCCGGCGCGTCTTTTCGGTACTTGGCAAACACGGAATGAACCTATCTGAGCTCAGCCATTGGCGGCCTCGGCACCAGTGCTGACGTCGTGGAGGGATTGTGCGAGCTTCGCGATTTCCTTCCGAAGCGGGTTTTTCCTCGCACGCAAGGCGAGGGGTGATCCATGATCGTTGGACTCGGCGACCGCCTTTCCCCCGTCAGGCAGTTTCTCTCCGAAGGAGATATCGAGGCTTTCGGCCATCCGCTTGACCCGGGCCTTGCCCGCCAGATCGGTCATCTTGGGGGCCCGGTTCAGCACGAAACGCAGCTTTTCCACGGGAAGATCTTCGAATTTCAGAGTCTTGACGAAGCGCAGGGCATTCTGGGCCGAGCGCAAGTCGAGCTCGATCACAGGAAAAAACACGTCCGCCATGCGCAGGGCCGTCTCGGTCCAGTTCACCAGTGCGCTGGGCATGTCGATCACGAGATAATCGAACATGCCCGCAGCGGTGGAGATCAGCTTGTCCATGTCTTCGGGGGGCAGAAGGTCCAGAGGCAGGATCTCGGCGGGGGAGGTGAAGACGCTCAGTTTGCCGTCGACGATCTGCAAGGCCTGTCGGAACGCATCATCGTCGAGGCTGTCCACGTCGCTCATCAGCTCGAAGATCAGATCCTTGCGCGGTAGATCCAGATAGGTTGCAACCGATCCGAACTGCTGGTCCATGTCCATCAGGCCAACGCGCGGTGTCGTGCCTTTCAGCGTTGCCAACTCCCACGCGAGATTGACCGCAAAGGTGGTGGCCCCAACGCCGCCCGCCAGCCCCTGCACTGCAAATATCGTACATCCCCCTGCGGTCCGCGTCGGCAAGGTGGCCTCGGTCGCCGGGATCTCCGCGACATTGACCGCATCGGCCAACGGGATCGGCGGCCTTGCAGCCCGCGACAGCCGCTCCACCGCTTCGGTCAGCCCTTGCTCGGGGATCGGGTAGGGCAGGAATTCTCGTGCCCCGGCCTGCAACACCTGGTGCAGAACAATGGGGTCAAGCTCATCCGCGATGAGCAGGACCGAAATCGACAGCTCCGTCGCCTTGCGCACGATATCGAGCACCGTGTCGACATTGCTCTCGTCCTCGAGGTCCAGGGCGAGGGCCAGGACCTGCACCCGCGCAGCATCGGGCTGGTCGAGAAAATCCAATGCTTCGGAGATCCGCAAATCGCCCCAAGCGTCCTGGAAGCGTGCCTCCATCTCGTCGATCAGGATCTCGAAATTCTGAACGTCACGCGAAACGGTGCAGGCGAGGATTGGCGCCTCGTCTGTAGGGATCTCCACCCCTTGGGTTTCATCCGTGTTCTTGCCGCTCAGAGGGGCCACTGCCGTCATTTTCTCACCTCAGGGGGGCCGGCGGGGCCGGACCCGATCTGCCCGTGGATTTGGGCCTACTATGCGCGGTGAGGGTAAACAGGGTGGTAATGGCGCGGGAAACGCAGCCCCGAGCGCGCGCCAAAAACAGAGCATTTGATGAAAAAGCCCCGCATCCTGCGATGCGGGGCCCGGGGCTTGCGGCGCGGGTTGCGCATTACTCCTCGGTGGCGTTTCCGGTCTCGGTTTCCATGATGCGTCGCTCGTATGTGGCGCCTTCGACGAACTCGCGGTTCACCACGGCGGCATATTTGCCGTCCAGGTGGATCGGATCGTTTTCCAAGAACCCACTCACCTCGGTCACCGTGCGACGGTTGCGCATTTCGCGATCCTGGGTGACCACGAGCGGTTGGGTTTCCCCAAGTGAAACAAGTGCCTGAAGCTGCTCGGGCTGGACGCCGCGGCTCACCAGGTAGTTGACCACCGTGGTGGCGCGGGCCTGGCCGAGACGGCGGTTATAGGCGGCCGACCCCACCAGGTCGGTGTGCCCGAAAACCGAGAATCGCAACTCGGGGAATTGCTTGATGAAGTCGGCCTGCACGTCCAGTGCCGCGCGTGCCTCGGAGGTCAGGGTGCTCTGGTTGAAGGCGAAATTCACCGTGCTCGGCACTTCGCGGGCGAAACGCTGCGCGAGACTGATGGAGGCCGACAATTCGCCGGTCTGCACCAGTGTATTGTTCATGGTCGCGTCGCCGAACCCGCCCTCGTCAACCTCGCTTCCGATTTCCGAGTAGGCACAGGCGCCGAGGGCAGCGGTCAGCGTCAGGGCGATGAAGGCAGAGGATGTCCGGCGCATGATCTTACTCCAAAACATAGCCGTAGGATCCGGAGAAATCCTGCTGCGCGACTTCTCCGGCAGCGCCGCGGCGGGGTGTATCCTCCCGTACGAGATTGCCGTTGAGGAAGAATTCCCGCTCACTGGGGATGCGGACCCGGTCGGTTGGCAGCACAAGGGCTTCGCCACGGGTGGGTGAGACCAAGTGCGCGGTCACGATGATGACCAATTCCGACTGGCTCCGGGCGTAGTCGGCGCTGCGAAAGAGGGCACCTAGCACGGGGATATCTCCGAGCCACGGCACTTGCCCCGCGAAATCCCGGAAATCGTCTTCAAGCAGCCCGGCGATGGCGAAGCTGTCACCGTCGCGCAGTTGCACGGTGGTCAGGGTTTCGCGGCGGCTGAAACCCTGCACGGTCAGCGAATCGGTGATGATCGAGGCACTGGAATCGAGCGCCGACACCGCAGCCCCCAACTCCAGGTTGATCACGTCGTCGTCCAGCACGGTCGGAATGAAATCCAGTTCCACGCCGAAGGGCTTGTATTCCACCGAGATCCCGCCATCGCCATCGGCCACCGGGATCGGATATTCTCCGCCCGCCAGGAACGAGGCTTCCTGCCCGGACAGGGTGGTCAGGTTCGGCTCGGCCAAGGTACGGACGACCCCTTTGCTTTCAAGGGCCTCCAGAAGAATGCCGAGGCTTACATTCCCGATGTTGAAACCGAGTCCGATGGTGCCCGCCGCCTCGGGGTTAAGGGTGAATTCGGTCGAATTGGCGCCGCCGATCGAGCCGCCATCGGTCAATCCGCCGGAGCCAAGGCCAACGGAGAATGCGCCATCAGTGCCGCTGTAGATCGCCGTAAGGCCGCCGGAAAGCTGCTTGCTGACCGAGCGCTGCATTTCCGCGAACCGCACTTTCAGCATGACCTGCTGACTGCCGCCGATGCTCATCAGGTTGGACACCCGGTCCGGCGCGTAGCGCTGCGCGAGGTCCAGGGCGCGATCCATCGCGGTGACGCTGGAGGCTGTTCCGCTCAGAACCACGCCATCGTTTGCGGTGCGTACTTCGATGTTCTCGCCGGGCAGGATCTGCTCCAGCCGCTCCTTGAACTCGGCGATATCCGGCGTGACTTGAACGTCCACGTTCGTGATCAGCCGTCCATCCGCGCCGAGCAGGGTCATGGTGGTGCGCCCCTGGGATTTGCCCAGAACATAGATGCTGCGATCCGACAGGGTGGCGATGTCTGCTATGCCCGGATTTGCAACGGAGAGTTCAGCGAAAGGAATGTCGCTTTCGACCACGACCGCGCGGTTCATGGGCACTTGCAAGGTCGAATCTGCTTGGCCCTCCTGCACGCGCAAGACCTGCGCCATGGCCGGAGCGGTACCAATCGATGCGCCAAGAGCAAGGCCCAGAAGCCCCGCGGTCACCCAAAGTCTCATTGTCATGTGATCCTGCCTCTATGACCACTCTCAAAACGGGGTCTTACGCCCCTTATCGGACAAGCATGCCCTCTTTTGCGGTTTCAATCAAGAATCATGCGGTTAGAGGCCGCTCTTCGACCGGGCAGGCCGGTGATAACGCGAAGCGGTGACCATTTTGCAACGGTCACCGCGTCTTCATGAGGTCACAGTAGGGAAATCAGTTGGTGCAGGGGATCGGGATTTCGACCACTTCGGACCCGCGGCGGGTGCGGATCGTACAGACTTCCTTGACCTCCGCGCGTTCGATGACTTCTTCCTCTTCCACGATGCCGAGCAGTTCGTCCTGGTTGACTTCGATATTGCCAACAAAGGCATCGTCGGCGGCCCCCACCAGCGACAGGGACAGGCTGCCGGTACGCTGCGCCTGGGCGAGACCTGCGACTTGCTGCGGCGTGGCCTCCACGGTGACGGTGCGCGCAATGGTCGGGGCGGTGCGGTCCATATCGGCGTTCTGGTCGATGCCGATGATCTGCATGCTGGACTGGATCAGCTTGGTGACGTCTTGTCCCTTGGACGAGCCGCTCCAGTAGACGTCGACCCGGTCGCCAGGCCGCAAGAAGCCGGAGACGCCCGAGGTGACCGTGACGCTGATGGCGAAGGCCCGCATGCCCTTGCCGAGACGGGACGAAACACCCGCATCCTGGCCGGGTTCGGTGACCTTCACCGCAAGGACCGGCTCATTGGCTTCCATGGCGCGGGTGGCCGTGCGCAACCGGCCCTCGGCATCCGGGAACAGGCCTTCCTCGGTCTGGAACGCGCCTTCGGGCAACGCGTCCGCGGGCCAACGGACCTTGCGCACGTCATCCTTGCCGATCTTCTCGCCGTAGCGGATCGGTGTATCCATGACATAGACCTCGACCACGTCCACTGCGGCCGCGAGTTTCTGCTGCTGTTTGGCGACAACGGTCTGATACTGGTCAAACCTGTCTTTTGCCATCATCACCGCAAAGCCGGCCAGGCCGACCCCGAGGAGCAATACCAGTCCAAAAACCAAACGCATGATGTGCCTCATTGATGAAGGGTCGCGGCGGCGGGCCGCTTCCGGTGCAGGCTACAGGCTTCTTGCGACGCAGGATGGGCTCAAATGAGGCCCTTCTGGGGCGCGAAGCCGTGCCAAAAGACATGCGAAAGGCCGCACCCGCAGGCGCGGCCTTGTACAGGCGCCGATGCCGATGTCAGTCGGCGGGCGCGGCCGGGAACGACGTGTTGATCTGGTCGGTTTCCAGCTGGGTGTCGATGTCGCCGGACAGGTTTGCGATCCCGCCGGACACGACGCCGTACACGGCGATGCCGAGGCCCACGATGGCGGCGGTCAGCACGACCCAGTCCACGGTGACAGCGCCGTCTTCTTCGGAGCGGAAGGTCTTTGCAAGCTTGAACAGTTTCATGGTTTTGATCCTTGATCCTTGATCCTTGGTTTCTCACCGTCGCGGCGCCCGTAAGGTGTCCGTTTCGATGCTGTCAATATCGCCTTGAAACGCGGCAGGAATATGGTGGGTTTTGGGTGTTTGGCAGGTCTTTTCGCAGCAAATCCATGCGAGTGGACCCTTGGAAAAGCGCTTTGCGCATGCAAAGGGGGCCGCGCGTTTTGCGCAGCCCCCTCGCGAGTTCCGGTCCCGGGCTTAGTCGGCGGGTGCGGCCGGGAACGACGTGTTGATCTGGTCGGTTTCCAGCTGGGTGTCGATGTCGCCGGACAGGTTTGCGATCCCGCCGGACACGACGCCGTACACGGCGATGCCGAGGCCCACGATGGCGGCGGTCAGCACGACCCAGTCCACGGTGACAGCGCCGTCTTCTTCGGAGCGGAAGGTCTTTGCAAGCTTGAACAGTTTCATGTCTCAGGTCCTCTTGGGTTCCATGTCAGTGTCTTACCGATCTTGAACCCGGCGATACGCTATGCGCCGTTGTCCGTTTCGGAATGCTGCAAAGATGCCGGAGAATTCTGGCAAGACTTGGCCCGGTTCTCGACATAAACCGGATTTCGGTTCTTTGGGTCCGAGATTTTTGTGGAATTTGAAACAATCTGGGTTGTCTTGGGGGGATTACTTGCCGCACCTTTGGAAAATCGCGCGAAATCCTTAACGAAAAACATGGGTTCTCTCGATTTTTGTCTCGGTTGAGGTCGAGGATTTGCTAGGATTGTGTCAAAACGAGCAGGTTAGATGGCACAGACACCCCTTTCCGCCTCGGTCGCGGCGTTTCTGGCGCTGGCTGCCGGGCTGACCGACGCGGCCGCGCAGGCCACAGAGGCGACTCGGCCTCCCCCTGCGGCTGAATTCACCTTCAAGAAGATCACGCCCCCTGCGCCCGGGGCGAGCCGCCGGATCACCGTGCAGATCGTACCGACCGTTCCGCCACCGGCTCCGGCGCTGGCCACGCCCGGGGATCAGCCCGCGCGGCCCCAACCGAACGAAGATCCCGCAGTGGGGGCGTTCTGGTCTGCTACGGGGACCGAGTTGCAGACCGCCAATCCGGCCCGGTTCCTCACAGCCGTGGATTTTGTCACGGGCGACGGGGGGCGTGATCTGCCGACCCCGGGCCTCGCGACCCTGCAAGGGCTCGCCGCCGCCCATGGTCGGACCATTCTGGCCAGCACGATCGGCACGCGGGTCTCTCCGGCGCTTGTCCTGTCAGTGATGGCGGTGGAATCCTCCGGTCGGCCCGACGCGGTCAGCCCCAAGGGCGCGCAGGGCCTGATGCAGCTGATCCCGGCTACCGCCGCGCGGTTCGACGTGGACGACCCGTTCGATCCGGCCGATAACATCGCCGGGGCGGTGCGCTACCTCGACTGGCTTATGGGCACGTTCGACGGCGATGCGATCCTGGCGCTGGCGGGCTACAATGCCGGGGAGAACGCGGTGAAAGGGGCAGGCGGTGTCCCCGACTACCCTGAGACACGGGCTTACGTGCCCAAGGTGCTGGCGGCCTGGCGCGTGGCGCGCAGCTTGTGCGCGTCACCGCCGCAACTGGCATCGGATGGCTGCGTCTTCACCACGATGGCCGTGAACTGAGCAGGCCCGAAGGGCCAAAACAAGCGGGACCGCGCCGCGCAAGGCGAGAAAGTCCAGGACCGGTGCCGTTCCTTGCGCAGCAGCGAAGGCTCAGACGATCGTGGCTTCGGTCGCGGCGCGGATCTCGTCCTCGGTCACGCCCTCGGCGCATTCGACGATCTTCAGACCGCCCTCGACCACCTCGAGCACGCCGAGATTGGTGATCACCAGGTCCACGACACCCTTGCCGGTCAGCGGCAGGGTGCATTCCTTGAGAAGCTTGGTCTCGCCGCGCTTGTTGGTGTGATCCATCACCACGATGACCCGGCCGACACCGGCCACCAGATCCATCGCGCCACCCATCCCCTTGATGAGCTTGCCCGGGATCATCCAGTTCGCCAGATCCCCGTTCTCGGCCACTTCCATCGCGCCGAGGATCGCCATGGCGATCTTGCCGCCCCGGATCATGCCGAAGCTCTGGGCGCTGTCGAAATAGGCCGTCTGGGGCAGTTCGGTGATCGTCTGCTTGCCCGCATTGATCAGGTCGGCATCGACCTCGTCCTCGGTGGGAAAGGGGCCCATGCCCAGCATGCCGTTCTCCGATTGCAGGGTCACGGTGATGCCCTCGGGGATGTAGTTCGACACCAGCGTCGGGATCCCGATGCCGAGGTTGACGTACATGCCGTCCTGCAACTCCTGCGCCGCGCGCGCAGCCATCTGATTGCGGTCCCATGCCATGAGGGGAAGTTCCTTCTCTGTCGTCTTCAATTGCCCGCGGGCACGTCGATAATCACGACGGTTCCGGCTGCGCCGCGGACATAATTCAGGGTGCCTTCGAGGCTGTCGATCAACTCGGTCGCGATCCGTCCGCCTAGGGTCTGCGTCGCCGGCACGGGCATATCCTTGGGAATGCCCACGCCATCGTCGGAGATCACCACTCGGAAGCCGCCTTCGGTCAGGGCGATCACTTCCATCCGCACGGTGCCCGCATCGAGCCCGACAAAGGCATGCTGGAATGCGTTGGTAAGCACTTCCGACAGGATCAGCCCGGTCCGCGTTGCGGTTTCCAGATCGGCTTCGAACCGGCCGACCTCGATGGAGAACGCCACGCCCGGCCGTCCGTCGGAATGAGCGATCGCATTGGCCACCCGGGTCAGGTAGCTACCCATTGAGATCCCCTGCCGATGCGCGTCGCGGTCCGACAGGCGCATCTCTTCATAAAGAAGCTGCAGGCACTCGATCCGGCGGGCGAGGGCCGCGAAGCCTTCTTCCGAGCCCATCCGGTTGGACTGGTCCCGGATGATGTCGATCAGCATCGACAGGTCTTGGCGCACCCGGCGCTGCACGGCGTTGAGTTGTTTCTCGATGCTCAGTGTGGAGCTGTCGATATCGCGGTCCGACATCGCCTTCTGGATGCCGATGAAATAGTGACATTTGCCGTCGTCTGATTTGACCGGCGCGATGATCAGTCGGTTAAGGAACGGCTCGCCACTCGCGCGGTAGTTCAGGATGTCGACAGTCACGTCCTCTTCGCGCTCGATCGCGCGGCGCAACTTCGCAACATCGGCATCGTCGGTCATGCTGCCTTGCAGGAACCGGCAGTTCCGGCCGATCGCCGCGGTGCGCGAATAACCGGTCACCCGCTCGAACGCGTCGTTCACATAGACAATCGGGTTGTCATGGATGTTGGGATTGGTCAGCACCATGGCCACCCGCGCGCGCGAGAATCCGGCCAGCGCCTCCCGATCATCCAGCACTGTTCCTAGCGTGCGTGGCTTCATCTGCCTTCCCCCCCTTGTCAGGCGGCGCGTGTCGTCCGCTGCTCGATCCGTTTTTCGTGCTCCCCCTGGACGAGGCGGTGCACATAGATGCCGGGCAGATGGATGGTATCCGGGTCCAGTGTGCCGGTCGGAACGATCTCCTCCACCTCGGCGACGCAGACCTTGCCACACATCGCGGCGGGCGGGTTGAAATTCCGAGCGGTCTTGCGGAACACGAGGTTGCCGGTCTCGTCCGCCTTCCAGGCCTTCACAATGGACAGGTCGGCGAAGATCCCTTCTTCGAGGATATAGGTCTCGCCGTTGAAGTCCTTGTGCTCCTTGCCCTCGGCAATCACGGTGCCCACGCCGGTCTTTGTGTAGAAGCCCGGAATCCCGCAACCACCCGCGCGCATCCGCTCGGCCAGGGTGCCCTGGGGGTTGAACTCGATCTCCAACTCGCCCGACAGGTACTGCTGCATGAACAGGTCGTTCTCGCCGACATAAGACGACATCATCTTCTTGACCTGCTTGGTCTGCAGCAGGAGCCCGAGGCCGAAATCATCCACCCCAGCGTTGTTGCTGGCGATGGTCAGACGCTTGACGCCGCTTTTCTGGACCGCTTCGATCAGCAGCTCGGGAATGCCACACAGGCCGAACCCTCCCGCCGCGATCAGCATGTCATCGAACAAGAGCCCCTCAAGCGCCTCGGCGGCCGAGCCATAGATTTTCTGCATACTGCACCTTCGAAATAGCTTGGCCCTGTTCTGACGCCGCGCATCCGCGGTGTCAATCTGCCGGGCCCGCGGCGCCCGCAATTCCGTCAGGCGTCCGGGCTATTTCGCAGAGGTCTTCTTTGCGGCGGTTTTCTTCTTGGTCGCGGCCTTTTTCTTGGCGGGGGCCTTCTTGCCGGACTTGGCGGCGCGTTCCTCGATCAGTTGCACGGCCATCTCCATGGTGACCTGTTCGGGGTCGGTCTCCTTGGGGATGGTGGCGTTGATCTTCTCCCATTTCACGTAGGGGCCATACTTGCCCTTCATGATATTGACAGGCCCGCCTGCCTCCGGGTGCTCGCCCAACTCGCGCAGGGGTTTGGCCGCCGCGCCGCGCCCCCCGCGGGAGGCGACCTTTTCGGCCAGAAGCTGCACCGCGCGGTTCATGCCCACGGTCCACACCTCCTCGATATCTTCGAGATTGGCGTTGGTCCCGCCCCGGTCCGACGTGCTGTCGGCATGTTTCAGGTAGGGCCCGTAGCGCCCGATATTGGCCCAGACCGGCACGCCGTCGTCGGGGTGCAGCCCGATCTGGCGGGGCAGGGACAAAAGCATCACCGCCTTGTCCAGTTCCAACTCCTCCGGCACCCAGCTTTTGGGGATCGACTGGCGCGGCGGCTTCTTGTTCTCCTCGGTGACTGCCCCGCGCTGCACGTAAGGCCCGAACCGGCCCTTGAACACGCGGATCTCGTCGCCACCGTCCTCGCCCAGAAGCTTGCCCTCAGGCGGGATGCCGCTGGCTTCTTCCATGCCCGGCGGGCCGAAGGGCCGGGTGTAGCGGCACTCGGGGTAGTTCGAGCAGCCGATGAACGCTCCGCCGGACCGCGCCGTGCGCATCGACAGCTGCCCGATCTCGCAATTCGGGCAGAGCCGCGGCGGCTTGCCATCCTCGCGCGGCGGGAAGAGATGCGGCGCCAGCACCTCGTTGATCTTCTCCAGCACCTCGGTGATGCGCAACTCGGAGGTCTCGGCGATCGCGGCGGAAAAATCGCGCCAGAACCGGTCGAGCACATCCTTGTAGTTCCGGTCCCCGGCGGACACCTCGTCGAGCTGGTTTTCCAGATCGGCGGTGAAGTCGTAGCCCACGTATTTGCGGAAGTAGTTGACCAGGAACGCCGTGACCAACCGGCCCTTGTCCTCGGGGATCAGCCGGTTCTTGTCCTTGGTGACATAGCCGCGGTCCTGGATCGTCGTGACGATCGAGGCATAGGTCGATGGTCGCCCGATGCCGAGCTCCTCCATCCGCTTGACCAGCGTCGCCTCGGTGTAGCGGGGCGGGGGCTGCGTGAAATGCTGCTGTCCAAACACCGCGCCGTTTTCGGACAGAAGCCCTCCGGGGCCCTGCTGCATTCCACCAGTGGGCGCAGCCTCTACCACGTCGTCCTCGCGCGACCCGGCCTTGGCGAAGGCCGCCTCCATCCCGCCCTTGTGCAGCGGCGCGGGGTCGCCCTGGCCGATCTGGGGCAGGCGGCGCTCGTCCTCGGCGGTGCTCTCCTCGTCCTGTCCTTCGGTATAGACCTTCATGAACCCGTCAAAAACAACGACCTGCCCGGTGGCGCGCAGCGCGACCTGGCCATCGGGCGAGCCGATCTCGACCGTGGTCCGCTCCAGCCGTGCCGCGGCCATCTGGCTGGCCAGGGTCCGCTTCCAGATCAGGTCGTAAAGCTTGCGCTGATCGGGCTCGGTGACCTTCAGGTCCTCGGGCGCACGGCTCATTTCCGTTGGGCGGATACACTCGTGGGCTTCCTGGGCGTTCTTGGCCTTGTTCTTGTAGATCCGCGGGCTGTCGGGCAGGTACGCAGCCCCGAACCGTTCCTTGATCGCATCGCGGGCCATGGTCACCGCCTCGGGCGCCATGTCGATCCCGTCGGTCCGCATGTAGGTAATGTAGCCCGCCTCATAGAGCCGCTGAGCCGTCGACATGGTCTGACGCGCGCCGAAGCCGAACTTGCGGCTGGCCTCCTGCTGCAGCGTCGAGGTCATGAAGGGGGCCGAGGGGTTGCGGGTGCCGGGCTTGGCCTCGACCGACGTCACGCTCAGCTTGCGCGACGTAACCGCCTGCACCGCAAGCTCCGCCGCCTCCGCCGTGGCGAGGTCGAACTTGTCAAGTTTCTTGCCCGCAAGCTCGGTCAGCCGCGCCTCGTAGGTCTGGCCGCGCGGGGTCTCCAGCACCGCGCGCACGGACCAGTATTCCCTGGGATCGAAGGCTTCGATCTCCATCTCTCGCTCGACGATCAGCCGCAGGCAGACCGACTGCACCCGTCCGGCCGATTTCGCGCCGGGCAGCTTGCGCCACAACACCGGGCTGAGGTTGAAGCCCACCAGATAGTCGAGCGCGCGGCGGGCCAGATACGCCTCGACCAGTTCCATGTCCACGTCGCGCGGATTCTTCATCGCCTCGGTCACCGCGGACTTGGTGATGGCGTTGAACACAACGCGGCTGACATCGGTCGATTTCTTGATCGCCTTGCGCTTGGTCAGGGCTTCCTGAAGGTGCCAGCTGATCGCCTCGCCTTCCCTGTCGGGGTCGGTGGCGAGGATCAGCGTGTCGTCATCCTTCAGTGCGTCGGCGATGGCCTTGACATGCTTGCGACTGTCGCTCGCGATCTCCCACAACATCTCGAACCCGTGCTCGGGATCGACCGATCCGTCCTTCGGGGGCAGGTCGCGTACATGCCCGTAAGAGGCAAGAACCGTGAAGTCGCTGCCGAGATATTTGTTGATTGTCTTGGCTTTGGCGGGCGACTCGACGACGACAACGGGCATGGGATGTCCTGAAAAAAAGGCGGGTCAATTGCGCGCTAGATGTGGCGGCTTGGTTTGGAATGTCAATGCCGACCGGTCCGGCGAGGCGCCTTGGCGCGGGCGCGCCGAGCCGAGTTGGCCACCGATCCCGCGCAAATGGGCGCGCGGCGCAGGCCGCGTACCGACGCGCGCGCAACAGGTCTGCTGCGCAGCGCAGGGGCCGTTTCGGCAAGCCGACCAAGCGGTTCCGGCCTGCGCTGGAACGTCTCAGCACCCGAGGCTCAGCATTCCCCCGGGGGCGCGGGTGATCTGACCGGACATCTCCAACTCCACCAGGGCCGCATTGACTTGCGCCGCGGGCAGACCGAGGGCGCGAATGACCTGATCCTCGGGCAGCGGCGTGGCGCCGAGCGTGGCCAGAACGCGACCGCGCAACTCGTCCGCGGAGGGCCGGCCAAGCTCCGGCGCAGGTGCGGCGGCGGGCTCCGGCGATGGCGCTGCGGCCTCTGGCGAAAGCGCCAGCAGGATGTCCTCGGCATTGCGCACCAGGGTCGCGCCATCGCGCAGCAACTGGTTGCATCCCGACGCGCGCCCGTCGAACGGGTGCCCGGGGGCGGCCATCACCTCCCGCCCCTGGTCGGCGGCATCCCGCGCGGTCAGCAGGCTGCCCGATTTCACGGTCGCCTCGACCACTACCACCGCGCGCGCCAGGCCGGAAATCAGCCGGTTGCGGCGCGGGAAATGCCGCGCCTGGGGCTGCATGCCGAGCGGTTGTTCCGACACGATCAGTCCCTGCTTGGCGATGCGCTTGAACAGCTCGGTATTTTCCTTGGGATAGATCACGTCGAGCCCGCCCGCGACCACGGCGATGGTGCCCGTGTCGATCGCGGCGTCATGGGCGGCGGCATCGATCCCGCGTGCCAGCCCCGATACGATCACCTGATCCTCGCTGCCCAGCCCCTTGGCAAAGGCGCGGGCCAGACGTTGGCCGATGGCCGAGGCATTGCGCGCCCCCACGAGGGCCACGGCGGAGCGTTTGAGCAATTCGACATCGCCAAGGCACCACAGAAGCGGTGGTGCGTCGTCGATGCTGGACAGCCGGTCCGAGTAGAGCGTCCCGCCCAGGGCCGCGAGCCGCGCGCCCATCTTGCGCCCGGTGGTGTATTCCTTTTCGACCCGGTCGCGCGCGATCGGGCGCAAATCCTTCAGCCCAGCCGCCGAACCGACCTCGGGCAGCGCATCGAGCGCTGCGCGCGCAGTGCCGTATTCGGCAAGAAGCTTGTGAAACGTGACGGGACCGACCCGGGGGCTGCGGATCAGTTGCAGCCAATCCAGCGCCTCGTCCACGGAGCGGGGCGCCTGCGGGGTGTCATCATCGGGAAAGAGCGGCGCGATATCCTTGGCCATGGGTCAAGAGTCCTTCTGGCAACTGTCCCGCCCGACGCCTGTTTTTTCGGGAAGACTGGATCAGACGGATACCGAGAGGGGTCGTTTGCGCCTCCGGTCTGAGGTGGTGCGAGGGTGGGTGGGTCGACAGAGACAACAAACACCCGGCATCCGCCTGATCTGGAACTACCTTTGGCCTCAAATTCTTAATGCGAGGTAAAAACTTTAAAAAAATCGCGGACGAAAGTCGTTTTTTCGCCGCGCGGTGTTCGTGTTTCGGTCTGGCGCCCCGTCACGCCGCCGATCCGCCCACGGTCAGCCCCCCGATCATCAGGGTCGGCTGGCCCACGCCCACCGGCACCCACTGGCCCGCCTTGCCGCAATTGCCCATCCCGGGATCGAGCGCCATGTCGTTGCCGATGGCGCGGATCTGCTGCATCGCAGTGGGCCCGTCGCCGATCAGCGTCGCCCCCTTTACCGGAGCGCCCACCTTGCCGTTCTTCACCCGGTAGGCCTCGGTGCAGGAGAAGACGAACTTGCCGTTGGTGATATCCACCTGTCCGCCGCCGAACCCGACCGCGTAGATCCCGTCCTTCAGGTCCGCCACGATCTCCCTCGGCGCGGCATCCCCGCCCAGCATATAGGTGTTGGTCATCCGCGGCATGGGGATATGCGCGTAGCTTTCCCGCCGACCGTTGCCCGTGGCCTCCACCCCCATCAGGCGCGCGTTCTGGCGATCCTGCATGAACCCCACGAGGATGCCGTCCTCGATCAGCGTCGTCTTGTGCGAGGGCGTGCCCTCGTCGTCGACCGTGAGCGATCCGCGCCGGTCCGGGATCGTACCGTCGTCGAGCACGGTCACCCCGGGGGCGGCCACCCGCTGGCCCATCAGCCCGGCGAAGGCCGAGGATTTCTTGCGGTTGAAATCGCCCTCGAGCCCATGCCCCACCGCCTCGTGCAACAGGATACCGGGCCAGCCGGGGCCAAGCACCACATCCATCACCCCCGCGGGCGCAGGCTCCGCATCGAGGTTAACGACCGCGACCCGCAACGCCTCCCGCGCCACGCCCTGCCAATGCTCCGCGCCCATCAGGCTCGCCAGCCCATAGCGCCCGCCACCCCCAGCCGAGCCACTCTCGCGACGGCCGTCCTGTTCGACGATGATCGACACGTTGAGCCGGGTCATCGGGCGCACGTCGCGCACCCGGTGGCCCTCGGGGCGCAGGATCTCGACCTCCTGGATCGACGCGGCCAGGGAGGCCGAGACCTGCACCACGCGCGGGTCGAGCGCCCGGACATAGGCATCGATCTCGCGCAGGGTTTCGATCTTCACGCCGAAGGCGGCGGCATCCATAGGGTTTTCATCCGAATAAAGACGCCGGTTCGTGGCCCCCGGCGCCTCGGCCAGCACCCCGCCGCCGTCGCCCACCGCCAGCCGCGCGGTCGTCGCCGCACGCCGCAAGGCCGCCTCGGACAGTTCGGTGGAATGGGCATAGCCCGCCGTTTCGCCACGCACCGCACGCAGCCCGAACCCCTCGGATGCGTCGTAATTCGCCGTCTTGATCCGCCCGTCATCCAGCAGGAGCGACTCCGACCGCCGCCGTTCGAGGAAAAGCTCCCCGTCATCGGCCCCGGCAACCGCCTCGCGCAGCACGCGAAGCGCCACGTCGGGATCCAGCGAAGTCTCGAAAGGGCGGAACGCAGCGTCAGTCATCGGGGTTTTCCTTGATCCATGTCAAATCGCGACACGAAGGCGCAGGTGGAGCGCTTGTGTGCCTACCGGATATATGGTTCACAAGTGTCCGGACACAACGGCATACCGTACCAGACGGGTCTGCCGGGCGCTTTGCGCATCGAAGCATCGGGTGCGGGCGATCCGTATCTGAACAGGGCATCGCGCGGCTCTGGCCGCGACATAACAGGGAACGACTCATGGCAAACATGACCCGGATCACCGGAGGTCTGGCGGCTGGGATGGCCGCTCTTGGCGCGCCGGCATTTGCAGACAATCGCGAAGGCATGGAGATCATCGGCCAACCCATTCCGGGCGGCATCGGGTTCCAGCCCGCGGCGACCGAACTGGCGCGGGAACTGCAATGGCTCGACGGGCTGCTGCTGGTCATCATCACCGCGATCGTGCTGTTCGTGACGGCCCTGATCGCCTGGACGATCGTCCGCCACAACGCGAAGTCCAATCCGGAGCCGGCCCGGTTCAGCCATAACACCCCGATCGAGATCACCTGGACCGTGGTGCCGATCCTGATCTTGGTGTTCATCGGCGCCTTCTCCCTGCCCGTGCTCTTCAAGCAGCAGGAAATCCCCGAGGCGGAAGTGACCATCAAGGCGACGGGCTACCAGTGGTTCTGGGGCTACGAGTATCCCGAGCATGATTTCGGCTTCGAATCCTTCATGCTGGCGCGCGACGAACTGGCCGAGCACGGCTACGAGGACGAGCATTTCCTGCTGGCCACCGATACCGCGATGGTCGTGCCCGTGGACACCACCGTGGTGGTGCAGGTGACCGCAGCGGACGTGATCCACTCCTGGACCATCCCGGCCTTCGGCGTGAAGCAGGACGGCATCCCCGGGCGTCTGGCGGAACTGTGGTTCTCGGCCGAGAAGGAAGGCATCTATTTCGGCCAGTGCTCGGAACTTTGCGGCAAGGATCACGCTTATATGCCCATTACCGTCAAGGTGGTGAGCAAGGAAGAATATGCGCGCTGGCTCGACACCGCGATCGCGCAGTACAACGGCACCCCGCGTACCGTGGACTACGCCGCCAAGTGACATGACCCGCGTCGGCCCGCATGCGGGCCGGCCCTTTTCGTGAAAGCCAGCGAGATCCCATGAGCGACGCAAGCTTCGACAGATCCATGCCCCTGAGCGGCGAAGGCAGCTTTGGCGACTATTTCGCCCTGCTCAAGCCGCGCGTGATGTCCCTGGTGGTATTCACCGCCCTTGTGGGGCTGCTCGTGGCGCCCGTCTCGTTGCACCCGATGGTTGGGTTCTGCGCGATCCTGTTCATCGCCGTGGGGGCAGGGGCCTCCGGCGCGCTGAACATGTGGTGGGACGCGGATATCGACGTGATCATGAAGCGCACTGCGGGCCGCCCCGTTCCGGCGGGCAAGGTGCAGCCGGGCGAGGCGCTGGCCCTGGGTCTGGGCCTGTCGGGTCTGTCGGTGGTGATGCTTGCGCTGGCCACCAACCTTCTGGCCGCGGGGCTTCTGGCCTTCACGATCTTCTTCTATGCGGTCGTCTATTCCATGTGGCTCAAACGCTCCACGCCCCAGAATATCGTGATCGGCGGGGCCGCGGGTGCCTTTCCTCCGATGATCGGCTGGGTGGCGGCGACGGGTTCGGTCAGCCTCGAGGCGGTGCTGATGTTCGCGCTGATCTTCATGTGGACGCCGCCGCATTTCTGGGCGCTCGCGCTCTTCATGAAATCCGACTACCACGATGCGGGCGTGCCGATGCTGACCGTGACCCACGGGCGCAAATCGACCCGCACTCATATCCTGGTCTATACCGTGTTGCTGGTGCCTGTGGCGCTCGGCCTGGCGCTGACCCCGGTCGCGGGTCCACTTTATCTCGCCACGGCCCTTGTTCTGAACGCGATCTTCCTCAAGGGGGCGTGGGACATCTGGCGCCGTGACGAGGCGCAGGCGGAAGCGGATAAATACGCGACCGAAAAACGCTTCTTCAAGTTTTCGCTGCTCTATCTCGCCCTGCATTTCACCGCGCTGCTGGCCGAGGCAATCCTGACCCGCAGCGGTCTTTGGACCTTCGGAGGGTAGACCATGGCATTCGGCAAAGATCACGAGTTGCACACCCGGCGCGCCGGGCGAAATTTCGGCGTCGCGGGCCTGCTGGTCGGCTTCGCCGCCATCGTCTTTGGCCTTACGGTGGCCAAGGTATCCGAGGACGGCCCCATCGAGGGGTTCGACCATGTCGCAAGGCCCCAACTTGTGGAGCGTGGAGAATGAGCGAAACACAGACCCAACCGCCGAGCCATGGCAAGACCGCTTTGAAACTGGTCGGCGTGGTGGTGACCATGGGGGCGCTGGCCTGGGCCGCGGTGCCATTTTACGACTGGTTCTGCCGGGTCACGGGCTTCGGCGGGACAACCAATACCGCCGAAACCGGCTCCGACGTGATCCTCGACCGGACCATCAAGATCAAGTTCGACGCCTCGCTGGAACGTGACATGCCCTGGCAGTTCAAGCCCACGGTGCACGAGGTCGAGATCCGCATCGGCGAGACCGGCCTCGCGTTCTACGAGGCGCACAACCCCACGGATGTGCCCGTCGCAGGCTCTGCCAGCTACAATGTCGCGCCGTTCAACGCGGGCGGCTATTTCACCAAGATCGACTGTTTCTGCTTCGAAGAGCAGGTGTTGATGCCCGGCGAGACCGTGCTGATGCCGGTCACCTTCTTTGTCGACCCCGAAATCGTCGACGATGCGGAGGCCGCGGCGAACTCGCATATCACCCTGTCCTACACCTTTTACGAGATCGACATGCCCGAGCCCGCGGAAACCGCGGCCTACCTTCCGGCCGTCGATCCGGTCCCGCAACCCCAAAGCTATAACTGACCTGCCTGAGGAGAGCCCCCAATGGCACAACAAAAAAATCACGACTATCACATCCTGCCGCCCTCGATCTGGCCCTTCGTCGGGTCGGTCAGCGGGTTCATCATGCTGTTCGGGGCGGTGCTCTGGATGACGGGGCAGGGCCCTTACATGTTCCTCGTCGGTCTGGCGGGCGTGATCACCACCATGGTGGGCTGGTGGACCGAGGTCGTGCGCGAGAGCCACGCAGGCGATCACACCCCGGTGGTGCGGATCGGCCTGCGCTACGGCTTCATCTTCTTCATCATGTCCGAAGTGATGTTCTTCGCGGCCTGGTTCTGGAGCTTCTTCAAGCACGCGCTCTATCCGATGGACCCCGGCGGCATGAGCCCCGCGGTGGACGGCATCTGGCCGCCCGCGGGGATCGAAACCTTCGACCCCTGGCACCTGCCGCTGATCAACACGCTTATCCTGCTGTGTTCCGGCGCGGCGGCGACCTGGGCGCATCACGCGCTGGTGCATGAGAACAACAAGAAGGACATGAAGACCGGGCTCTTGCTGGCGATCGTGCTCGGCGTGATCTTCACCGGCTTCCAGGCTTATGAATACACCCATGCGGCCTTCGGCTTCGCGGGCAACATCTACGGCGCCAACTTCTTCATGGCCACAGGCTTCCACGGGGCGCATGTGATCATCGGCACGGTGTTCCTCTTCGTGTGCTACCTGCGGGTGCGCCGCGACCACTTCACCGCCGAGAAGCATATCGGCTTCGAGGCCGCGGCCTGGTACTGGCACTTCGTCGATGTGGTCTGGCTGTTCCTGTTCGCGGCGATCTATGTCTGGGGCTCCTGACCCCACACTCTGAACGCG
This sequence comes from Dinoroseobacter shibae DFL 12 = DSM 16493, assembly GCF_000018145.1. NCBI lineage: Bacteria > Pseudomonadati > Pseudomonadota > Alphaproteobacteria > Rhodobacterales > Roseobacteraceae > Dinoroseobacter > Dinoroseobacter shibae. The sequence continues at coordinate 1,171,619 of NC_009952.1, forward strand.
CCATGCGGCCGGGCCCTGTCCCGGCCGTTTGCACGTCTGCCGAGCCCTCCTCAATCCACCCCCTGCCCAAAGGAGCCCCATGCTGCGCCTCGGTATCCCCCTCGCATTCGGTCTGATCGGCACCGCGATCCTGCTCGCCCTTGGCAACTGGCAGGTCAACCGGCTGGGCGAGAAGGAAGCGTTTCTGGCCGCCATCGATGCGCGGATCACCGAGGCCCCCGTGGACCTTCCCGCAACCATCGACCCGGAGGCCGACCGTTTCCGCGCGGTCGAAGTCCGCGGCCGCTACACCGGCCAAGAGATCGACGTGCTGGCCAGCGCCAAGGGGGTCGGCGCCGCTTACCGCGTGATCTCGGCATTCGAGACCGACGACGGGCGCCGCGTGCTCATCGACCGCGGTTTCCTGCCCGTGGCGCAGCGCGCCGCCCCGCGGACATTCCCCGAGGCGCGGCTGCAAGGCAACCTGCACTGGCCGGACGAGGTCGACAGCTTCACGCCCGAGCCGGACACGGGCGACAACACCTGGTTTGCCCGTGACGTGCCCGCCCTGGCCGCGGCCCTCGACACCGAGCCGGTGCTCATCGTCCTGCGCGCCACGTCGGAGCCCGACCCCTTCGCGACACCCTATCCACTGGACACCAGCGGCATTCCGAACGATCACCTCGAATACGCGGTGACATGGTTTTCCCTCGCCGCCGTGTGGTTCGGGATGACACTCTATTTCCTGTGGCGTATGAGGCGTCCAGACCGGGGCGCGTCCCGGGCGACGGACGAGCAATAGTCAAGGCAAGCGTATGCGTTACATCTCTACCCGCGGGCAGGCCCCGGCCATGGCCTTCCACGAAGCGATGCTGGCGGGGCTGGCGAGCGATGGCGGGCTCTACGTCCCCGAAACCGTGCCCACCCTCACCGAGGCCGAGATCCGCGCCATGGCCGGTCTGCCCTACGAAGAGATCGCGTTCCGGGTGATGATGCCCTTCCTGGGCAACAGCTTCACCGAAGAAGAATTCCGCACCGACATCGCCACCGCCTACGGCGGGTTCGGCCACGACGCCCGCGCGCCCCTGAAACAGCTCGGGCCCAACCATTTCCTGCTGGAGCTCTTCCACGGCCCGACGCTGGCGTTCAAGGACTTCGCCATGCAGCTCATCGGGCAGCTCTTCCAGCGGGAGCTTACCCGGCGCGGCAGCCGCGTGACCATCGTGGGCGCCACCTCCGGCGATACCGGCTCCGCGGCGATCGAGGCGTTCCGCGGCATCGCGTCCGTGGATGTGTTCATCCTCTATCCCCACGGCCGGGTCTCCGAGGTGCAGCGCCGCCAGATGACCACGCCCACCGAGGACAACGTCCATGCCCTCGCCCTGCACGGCCATTTCGATGACTGCCAGGCGCGGCTGAAGGACATGTTCAACGACCACGGCTTCCGCGACGGGGTGCGGCTGGCGGGCGTGAATTCGATCAACTGGGCGCGGGTGCTGGCCCAGGTCGTCTACTACTTCTCCGCCGCGACCAGCCTGGGCGCCCCGGACCGCAAGATCAGCTTCACCGTGCCCACTGGCAATTTCGGCGACATCTTCGCAGGCTACATCGCGCGGCGCATGGGCCTGCCCATCGACACCCTTGTGATCGCCACCAACCAGAACGACATTCTGCACCGCTGCCTGACCACCGGGGCCTACGAGACCGACGCGGTCATCCCCTCGATCAGCCCGTCCATGGATATCCAGGTCAGCTCGAATTTCGAGCGGCTCCTGTTCGACGTCTACGACCGGGACGGGGCGGCGGTGGCGCAGCTGATGGACGAGTTGAAGACAAAGGGCGGCTTCACCCTGTCGCAAGGCGCGTTGACCCGCCTGCGCGAAGGCTTCGCCTCGGGCCGCGCGTCCGAGGACGAGACCTCCGCCACCATCACCCGCGCACGCGACACCATGAACGAGCTTTTGTGCCCGCATTCGGCGGTGGGCGTGCATGTGGCCGAGCAGCATATCGAGCCCGGCGTGCCCATGGTCACGCTGGCCACCGCGCATCCGGCGAAGTTCCCCGCCGCGGTGGAGGCCGCGACCGGGGTGCATCCGCCCCTTCCGCCGCGGATGGAAACGCTCTATGAGCGGCCCGAACGCCTGACCGAAGTGCCCAACGACCTCGGCGCGCTGCAAACCCTTATCCGCGAACGGATCGACCCATGACCCAGACCCCCGACAGCCAGACCCAGTTGACCGAGCTGGCCAACGGGTTCCGGATCGTGACCGAACACATGCCGGGCCTGAAATCGGCGGCCGTGGGCATCTGGGTGCTGGCCGGCGGCCGTCACGAGCGGCTGGAACAGAACGGCATCGCCCATTTCCTCGAACACATGGCGTTCAAGGGGACCGAGAAACGCTCCACCCTGGGGATCGCCGAGGCGATCGAGGATGTGGGCGGCTATATCAACGCCTATACCTCGCGCGAAGTCACCGCCTATTACGCCCGCGTGCTGGAGGCCGATGTGGGCCTTGCGGTGGATGTGCTGGCCGATATCCTGCGCAACCCTGTCTTCGCCCCCGAAGAGATCGAGGTAGAGCGCGGCGTGATCCTGCAGGAGATCGGACAGGCGCTCGACACGCCCGACGACGTGGTCTTCGACTGGCTGCAGGAACGCGCCTTTGCCGACCAGCCCATGGGCCGCACGATCCTCGGACCCGCCGAGCGGGTGCGCGGCTTTGCCCGCAACGATTTCTTCGATTTCGTGGGCGAGCATTACACGCCCGAAACCATGATCCTGTCCGCGGCGGGGGCGGTCGATCACGACGCGCTCGTGGCCTTGGCCGAGAAGCTTTTTGGCGACATGGCCCGCCGTGACCGGGCCGACGCTGCCCAGGCGCGCTTCACCTGCGGCGAGGCGCGGGTGATCAAGCCGCTGGAGCAGGTCCATTTCGCCATGGCCCTGCCCGGGCCGGGCTACCGCGATCCGGCGGTCTATACCGCGCAGGTCTATGCCACGGCACTCGGGGGCGGGATGTCGTCGCGCCTGTTCCAGGAGGTGCGCGAGAAGCGTGGCTTGTGCTATTCGATCTTCGCCCAGTCCGGCGCCTATGCCGAGACCGGGATGATGACGATCTATGCGGGCACCTCCGGCGACCAGATCGCCGAGCTGTGCGAGATCACCCTGCGGGAGATGCAGCGCGCCGGCAATGACATGAGCACCCAGGAAGTCGCCCGCGCCCGGGCCCAGATGAAGGCGGGGCTGCTGATGGGGCTGGAAAGCCCGTCCTCGCGCGCCGAACGCCTGGCCCGGCTCGTGGGCGTGTGGAACCGGGTGCCGTCCCTGGACGAGACCATCGCCCGGATCGACGCGGTCACCACCGGCGACGTGAAGGTCTACGGCGCCGAGCTGTGCCAGAGCGGGGATGTGGCCACCGCGCTTTATGGCCCCGCCGACGCGGCGCCGGATCTGGCCGCGATCCGGGAGCGCCTGGCGGCCTGATGCTTCTACGCCGGCCCGCACTCCGGATCGAGACGGAGCGCATGACGCTGCGCCCGCCGTCCCACGCGGATTTCCGATCCTGGACCGCCCTGCGCGCGACCAGCCGCGCATTCCTGACCCCGTGGGAGCCGACCTGGTCGCCCGATCACCTGAGCCGCAAGTCCTTCACCAACCGGGTCTACTGGGCCAATCGGTCGATCAAGGGCGAGACCGCCTATCCGCTCTTTTTGTTCGAACGCGGCAGCCAAGACCTGCTGGGGGCGATCACGCTCGACAATGTCAAGCGCGGCCCGGCCCAGTCGGCCACCCTGGGCTACTGGATCGGTGCGCCCTATGCCCGGCAGGGGTTCATGCGCGAGGCGATCACCGCGCTTACCCATTACGCCCATACGGAGATGGATCTCAGCCGCATCGAGGCCGCCTGCCTGCCGGAGAACACGGCCTCTCGCGGCGCGTTGGAGAAATGCGGGTTCAAGTACGAGGGTGTCGCGCAGAGCTACCTGCAGATCGCCGGGCGCTGGCGCAACCATGTGCTCTACGCCAATTTGCGCGGTGACCGCCGGGGCCGCACCGACGTGCGCTGAGCGCGGGCCGCTGGCCTGCGGTGGTGCGTATTTTCGGAACTGTGACAGGGACATGCGCGCCATCCGGCCTGCGGCGCGCGACTTGCGGGCAACAAAAACGCCGCTTGATCCAAGCGGCGTCTTCGGTCGTGCCGATGTTTTTCGGTTACTTCGCCAGGGGGCCGATCATCATCACCATCTGGCGGCCTTCCATCTTCGGCATGTTCTCGACCTTGCCGATTTCCTTGGTGTCCTCGGCGACCCGTTCCAGCAGTTCGCGGCCCAGGTTCTGATGCGCCATTTCCCGTCCGCGGAACCGCAAGGTCACCTTCACCTTGTCGCCGCCTTCAAGGAACTTGAACACGTTGCGCATCTTGACCTGGTAGTCATGGGTGTCGGTGTTCGGACGGAACTTGACCTCCTTGACGTCGATGGTCTTCTGCTTCTTGCGGGCCTCGCTCTCGCGTTTTTGCTGTTCGTATTTGAACTTGCCGAAATCCATGATCTTGCAGACCGGCGGATTGGCGTTTGGCGAAATCTCCACCAGATCGAGCCCGGCTTCCTCGGCCATGCGCATGGCTTCTCGGGGGGTGACGACTCCGGCGTTTTCGCCGTCGGCATCGATCAATCTAATCTCGGGGGCGCGGATGCGCCCGTTCACGCGCGGGCCGGTATCACGTTGCGGCGGGGCGTTATGGGGTCTGCGGGCTATGGGTTTGGTCCTTGTATCGTTTACCTTTTGAGATGCAGACGGTAAGCGCTCTGGCGGGTGCAATCAAGCTGGATATTGCAGCCTTGGGCCAGAATGCAGCCCCCTAAAGCGGCCTGATATCTGGCCAAAATGGCGGTCGGATACCTGTCGGGCAAGTGTCGGGCATGTGTATGGCACCTGTCGGGCAAAAGGGCCGACAGGCGCGAAAGACAGGATCAATCCAGAAACGCTTTTTCCACCACGTAATGGGCGGGTTTGGAATTGGCGCCCTCTTCGAGCCCGTAGCTTTCCAGCATGTCCTTCAATTCGAGATTGAAAGCCAGGTTGCCGCAGATCATCGCCCGGTCGGTTTCGGGACACAGCACCGGCACGTCGAGATCCGAAAAACACTCCCCCGATTTCATCAGGTCCGTGATCCGGCCCATCTTGGGGCTCTGTTCGCGGGTGGTGGTGGGGTAGTACTTGATCTTCTTCCAGAAGCCGTCGCCGATCACCTCGTTGAGCAGCTCGTCGGTCTTGAGGCTCTCGATCACCTCGCGGCCATAGTCCAGCTCGCCCGCCTCGCGGCAGGTATGGGTGATGATGACCTCGTCGTAATCCTCGTAGGTTTGCGGCTCGCGCAGCAGGCTTGCGAAGGGGGCGAAGCCCGTGCCGGTGGCGAAGAACCAGATCCGCTTGCCCGGCAGCAGCGCGTCATGCACGAGCGTGCCCACGGGCTTGGGCCGCAGGATGATCTGCTCGCCCGGCTGGATATGTTGCAGCCGCGAGGTCAGCGGACCGTCGGGCACCTTGATCGAATAGAACTCCAGCTCCTCGTCCCAGGAGGGCGAGGCGATGGAATAGGCCCGCAGGAGCGGCTTCTGCTTGCCGGTCTTGGGGTCCGGGTCGCCCATCAGGCCGATCATCACGAATTCCCCCGAGCGGAAGCGCAGGGTCTGCGGACGCGTCACCCGGAAGGAAAACAGGCGGTCTGTCCAGTGCTTGACCGACAGCACGGTCTGGGCATCCGGAAGGGTGGGGACTTTGATCGGTGTTGCGTCTGTCACGGTGCTCATCACGTCGGTCGGTTTGTTCATCTGTCAAGCGAGGTTGACATCTCGCCTCCCCTGTTAAACGGTCTTTGGCAGTCTGGAAAGAGGACAATCAGGCGCGCAGGGCAGCCCGGTAGTCATGGTCGCGCCAGTTCGCGCGGGCGAGCCATTGGTCCTCGGGCTGGCGGGCGGCGAGGGCGGCGTCGATTTCGACCTCGTCAAAGCCCGACCGCCGGGCCATGGCGTATTGATCCGCGAGCACATGGCCGCGCGCCCGCAGTCGACCGCCATAGCCCATGTCGCGCAGGCGCCGCGCAATGGTGAAGCCGCGACCATCGGCGAAATTCGGGAAATCCACGCGGATCATTTCGATCCCCTCCAGCCGGAGCAGGAGACGGTCCACATCGGCGTCGCTGGGCAGATCGAGGCTGCGCACGTCATTTGCGGGGGCTTCGGCCAGCGGGGTGAAACCGCCGGTCCAGTCGTCGGCGGCGAACCCGGTGTCGGTGACGATGGTGGTCGCATTCATGCTGCGTCTCCTGTGGGCAGGGGGCCGCGCACGGCCTTTCCGTTGATGAAATGGATGCCGCACTCTTCCTTGTCGGCATCGCGCCAGCGGCCTGCGCGGGGGTCTTCGCCCGGCGCCACCTTCGATGTGCAGGGCGCGCAGCCGATGGACGGATAGCCGCGCGCCACCAGCGGATGACGGGGCAGGCGGTTGTTGGTCATGTAGTCCTGCACGTCCCCGGGCGTCCAATGGGCCAGCGGGTTGACCTTGATCCGGCTCGGACCGTCCGCCTCGAAGAACTCCAACGCCGCACGGCTGCCCGCCTGGAACCGCTTGCGCCCGGTGATCCAGGCGTCAAAGCGCGACAGCGCCGCGTCCAGAGGCGCGGTCTTGCGCAGGGCGCAGCAGGCATCCGGGTCGCGCTGGTGCAGGGTGCCCTCGGGATCCGTCGCGCGCACTGCCTCCGCACCCGCGCGGATCACCCGCAGGTTGCGCAGACCGAGCCGCTCCGACACGTCCCGCTGATAGGCGAGGGTTTCGGGAAACAGCATCTCGGTGTCGATGAACAGCACCGGAGTATCCGGATCGCGCCGCGCGATCATGTGCAGCAGAACCACCGACTCCGCCCCGAAGGAGCTGACCAGCGCGGTGTGCCCGACGGTCGGGTCGTTCAGCGCGCGCTCCACCACCGCCGTCGCCGAGTGGTGGCGATAGCGATGGTTGAGATGCGCGACCCGCTCCGCGACCGGCGGCAGGGGGGCTTCAAGCGGCATCTTGCTGCGCGGCCTCCGGATAGAGGGCGGCCTTGAACGGGGCCGCGCCCAAACGCCGATAGGCATCGAGGAAGGTCTCCTCGGGACCGTCGCGCAGATCCAGATAGGCGTGGATCAGCCGCTCGATGGCCGGGACGATCTCGTCATAGGCAAAACCGGGGCCCGCGCGCTCGCCGATGGTCGCGGTTTCGGTGCCGTCGCCGCCCAGGGTGATCTGGTAGCTTTCGACGCCGGCGCGGTCCAGCCCGAGGATGCCGATATGGCCCACATGGTGATGGCCGCAGGCGTTGATGCAGCCGGAGATCTTGATCTTCAGCGCGCCGATCTCGTGTTCGAGTTTCAGCGCGTCGAACCGGGTCGCGATCTTTTGCGCGACGGGGATCGAGCGGGCGGTGGCCAGTGCGCAGTAATCCATGCCCGGGCAGGCGATGATGTCCGAGATCAGGCCGAGATTGGCCGTGGCCAGGCCCGCGCCTTTCAGCCGGGCATGAATCGCGGGCAGGTCGCCGCGATGGACATGGGGCAGGATCACGTTCTGCTCATGGCTGATGCGCAGCTCGTCATGGCCGTAGGTCTCGGCCATGTCCGCCATCACCCGCATCTGGTCGGCGGTCGCATCGCCGGGGGTGGCGCCATGGGCCTTGAGCGAGATCGTCACGATGCCGTAGCCCTCGGCCCGGTGGGCGGCGACGTTGGTGTCCACCCAGGCGCGGAACACCGGGTCGGTGCCATAGGCGGCCTCATAGGCCTCGGTCGACCGGGTGGCGAAGCGGGGCGGGGCGAACTGCGCCTCGATCCCGCGCAGGAGCGCCTGGTCCGCGCCGCCGAAACTGCCCCGGGTGACGGCGAACTCGGCCTCCACCATGTCGCGGATCGTCTCGATCCCGTTCTCGTGGACGGTGATCTTGATGCGCGCCTTGTACTTGTTGTCCCGGCGGCCGAGCTGGTTGTAGACCCGCACGATTGCCTCGGCATAGGGCAGCAGGTCCGCCTTGGGCAGGAAGTCCCGCACCACCTTGCCGATCATCGGGGTGCGGCCGAGGCCCCCGCCGATGATGACCCTGTAGCCGATCTGCCCGTCCTTGCGGACGATCTGCAGGCCGATGTCATGGGCCTTTATCACGGCGCGGTCGGCCTCGGCCCCGGTCACGGCGATCTTGAACTTGCGCGGCAGGAACTGGAATTCCGGGTGGTCGGTGGACCATTGGCGCAGCAATTCCGCCACCGGGCGGGGATCGGCGATCTCGTCGGCGGCGGCACCCGCGAAATGGTCGGCGGTGACGTTGCGTATGGTGTTGCCGGAGGTCTGGATGGCGTGCATGCCCACATCGGCCAGCGCGTCGATCATGTCGGGCACGTCGCGCAAGCGGGGCCAGTTGAACTGGATGTTCTGGCGCGTGGTGAAATGGCCATAGCCGCGGTCCCAGCGCTCGGCGATCATGGCAAGCTGGCGCATCTGGCGGCTGTTCAGCGTGCCGTAGGGGATGGCGACGCGCAGCATGTAGGCGTGCAGTTGCAGGTAGAGCCCGTTCATCAGGCGCAGGGGCTTGAACTCGTCCTCGGTGAGCGAGCCGTCGATGCGGCGGTCCACCTGGGCGCGGAACTGGGCGGCGCGTTCGCGCACGAACGCTTCGTCGAAGTCGGTGTAGCTGTACATGGGTCTCTCCGGTGGCGCGGGGGATCAGCGGGCGCGCAGTTCCTGCTTGCCGTGGTTGTAGTTGGAGGGGCCGGTGGCCCGGAATGCCTCGCGGAAATGGGTCGGGGCGGGGCCCGCGGGGCCCGGGGCGACATCGGCGAGATAGGCGCCGACGACCCGGTCGGGCTGCTGCTGGGCGTCGATCAGGCGGATCTGGGCATGGGCCTCGTCCTCCAGCACCTCGGCCTCGGCCAGGTGCCGGGTCCAGGTGTCATCGGCGGCAAGGTAGATCACGTCGCCGTCGAGCAGGTCGTTCGCGGTCACGATCTTGGGGGTAAAGGGGCGGGACATCAGGCAAATTCCTTCAGGTCGGTCAGGGCGGAGCGGGCGTCGCGGGGGGCGAGGCCGTACATCAGGATGGCGGGGCCGGTGAGGGTCCGGGCGGCGTCGGCGAGGCCTGCCAGATCGGTGGCGACGACGCGCTGGTCGGGGCGGCTGACATTCTCGATCAGGGTTACGGGGGTGGCGGGCGCGGCCCCGTGCATCAGCAGACGCCCCTGCAGGAACCGGGCCGCGCGCTTGCCCATGTAGATCGCGGCAACCTGGCCCGGCCGGGCGAGCCCGCGCCAGTCATGGTCGGCGAACCCCTTGGTGTCGTGACCGGTCAGGAAGCGCAGGGCGGCGTTGCGACCGCGCCGGGTCAGGCTCTGGCCAAGGGTCGCGGCGGCGACGGAGGCGGTGGTCAGCCCCGGCACGATGCGCCAGGGAATGCCCGCGTCCTCCAGCGCGTCGATCTCTTCGTCGAGCCGCCCGTAGACCGCGGGATCGCCGGATTTCAGGCGCACCACCTGCGCGCCCGCGCGGGCATGGGTGACGATCAGATCGTTGATGGCCTCCTGCGAGGTGGAGGTGCCGAAGCCCTCCTTGCCCGCATAGATCAGCGTGGCCTCGCGGCGGGCAAGCTCCAGGATCGCGGGGGGGACCAGCCGGTCGTGGATCACCACATCGGCCTCGTCGAGCGCCTTGCGCGCCTTGAGGGTCAGAAGCTCCGGGTCGCCCGGGCCGGCCCCCACCAGCGCCACGGACCCGGTCCGGGCCTTGCGGGCAAGATGGCTGGCGAGCAGGGTGTCGAGGGCGGCCTCGGCCCCCTCCTGCCCGCCCTGGTCGGCGGCGGACGGGCCGGTGCGGAAATAGTAGTCGCGCCAGAAATCCCGGCGCGCGCGGCCCATGGGCAGGGCCTCGGCACGGGCGCGGAAGCCCTTGCCGACCTTTGCCAGAAGGCCCAGAAGCGGCGAGAGCTTCGCCTCCAGATCGGCCTTGATCGCGCGGGCCAGCACGGGGGCGGCGCCCTCGGTGCCGATGGCGATGGTCACCGGGTCGCGGTCGACGATGGCGGGGGTGATGAACTGGCTGTCGGCGAGGTTGTCGACGATGTTCACCAGCGCGCCGTCGGCCTGGGCGAGGCGGCGGATGCGCGCATCCTCGGCCGCGTCCTCGGTTGCGGCATAGACCAGGCTGGCGCACATCCCGTCGCCGGGCTCGAAGGCGCGGGGGATCAGGCGCAGGCGCCCCTCGGCGGCCCAATCGCGGATTTCCGGGGCCGGGTCGGGTGCGATCACCGTCAGCCGCGCCTGGGTCTTCAGCAAAAGCCGCAGCTTGGCCAGCGCGGCGTCGCCGCCGCCGCCCAGGACGATCCGTCGGCCCGAGACCGCGAGGAAGATGGGAAAATGCTGCATGGGGTCGTCCCTGTGATGTCGTGGCTCAACATAGGATAATTTCCCATTGAAGCGCCATATGACCCGAAATATAAGGAAATATGTCCTGCATCCGAGAAAAGGGGATCGGGGCGTTCCAAAATGCACGGAGGTTTGGAATGGCGGTTTCGCTCGACGCGACGGATCGGAAAATTCTCAGGGCGCTGCAGGCGGATGCCAGCCAGTCGCTGGAGGAAATCGCGCGACAGGTGGGGGCGTCGAAGACCCCGGTCTGGAATCGCATTCGCAAGCTGCGCGAGGCCGGGGTGATCCGGCGGCAGACGGCGGTGCTGGACCCCGAGGCGCTGGGTCTGGAGGCGTGTTTCTTCGTGCTGATCCGCACGTCCGAGCACGAGGCGGAGTGGCAAAAGGCCTTCCTCAAGGCGCTGCTGGACCGGGACGAGGTGCTGGAGGCGCACCGGCTGGCGGGCGATATCGACTACATCCTCAAGGTGCGGGTGGAGAATGCCCGCGCCTATGACGTGTTCTACCAGGCGCTGATCAGCGAGGTCCGCATCTACAACGTGACCGCGCTGCTTTCGATGGAAGAGATCAAGTCGACCTTCGCCCTGCCGATTCCCGACTGAGCGCGCCGGGCCGCCGGGGCCAAGGGTTTTACGCAAAACCCTTAGCAAAATCCTTGCTCAAGGATTTTGCGTCGCGCGGGCCGTTCAGGTGCCGCAGAAGGTTTCGCGGACCGCTTCTTCGGGCCGGGCCGGGGCCATGTAGGCCGCATGCTCCGGCTGGTCGTCGAAGGGACGCTCCAGCACGGCGACCAGGGTGTGGAACGGTGCGAAGTCACCCGCCATGCCGGCCTGGATCGCCTGTTCGACCCGGTGGTTGCGGGGGATGAAGGCCGGGTTGGCGGATGTGAGCCGGGCGGTCAGCGTCTCCGCATCGACCCCTTCCTCGGCCAGACGCGCGCGCCAGTCCCGCGCCCAGGCATCGAAGATCTCGGGCTGGGCATAGAGCTTGCGCGCGACCTCTTGCCCCTCGGCCAGGCCGCGGAAGGCGAGGGTGAAATCGACCCCTGCCTCGGCCATCAGGCGCAGCAGGCCGTGGGCCAGTTTCGCATCCTCCTCCCGCGCGGTGGCGAGGCCCAGCTTGGCCCGGAACACGTCGAGCCAGGCCGATTGGTAAAGATCGGCAAACCCGTGCACCGCCTCGGTCGCCACCTCGATCGCGCGGTCCTGGTCCGCGTCGATCAGCGGCAGCAGGGCGGTGGCGAGTTGCGCCAGGTTCCAGACCGCGATCTCCGGCTGGTTTCGGTAGGCATAGCGCCCGTGCCGGTCGATGGAGGAATAGACCGTGTCGGGATGGTAGGCTTCCATGAAGGCGCAGGGGCCGTAATCGATGGTCTCGCCCGAGATCGTCATGTTGTCGGTGTTCATCACCCCGTGGATGAAGCCCAGGCCCATCCAGCGCGCGATCAGATCGGCTTGCCGCGCGATGACGCCGCGCAGCAGGTCGAGGGCGGTTTCTGCCTCCGGGTCATGGCGCGCGCGGGCGAAATCGCACAGGGTTTCGAGCGCGTCCAGGTCGTCGCGGGCGGCGAAGAACTGGAAGGTGCCGACCCGCAGGTGGCTGGACGCCACGCGGGTGAAGACCGCACCGGGCAGCACTTGTTCGCGCAGCACCCGCTCGCCCGTGGTCACGGCGGCCAGGGCGCGGGTGGTGGGCACCCCCAGCGCATGCATGGCCTCCGACAGGATGTATTCGCGCAGCACCGGGCCGAGCCCCGCGCGCCCGTCGCCCATGCGCGAGAACGGCGTCGGGCCGGAGCCCTTGAGTTGCACGTCGCGCAAGGCCCCGTCCGCATGGCGCAACTCGCCCAGCAGGATCGCGCGCCCGTCGCCCAGCTGCGGGTTCCAGCCGCCGAACTGGTGCCCGGCATAGGCCTGGGCAATGGGCACGGCGCCCTCGGGCACGGCGTTGCCCGCCAGCATTGCGACCCCTTCGGGGCTTTCGAGGGCTGCGGGGTCGAGCCCCAGCTCGCGCGCGAGGCGGTGATTGACCTTGATCAGGCCGGGCGCGGAGACCGGCGTGGGGGCGAGTTGCGCGTGGAACCGGTCGGGAAGGGCGGCATAGCGCGCCTCGAAGGGGATGTGCAGGCTCATCCTTGGCACCTAGGCGTCCGCGGCGCGAAATGCCAGACCCCGGCGCCCGTCACAGCCGCGCGATCCGGTCGGTGAGCAGGGCGAAGAACCCCTCGGCGTCCACGTCGCCGATGAAGAGCGCGTTAGCCGCGCGGTCGGTCACGCCCCACCAGTCGGCCACGGTCATGCCGCGGGTCAGGGGGCTGTCGACCTCGATCTCGACGTTGATGTGGCGGCCTGTGAAGAGCTCGGGCGCCAGCAGCCAAGCGATCACGCAGGGGTCGTGCAGGGGCGCGCCTTCGGAGCCGTATTTTTCCTTGTCGAAGCGTTCGAAGAAGTCGGTCCAGGCCGCGACCATCTCGCCCACCCGGGTGCCCATGGCCCGGAAGCCCGCGATATGGGGCGCGGTGGTCAGCGCCTTGTGGGTCACGTCGAGGGGCATCACCACTAGGGGTGCGCCCGCGCCGAACACCGCCTTGGCGGCCTCGGGGTCGACATAGATGTTGAACTCGGCGGCGGGGGTGATGTTGCCCACCTCGAAATAGGCGCCGCCCATCAGGACGATCTCGGCCACCCGCGGGATGATGTCGGGGGCCTTGGCGAAGGCGGTGGCGATGTTGGTGAGCGGGCCGAGGGGGCACAGGGTCACGGTGCCCGTCGGCTCCCGGCGCAGGGTCTCGATCAGGAAATCCACCGCGTGCTGGTCCTGCAGGGGCATGGTCGGCTCGGGCAGGACGGGGCCGTCGAGCCCGGTCTTGCCGTGCACATGCTCGGCGGTGACCAGGGCGCGCGCCAGGGGGCGGTCGCAGCCGGCGAACACCGGCACCTCCGGTTTGTCTGCAAGCTCGCATACGATCCTTGCGTTGCGCGCGGTCAGCGCCAGCGGAACGTTGCCCGCCACGGCGGTGATGCCGAGCACCTCCAGCGCCTCGGGGCAGGCCAGCGCCAGCAGGATCGCCACCGCGTCATCCTGGCCGGGATCGGTGTCGATGATGATCTTGCGGGGCGGTGTGGGGGTGGCTGTCATGAGGGTCTCCTGCGAACGGGTGCAGCGTTGCAAGAGGCGTGCCGGGTTGTCCAGCCGCATTCGGGGACCGGGTGCGGTGTGCGGCCTGTCCTGCGGTCGGAGCAAGCCGAGGGAGCCGGCGGCTTGGGCCTGCGGGGCACCTGGATTGTGAGGCTGCGCGCGACAAAGGCGGGTTTGCGCAGCTTTCGTCGCCCTTGTGCATAAAATGCATCGGGATCATCTTGTAACGCCCTATAAATGCGCGAAAATTCCGCAGTCTGTCACGACGCGTTGCGCCGTGAAAACGTCATAGTCTGATGCCGCTGCGCCCGCCTGATGCCTTAGTTCCCCTGTCTAATGATCGGGTACTGTCGGGGTCATGGCCCCGGCATCCGTAACGAGTGAGAGCGTAATGGGGTGATGCCTCGCACCGGGGCATCACCCGCATGATCGGAAGGGCGCGCGATGCGTAGTCACACGGACATCATTGATTTCAGGTATCATGCGGCGCGCAAAGCGGCGTCGAGATTGGCGGGTTCCATGGAATGGCAAGTACCGGGCTTCGGACCGGAGACGCGGATCATGACAACGCTGGGCGCGATCCCCGCCGGTCTGCTGCGGCGCGGGGACGAGGTGATCACGCCCTCGGGACTGTCATGTGGGATCGAGTGGCTCGACCGGGTCGGGCTGGATGCGGATTTCCTGGCCAGTCACCCGAACGCGCATCCGCGCGTCATCCCGGCCGGGAGCCTGGGGGCCGGGTTGCCCGAGCGGGACCTGGTCGTCTCGGCCGGTCAGCAGATGATGCCCGGCAAGACCACGCGCGCGACCCCGGGGCTGCCCCTGCCGCCGGAGGCGGTATGCAAGGTGCACGGGTTTCAATATACCCTGTTCCATTGCGGCCGCCCGGTGCAGGTGCTGGCCGAAGGGGTCTGGTGCCCGGTGGACGAGCTGTCGAGCCTGCGCGGACGCCGCAGCGCCTGACCGCTCAGAGGCCGTTGGCCTTGGCGGCCTGCCAGAGCGCCTCCATCTCGTCGAGGCTCGCGGCCTCCGGATTGCGCCCCGCGCGGGCGAGCTCGGCCTCGATATGGGCGAAGCGGCGGGTGAACTTGGCATTGGCATCCCGGAGCGCGTGTTCGGGATCGAGCCCAAGGTGGCGGCCGAGGTTCACTACCACGAAGAGCAGATCGCCGAACTCTTCGTGCAGCTTGGCGGCGTCGCCCGCATCGCGTGCGTCGGCCAACTCGGCGCTTTCCTCGGCGAGCTTGGCGAGCACCTGGTCCGCGTCGTCCCAGTCGAACCCGACCCGAGCCGCGCGTTTCTGCAGCTTCAGCGCGCGCATCAGCGCCGGCAGGCCGAGCGCCACACCGTCGAGCACGCCTTTTTCTGCCTTGGCCGCGCGCTCGCGGGCTTTCTGCGCCTCCCAGTCGCGGGTCTGCTGTTCGGCGGATTTGGCGTTGCTCTCGTCACCGAACACGTGGGGGTGGCGGTCGAGCATCTTCTGGGCGATCCCGTTGGCGACGTCGTGGAAGTCGAACAGCCCGCGCTCCGCCCCGATCTGGGTCTGGTAAACGGTCTGGAGCAGCAGATCGCCCAATTCGGATTTCAGGTCCGCCCAGTCGCCGCGGTCGATGGCGTCGGACACCTCGTAGGCCTCTTCGATGGTATAGGGCGCGATGGTCTCGAAGGTCTGCTCCACGTCCCAGGGGCATCCGGTCTCGGGATCGCGCAGGCGGCGCATGATCTCCAGCAGCCGCGGCAGCCCGCCCTCGGGGTCGTGGCACAGCGTGTCGCTGTCGGCGCGGTCGCGGGTTTTCGCCCTCGTCATGGCAGAACACCTTTTACTGGGATGGGGATGGGTTACATAAGCGGGACACACAGGAGAGCAGGCCATGGCGGTTGTCAATCGCATCGCGGAATACGGACCCGACATGACCGCCTGGCGGCAGGCGCTGCATCGCGCGCCGGAGCTGGGTTTCGAGTGCCACAAGACCGCGCGCTACCTGATCGCGCGGCTGCGGGCCTTCGGGGTGGACGAGGTGCATGACCGGATCGCGACCAGCGGGGTCGTGGCCCTGATCCGGGGCGGCGGACCGGGGCCGGTGATCGGGCTGCGCGCGGATATGGATGCGCTGCCGATCGTCGAGGAAACCGGGGTCGCCTATGCCTCGGAAACCGAGGGGGTGATGCATGCCTGCGGCCATGACGGGCATATGGTCATGCTGCTTGGCGCCGCGCGCTACCTGGCCGAGACGCGGAATTTCGCGGGCACGGTGGCGATCATCTTCCAGCCCGCCGAAGAACATGGCGGTGGCGCGCAGGTGATGTGCGACGAGGGGCTGATGGAGCGGTTCGGGATCGAGCATGTCTATGCCCTGCACAACGCGCCGGGGATCGCCGAGGGGCATTTCCTGACCACGCGCGGGCCGATCATGGCCGCGGTGGACACGTTTCACATCCATATCAAGGGGCGGGGCGGGCACGCGGCCATGCCGCACGAGACCGCCGATCCGATCATGGCGGCGGTGGGCATCGCCCAGGCGCTGCAGACCATCGTCAGCCGCAACCATATCGCCACGGACGAGCTGGTGCTGTCGGTCACCCAGATCCACACCGGCACCGCCGATAACGTGGTGCCCGACACCGCCTATATCTGCGGCACGGTGCGCAGTTTCGACCCCGCCGTGCAGGCCATGGTCATGCGCCGGATGGAGCAGATCGTAGCCGGGCAGGCCGCCAGTTTCGACGTCATGGCGGAGCTGGATTACGAGAAGGGCTATCCGCCCACGGTCAACACCGCCGACGAGGTCGCGCTGGCTGCCCGCGCGGCCAGCGACGTGGTGGGGGACCGGGCGGTGGATACCGCCTCGGGGCGGCAGATGGGGGCGGAGGATTTCGCCTACATGCTCCAGGCGCGGCCGGGGGCCTACCTGTTTCTGGGGCAGGGGGAGGGGGCCGGGCTGCACCACCCTGCCTATGATTTCAACGACCGGATCGCGCCGATCGGCGCCAGTTTCTTCGCCCGCCTGGTGGAGCAGGCCCAACCGCTCTGAACGCGCCTATTCCGCGGCGCGCAGGGGGGGCATGTCGCCTTCGGTCGGTTTCTTGTCGTCGCTCTCGGCGGGCTTGTCGTCCTCGATCCAGATCAATTCCGGCGCACTCAGCTTGCGCGCGGCGCGCTTGAGCGCGAGGTCGCGGGCCGCGCGGCTGGATTTGCCCAGCGACAGCGCCCGCAACTGGCGGACCGAGGAATAGGCTCCGACCCCGAGCCAGACCCGGAGCGCCAGCATCGAGGGCGTGAAGATCAGGGTCAGCACCGTGGCCACGCCCAGACCGAACACCACCGCCGTGGCAAGCTGTTTCCACCACAGGGCGGTGGGGCTGTCGATGGTGTAGCCGCCGCCGAAGAAATCGAGGCTGAGCCCGAACATCATCGGTGTCAGCCCGGCCATGGTGGTGATCGTGGTCAGCAGCACGGGCCGGATACGGACCTGCGCGGTGCGGGCGATCGCCTCCAGCCGGGGCATGTATTTCGAGTATTCCTGGTAGGTGTCGATCAGCACGATGTTGTTGTTCACCACGATGCCCGCGAGCGCCACGATGCCCGTGCCGGTCATGATGACCGAGAAGGGTTGTTGCATGACCATCATCCCGATCAGCACCCCGGTCGTGGACAGAACCACCGCCAGCAGCACCAGCGTGGCGTTGTAGAAGCTGTTGAACTGCGCCAGCAGGATGATGAACATCAGCGCCAGCGCGCCGATGAAGGCCTGGCTGAGGAAGGCCTGGCTCTCGGCCTCGTCCTCCTGCTCGCCTGTCCATTCCCAGGTGACGCCCGAGGGCAGGTCGGCCTCGGTCTCCAGCCATGTGGTGAGCTGCGCGATGCGTTCGGCGGGGTTGATGACGCTGCCATCGGCGTTGGTCAGACCGTCCCGGACCCCGGCCTTCACGTCGTAATAGCGCGTGCCGTCGACCCGGTCGATCTGGCCAAGTTTCGGCACCGGCTGGCGGGTGATGAAGTTCGACAGGGGCACGAGCCCCTGGGCGGTGCGGACCCGCAGCGAATCGAGCGTGGAGAGCACCCGGTCCCCCTCGGGCAGGCGGACGCGGATCTCGATCTCCTCGTCGGAGCTGTCCACGCGCATGGTGTCGAGCAGGATGCCGCGGGTCACCAGTTGCACCATGGCGCCCACGGTGGCCACATCGGCGCCGTAGCGTCCGGCGGCGGCCACATCCACGTCGATCTGCCAGTCGATGCCGGGCAGGGGGCGGGTGTCTTCGATGTCGCGCAGCCCCTCGGTCGTCTCGAACCGGTCGCGGACGATCTGGGCGGCCTGCGCCAGCTGGCTGAAATCATCCCCCGTCAGGCGCAAATGCACGGGCTTGGCGCCCGCGGGGCCCTGGTTCATCTCCAGGATCTCGGTCTGCACGCCGGGGATGGTGCGCAGCTCGGCTTCCAGCCGGTCGAGGATGGCGTGGCCCTGGGCCAGGTCACCGCCCTGCCGGTCCTCCCACGGCACGAGCTCCAGCTGGATCGTGCCCACGGTGTCGAGCGGGGCCGAGGCGCCGCCGGTATTCTGGTTCAGCCCGCCCTCGCCGGCAAAGGCGAAGACCGACTCGATCCCGCCGGTATTGCGCGCGATCTCTTCGGCCTGGCGCAGCAGCGCGTCCTTTTCCATCAGCGAATGGTTGCCGCGGGCGCGCACGTAGACGATGGCCTGCTCGGGCTCGGAGGCGACGAAGAACTCCACACCGCGGTTGTTTTCCTGGAAGAGCGCGAAGGTCGTGGCGACCACGAAGCCCACGACGCCGATCGCCACCAGGGGCATGATCGGGTTGCCGGTCAGGAACCGGATGAACCAGCCGAAGGGCGACCGGCGGTAGCCTGCGCGCACCTGCCGCTTGCGGCGTCCGAGCTTGGCCGAGGTCAGCGTCACCGACAGCGCCATGGCCGCCAGCAGCACCATGACCGCCCCGGGCAGGTAGGCCGCGATCCCGCCGCCCCGGGCGGGCAGATCGAGCAGGTAGGACGGGTTCAGCAGTTGCAGCACCGCCGTATACATTGCCACGCCGGAGAGCACCGTCAGACCCACCCGCGATACCCACGGCAGCGGCATCAGCCCCGCGGCCAGCCGCTCCAGCACCCGGCTCAGGCGACCCGCCACCCCGCCGACCACCGGCAGGTAGATCAGCGCGACCACGAGGCTCGCGGTCAGCACGAAGATCAGGGTGACCGGCAGCATCCCCATGAACTGCCCCGCCACGCCGGGCCAGAACAGCATCGGCAGGAAGGCACAGAGCGTCGTCGCGGTGGAGCTGACGATGGGCCAGAACATCCGCTTGGCGGCCTCGGTATAGGCGGCCATCGGCCCTGAGCCTTCGGAGATCCGCCGGTCGGCGTATTCCACCACCACGATGGCCCCGTCCACCAGCATCCCCACCGCCAGGATCAGCCCGAACATCACGATGTTCGACACGGTGATGTCCATCACCGCCAGCAAGGCAAAGCACAGAAGGAACGAGGTCGGGATCGCGAAGCCCACCAGCAGGGCCGAGCGTGTGCCGAGCGCGGCCAGCACCACGATCATCACCAGCGCGATCGCCGTCAGAACCGAGCCTTCGAGCTGCCGCACCATCGAAGCGACGATGCGCGACTGGTCCATGGAAATGTTGATCTCCACCGCGTCGCGCAACTCCGGTGGCCAGCTGGCCTGGGCGTCGGCCACGGTCTCCCGTACCAGGGTGGCGGTGTCGATCAGGTTGAAGCCCTTGCGCTTGACCACCTGCAACGCGACCGTGTCGTCGCCATTGTAGCGCGCGGTCCCGGTCCGGTCCTCGAAGGTCAGCCGGATATCGGCCAGGTCGCCCAGGGTCACCACCCGGTCGCCATTGACCTTCACCGGCAGGTTGAGGACGTCTGTCTGTTCGTCGAAGGCCGACGGGATCTTGACCGCGAAGGCGCCCTGGTCGGTTTCCACCTCGCCCGCGGCGATCAACTGGTTGTTGTTCTGCACCACCGAGAGCAATTCACCGGCGGTGACATTGTAGCTCTCCAGTCGCAGGGGGTCGATCACGACCTCCAGCATCTCTTCGCGGTGCCCGGCCAGCCCGGCTTCCAGCACCGGCTCCAACCCCTCCAGCGTGTCCTGCAAATCCTTGGCCACCCGCAGCAGGGTGCGTTCGGGCAGCGATCCCGACAGGTTCACCACGATGATCGGGAACTGGCTGAAATTGATCTCGTTGATCGAGTATTTCTCGTATCCCGACGGGAACTTTGCCTCGGCCGTGTTCATCCGGTCGCGCACATCGGCAATGATCTTGGTCTTGTCCCAGCCGAACTCGAACTCCAGCACCACACCGGCATAATTGTCCGCCGCGGTGGAGGTCATGCGATCCAGACCGTCCAGGTCGCTGAGCTCGGTCTCCATCACCTGGATGACGAGTTTTTCGGAATCCTCCGCCGAGATGCCGGGGAAGGGGACCGACACGAAGAGCGCCGGGATCTCGATGTCCGGCTCGCCCTCCTTGGGCAGGCTGATATAGGCGAAGGTCCCCGCGAGCAGGGAGAGCATCACGAAGGCAATGACCATCCGCGCCCGGGACGCGGCCCAATCGACCAGTCCCGTCAAACGTCAGGCTCCCGCATGGTGACGGTCAGGGGCGTGCCCGCCGTCACGAAATCCTGGCCGACGACGATGACGCGCACGGTCTGGGGCAGGCCGCTGAGCCAGACGCCGTCGATGGTGTCGCGCACGATCTCCACCTCGGCGAAGGCTGCTTCGGGTCCGGCATCGGTCTCGACCACATGCCGCACGCCGAGCCGTCCGGCATCGTCCAGGGTCAGTGCCGAGGCCGGCAGCAGATGCGCGACCGCCCCGTCCGATGTCACGCCGACCTGCGCGGTCTGGCCCGCGCGGATATTCAGATCGGGATTGGGCACCTGCACCTCGACCCGGAAGGTGCGCGTGGTCTCGTCCGCCGAGCGTGACAGGAACGTCACCTGGCCCGACACGTCGCGCCCATCGGCCAGCCGCGCGCCCGCCATGGCACCCACGGCGATACGGTCGACCAGCATTTCGGGGGCAAAGCCCACGATCTTGATCGGGTCGAGCTGCAGGATCGTGGCGCAATGGGCCCCCGACGGGCTGCCCGGCGAGAGATAGGCGCCCAGCTCCGCCGTGTCCTGTTCCAGCACCCCGTCGAACGGGGCGGTGATTACCAGGTTGGCGATCGCATCCTCGGCACGCTCCACGCTGGCGCGCGCGGCTTCGAGCGCTGCTTCGGCGGACACCCGGCGCGTGACCGAGCCGAACCCGCCATCGGCCAGCTCCGAGGCCGCGGTCGCCAGCACCTCGGCCTCCAGGAGCCGGGCCTGCGCCTCGGCCAGGGAAACTTTCATGGTGCCCGGGTCCAGCTCGCACAGGGTCTGGCCCGCGACCACCCGCGCGCCGCGACGCAGGGGCGGGGAGATCACCTTGCCCGACACCTCGGCGCTCACATCGACCTGGCGCAGGGGTTCGGTCCGACCGCGTAGGATCACCGCACTGTCGATGGTCTGGGCTTCGGAGGCCATGGCAACGACGGAAACCCGCCGGATCTCGGGCTCGGTCTGCGCGACGGCCTGGGTCACTTCGGGCGCCTCCGCCGCGGCGGTGGGGGTATCGGTGGGGGTCGACGTCACCCCGGCAAACTCCAGAAGGCGCTCGCGCTCGAACACCAGCCCGTAAAGCGCCGCAACAACCACCAGCGCGGTGACGAGAGAGGTGAGTAATCGCATCTTCTTCTCCGGATGGTTCGCACAATTGCTCTTGCCTGATCCGCGAATGCTGCGCTGGGTGCCGGGGTCAACTGTTCGAACTAAACCAATGAGTTCAGATGTAGTGCGTTGCGCGTTTCCGCTCAAGGGCGAAACCGCCGCATTTTGCGCACCGGCGAAAGCCCGCGGGGCTTGGCTTTCGCCCTGCGCACGGTGTATGAGGGCGCGACCTGGGGCAAAGGGGCGGACGCGTGAGCAATCCCGACAGTTTTATCGAAGAAGTCGCCGAAGAGGTCCGTCGCGACCGGATGAGCCGGCTGATGCGCAAGTATGGCTGGATCGGCGTGCTGGCTGTCGTGCTGATCGTCGGCGGGGCCGCGTTCAACGAGTACCGCAAGGCGCAGGAGATCGCCGCGGCGCAGGCCTTCGGGGACGCGGTCTATGACGCGCTCGAAGGCAGCAGCGAACAAACCCGGCTACTTGCCCTGCAGGAGGTCAACGCGCCCGAAGTGGGTGCGCCCCTGCTGGGTCTGATCACCGCCGCCGAGAGTACCGGCGATCCGGCGGAGGCCGCCGAAATCCTGCAATCGGTGATCACCGATCCCGAAACGCCGCCGATATACCAGGATCTTGCGCGCCTGCGTCTGGTGCTGCTGGGGGATGCGGCGCTGCCCGCGACGGAGCGGCGCGCGCTATTGGATATGCTGATCCTCGGCTCCGGGCCTTTCCGGCTTCTGGCGCTGGAACAGCGCGCCCTGCTGGAGGTCGAGGCGGGGGAGACCGAGGCCGCCATCGCAACCCTGCAAGAGGTGATCCGGGCCGCAGGCGCAAGCCTCGCGCAGCAACAGCGCGCCGCCCAGCTGGTCGTCGCCTTGGGCGGAGACGTGGCCCTTGACGCAAGCTGAGTTGCCCCGAATGCGCCCGGCGCTGGCCGGTCTGGCCCTGTTGGGTCTGGCCGCCTGCGCGCCCGAGGAAGTGATCCTGCCGGGCGAGCGGCTGGACATCCGCACCCCGACCCTGGTCGCAGAGGGCGAGACCGCCGCGCCGGTCGCCCTTGTCGAGACCACGCCGCGCACGGTGCCCCTGTCCTTGCCCGCCCCCGTGGCCAATTCCGACTGGACCCATCGCAACGGGTCCGTGCGGCACACGATCCCGCATCCGGCCCTCGGCACCCAGCTGCAACTGGCCTGGCGCGCGGAGATCGGCGAAGGCAGCACCCGCCGCAACCGGATCACCGCCGCGCCGGTCGTGTCCGATGGGCGCGTCTTCACCCTCGACAGCCTGGCGACCGTGTCGGCCTTCGGCACCAACGGCGCGCTCTTGTGGCAGCAGGACCTGACACCGCCCACGGACGCGCCCGACGAGGGCACCGGCGGCGGGCTCGCCGTTTCGGGCGACACGCTTTATGTCTCGTCGGGCTTCGGGTCGCTGACCGCGTTGAACGTGGTGGACGGGACCGAGCGGTGGACCCAGCGCATGGACGCCCCGATCAGTGGCAGCGCCACGGTGGAGGGCAATGTGGCCTACGCCGTGAGCCGCGACAGCGTCGCCTGGGCGCTCGACACCCGCAATGGCCGTGTGCTGTGGACCCTGCCGGGGGTGCCATCGACCACCAGCATTCTCGGCGGTGGCGCGCCCGCGCTGACCGACCGGCTGGTGATCCTGCCATTCCCGTCCTCGGAGATCAGCGGCGCGTTGCGCCAGTCCGGGGTGCGGATCTGGGGCAGCGCGGTCTCGGGCGCGCGTCTGGGCCGCGGCTACACCGCGTTTTCCGACATCAACAGCGACCCGGTCGTGGTCGGCCGCCGCATCTTCGCGGGCAATGCCGCCGGGCGGGTCGCGGCCCTCGACGCGGTGTCCGGCGAGCGGCTCTGGACCGCCCGCGAAGGCGCGTTCGGCCCGGTCTGGCCCGCGGGGGGGGAGCTGTTCTTCGTCTCCGACCAGAACGGGCTCGTGCGGATGGACGCCGATACCGGCGCGGTCACCTGGATCGTGCAATTGCCCTATTACACCGACGACCGGGAACGCCGGCGCAAGGCGATCTTTGCCCATTACGGGCCGGTGCTGGCGGGCGGGCGCTTGATCATTGCCTCCGGCGACGGGCGCTTGCGCCTGTTCGATCCGGTGAGTGGCCTGCCGCAGGGCGAAATCGCCCTGCCCGATGGGGCAGCAGCGCCCCCGGTGGTGGCGAACCGAACGCTCTATGTGGTCACGACCGGTGGGGAACTTCTCGCCTTTCGCTGAGCGCCCGGCAGGGTTGCGCGCGAATTCCGTTGCCGAGACGCGGATTGCGGGCTAAACGCCGGGGCTGTTTCACCGCTCATGCACCCGGAGTGCGTCCATGCCCTTTACCCTGGCCATCGTCGGCCGCCCGAATGTGGGCAAATCCACGCTGTTCAACCGGCTCGTGGGCAAGCGTCTGGCCCTGGTCGACGACCAGCCCGGCGTGACCCGCGACCTGCGCGAGGGGGCGGCGCGGCTGGGCGACCTGCGCTTTACGGTGATCGACACCGCCGGGCTGGAAGAGGCCACCGATGACAGCCTGCAGGGGCGGATGCGGCGGCTGACCGAACGCGCGGTCAGCATGGCCGATGCCTGCCTGTTCCTGATCGACGCGCGTGTCGGCGTGACCCCCACGGACGAGGTCTTCGCCGACATCCTGCGCCGCTCCAACGCCCATGTTTTGCTGGGCGCGAACAAGGCCGAGGGCCGCGCGGCCGAAGCCGGGCTGATCGAGGCCTATGCCCTGGGCCTGGGCGAGCCGCTGGCGCTGAGCGCTGAGCATGGCGAGGGCATGGCGGAGTTGACCGGCGCGCTGATGCCGCTGATCGACGCGTTCGAGGAAACCGAGAACGCCGAGACCGAGGACGCGCCCGAAACCGATGTCGCCCTCGACCCGGATGCCGAAGAAGAGACCGTTGTCCGCGTGCCGACCAAGGCCAAGCCCCTGCAGGTGGCCGTGGTGGGCCGCCCGAACGCGGGCAAATCCACCCTGATCAACCAGCTTCTGGGCGAGGATCGGCTGCTCACCGGGCCCGAGGCGGGGATCACCCGCGACGCGATCTCGCTGGCCATGGACTGGGACGGGCTGCCGGTGCGGATTTTCGATACCGCGGGCATGCGCAAGAAGGCCAAGGTGCAGGAAAAGCTGGAGAAACTCAGCGTCTCCGACGGGTTGCGCGCGGTGAAATTCGCCGAGGTGGTGGTCGTCCTGCTGGATGCGGGCATCCCCTTCGAGCAGCAGGATCTGCGCATCGCCGACCTAGCGGAGCGGGAAGGCCGGGCAGTCGTGATCGCCGTGAACAAGTGGGATATGGAGGACGACAAGCAGGGCAAGCTCAAGGAGCTGAAGGAGGCCTTCGAGCGGCTCCTGCCGCAGCTGCGCGGGGCGCCGCTGGTGACGGTGTCGGCCAAGACGGGCCGCGGCATGGACCGGCTGCGCGACGCGGTGCTGCGCGCCCATGAGGTCTGGAACCGTCGCGTGCCCACCGCCGCGCTCAACCGTTGGCTCGGCGCCATGGTCGAGGCGCATCCGCCCCCCGCCCCGGGCGGGCGGCGCATCAAGCTGCGCTACATGACCCAGGCGAAAACCCGGCCCCCGGGCTTCGTGGTCATGTGCTCCTACCCCGAGAAGATCCCCGAAAGCTACACCCGCTACCTGGTCAACGGCCTGCGGGAGGATTTCGACATGCCTGGCACCCCGATCCGGCTGACCATGCGCAGCCAGTCGGACGCGAACCCCTACAAGAACCGCAAGAAATCAACGCCTTCGAGGCTGCGCAAGCATCTCGGAAAACCGTCTCTCAAGGGCTAGCGCCGCGCCTCTGCCTGCTCGGCGGTGCGCAGGATGTCGCGGGCGCGGGCATAGCCCGGGCTGCCCTGGGGCAGCAGCGCCATGGCGCGCCGGGCCTGCAGCCCTGCGTCCGAGACCCGGCCCGACATCGCGTGCCGCTCTGCCGTGGTGACCGACGCCATGCCGTTCTGGCCTGCCCGGGCATAGGCCTGTGCCAGATCGCGCAGCAGCGAGGGGTTGCCCGCGTCCCGTCCGTAAGCCGCCGCCAGCACCTCCAGCGCCTTGCGGTTGGACGCGGCCGTGTTCTGGGCGAGATAGGCCCGGCCGAGCTGCGCCAGCAGCAGCGGCTCGCGCGGGGCCAGCGACACCGCCCGTTCATAGGCCGCGACCGCCGCATCGTAGCGTCGCGATTCGAAGGCGAACTGGCCCTTCAAGGCGGTGTAGTAGGGGTCGTCCGGGCGCAGGGCGAGCAGCGCCTCGACCTCCCGCGCGGCGCGGTCCGGGTCGGGTTTCTTGTGATAGGCGATGGCGCGTCGCATCACCGCCACCTCGGAGCGGTCCGAGGGCGGCACCCGCCGCAGGGTCCAGTCCGGGTTGCGCAGAAACGCCGACAGCTTGCCCTGCAGCCGGGCGTACCAATAGGCGGCCTCGCTCTGGTCCGAGGGGGCGGGGGGGCTGGCCGCGGCGAACCCTTCGGCGGCACGCAGCCGGTCGCGGGTCAGCGGGTGGGTGCGCAGGTAGGGGTCCTGCCGCCCCGGCGACAAAGCCTCCTGCCCGCGGAAGATGTTGAGCACCTCGACCATCGCCACGGGCGAGACCCCGGCATTCGTCATGTAGCGGATCGAGCTGCGGTCGGCGGCGGCCTCTTCGGCGCGGGTATGGCCGAAAAACGCCCGCCTTGCCGCCCCGGCGGCGCCAGCGCCCAGCCCGATCGCCGCCTCGGGCGAGCCCGTCGCCGCCCCCGCCGCCGCGGCCAGGATCAGGCCCATCCGCGCAAACCGGTTCATCGCGCGCATGTTGTCGATCCGGCGCGAGATATGGCCGTTGGCGATATGGGCCAACTCGTGGGCCAGCACCGCCTGGACCTGTTGCGGGGTCTCCAGCCGCAGCAGAAGCCCGGAATGGATCACGATGGTCTGCGGGTCCGCCACAAAGGCGTTCAGCTTGCTGTCCTCGATCACCCAGATATCCACCCGGGCCGGGTTCACCCCCGCCGCCGCCATCAGGGGGGTGGCCAGCTCGCGCAGGGACCGCTCGATCTCCGCATCGCGGATCAGCGTCACCGCTTGCGCCGGCAGGGCCTGGAGCCACAGGCCCGCCAGAATCACGAGAACGGCCGCGGGATGGAACCATCGGCTGCGCATTGACCTCACCTCTATGAAACGCGACATACCCCTGCACCCTAGGGAGACAGCGATGCAAAACTCAAGCCGATCCGAGGTCGATCCTTTTATCGTGATGGACGTGATGGAGGCCGCGCGCCGGGCCGAGGCGGCAGGGCGGCACATCATCCACATGGAGGTCGGCCAACCCGGCACCGCCGCCCCACTGCCCGCGCGTCGGGCGGTGGCGGCGCAGCTGGATCAGGACGCCATGGGCTACACCGTTGCCTTGGGCCTGCCGGAACTGCGCCGCGCCATCGCGGGCCTTTACGCGCGCTGGTACGGGGTGGACCTGGACCCGGCGCGGGTTGTGGTGACCTCGGGCTCCTCGGCGGCGTTTCTTCTTGCCTTCACCACCTATTTCGATGCCGGCGCCCGGGTCGGGGTGGCCGAGCCCGGCTACCCGTCCTACCGGCAGATCCTCAAGGCGCTGTCGCTGGCCCCCGTGGGTCTGCCCACCCAACCCGAGACCGGGCACCGCATGACCGCCGAAGCGTTGGCGCAGGCCGATATCGCGGGCGCGATCATCGCTTCGCCGAACAACCCCACGGGCACCATGCTGGACCGCGACGGGTTGGGCGCGCTCATTGCCGCCTGCCGCGACCGGGACCGGGTGTTCATCTCCGACGAGATCTACCACGGGCTGCATTACGGCGACCGGGCGGTCTCGGCGCTGGAGATTTCCGACGATGTCTGCGTGATCAACTCGTTTTCCAAGTATTTCTCCATGACCGGCTGGCGCATCGGCTGGTTGGTCGTGCCCGAGGCGCAGGTCCGCGTGGTCGAAAGGCTGGCCCAGAACATGTTCATCTGCGCCCCTCATGTGGCCCAGATCGCCGCCCTGGGTGCGCTCGGCGACGCCGCCCGGCCGGAGCTGGAGGCCAACCGCGCCGTCTATGCCGCCAACCGGCAGCTGGTCATCGACGGGCTGCGGGCCGCGGGGCTCGATGCCTTCGCGCCGCCGGACGGGGCGTTCTACGTCTATGTGGATACCGGCGCGCTCTCGTCCGACAGCCGGACCCTGGCGGCCGATATTCTCGAAAAGGCCGGGGTGGCGGTCACACCGGGACTCGATTTCGATCCGGTGCGCGGCCATGGGACCCTGCGGCTGTCCTATGCGCGGGCGACCGAGGATATCGCCGAGGGCATGACCCGGCTCACGAATTATTTTGCCGCGGCAGGCCCCAACCCGCTTTTGACTGGTTCCTGAAACCGCCCGGCTTGCCTATAATGCCGCCAAAAAAAGGATAATCGGCAGTGACACTGGACAGGCAATCGCGCTCTGGGCCGCGTTCGGCGCGGGTGTGGGCGGTATTTCTGGGGGCGATCCTTTCGGTGCTGGCCTTGCCCCTCTTGGCGCAGGAGCTGCGCGCCGTCGCGCGCATCGACCCGATCACGTCCTCGGTGTCGGGCACCACGGACGATTTACGCCTCACCCTCGGCCTGAGCCAGCCGGTGCCGTACCGGATCGAGGCCCGCCGCGACCCGGACCGCATCGTGATCGAGTTTCGCGAGGTCGATTTCAGCGGCGCCGAGCCCGGCAAATACCTCTCCTCCGCTGCCCTGCGCGGGGTGATCGCGGGGCCGGCGCGCCCCGGTTGGTCCCGGCTGGAGCTGCTCTTGAGCGCGCCCATGGGGCTTGAGACTGCCGAGATGCAGACCGATGCGACGCTCGGCTCCGCGCTGCTCGAAGTGACGTTAGGGGCCCGCAGCCGTGAAGAGTTCGACGCGGCCGCGATCACCGGCGATCTCGGCGTGGCCGCCCCCGAGCCGCCCGATGTGCCGGAACTGGCCACGGGCCCCGAACGCCAGCGCGGCGACCGCCCGCTGGTCATCATGCTCGACCCCGGGCATGGCGGCTTCGACCCGGGCGCCGAGCGCGACGGCCATTCCGAGGCCGACCTGATGCTGACCTTCGCCCGCGAATTGCAGGAACTGATCATCCGCGAGAGCGGCCATACGGTGCTGCTGACCCGGAACGCGGACGAATTCGTCCCGCTGCCCGAACGGGTGCGCATGGCCCGCGAGGCAGCCGCCGACCTGTTCATCTCGCTCCATGCGGATTCGCTCTTGTCCGGGCGGGCCTCGGGCGCGACGGTCTACACCTTGTCGGACGTGGCCTCCAGCGAAGCTTCCGCCAAGCTGGCCGAGCGCATGGACCGCGCGAGCCTTCTGGCCGGGCTGGACCTGACGGCCCAGGACGACACGCTGGCCACCGCGTTGATGGACGTGGCAAGGCTGGAGGTCGCGCCGCGGGCGGCCCGGCTGGCCGACACCCTGGTGACCGGGCTGGGCGAAACCGTGGGCGATCTGCACAAGCGGCCCCGGCAATTCGCGGATTTCTCGGTCCTGCGCGCGCCGGACATCCCATCGGTGCTGGTGGAGCTGGGCTTCCTGAGCAGCGACAACGACCTTGCGCGGCTCCTCTCGCCGGAGTGGCGGGCGAACGCGGCGGAGGGGATTCGCCGCGGCATCGACGCCTGGGCGGTGGCCGACGCGGCCGAGGCCGATCTGGTCCGTCAGTGAGCGCGCGAGAGACGCCGACAGAGCCACCAGCTATGCCGGTCCAGCGCCGGATCCTCGGGTGAGAAACGCAGAACCGTGAACCCGGCCTGCCGTAGCATCCGCCGATAGGCCAGCGGCGCGTGGCTGGCATGGAAGATCGGCGCCCCCGCCGCTCGACCGAAAGCCACTCCGCGCGCGGGGCCCGACGAAAACACCAGCACCGCGCCGCGCCGCGCATGGCGGGCAAAGACCGGAAACATCCGCGCCTGGTCCCGCAGCGACAGGTGAAAGAAACTGTCCCAGGCCAGGAGCGCATCGAACCGCTGCCCCAGGGCCAGGTGGCGCATATCCGCCCGAAGGGCCCGCGCGCCCCGAGTGCTGCGGCGGAAATGCGGCAGCATCCCCGCTGCGCCATCCACGCCCGTCACCCGAAACCCGCGCCACGACAGCCACCGCGCCAGCGGCGCGCCCGGCCCGCAGCCCAGATCGAGCAGGTCGCGCCCCGGCGCATGGGCCTGCACCGCCTGCAGCATTGGCAGCTCGAACAGCGATGTGTTGCGCATCCGCGCGAAATCATCGGCCACGCGGCCATAGGTCGAAAGCACCTGTTCGGGGGTCGGAGACGGCGGCGGGGTCATGGACTGAGGCTACCGGCTCCCATGCCCCCGACAAGCCCGCCGAAGCCCGTCCGCGCACGAAGACGTGACGTCTCTCGGCGAAACCGCGCCCGTGCGTCCATTCTTCGCTTTTGACCCGCTGCCCCGGGGCGCGTATATCTGGGGGCTGATACCGGTATTGGGAGTACACGCGTGCTGCGTTTCGTTTTCGGGTTTTTCGGAGCCATCTTCTCGGCGGTGACGCTGGGCCTCTTCGCCGTGGCGCTGAGCATCGGCGCGGTGCTTTGGATGTATGGCCGCGACCTGCCGGACACCGAGGCGCTGGCGCAATACGCGCCGCCCACGATCTCCCGCGTCTATTCCGGCGAGGGTGCGTTGATGGACGAGTTCGCCCGCGAACGGCGCGTCTTCGCGCCCGCCGACGAGATCCCGGATCTGGTGAAACAGGCGTTCATCTCCGCGGAAGACAAGAATTTCTACGTCCACAAGGGGTACGACCCGCGCGGCATGGCCGCGGCGGCGCTGGACGCGGCAACGGGTGGGCCCTTGCGCGGGGCGTCCACCATCACCCAGCAGGTGATGAAGAACTTTCTTCTGGGCGGCGAGCGGTCGGCCGAGCGCAAGATCAAGGAGTTGATCCTGTCGGCGCGGATCGAGGAGACGCTCAGCAAGGACGACATCCTCGAACTCTACATGAACGAGATCTTTCTCGGACAGAACAGCTTCGGGGTCGCCGCCGCAGCGCAGACCTACTTCAACAAGACCCTGGCGGAACTGGAGCCGCACGAGGCCGCTTATCTCGCGGCCTTGCCCAAGGCGCCCTCGACCTATCACCCGGTGCGCGCCATGGACCGCGCGGTGGAGCGGCGGAATTTCGTGCTGCGCGAGATGTACGAGAACGGCTACCTGACCGAGGCGGCTTACCAATCCGCCCGCGCCGAGCCCCTGCGCACGGTTCAGAGCGGGGATTTCCCGTCTTTCCGCCGCGCCCTGCCGCCCCGGGACTACTTCACGGACGAGATCCGCCGCCAGCTTTCGGGTCGGTTCGGGGAAGAAGAGTTTTTCACCGGCGGGCTGTCGATCCGGGCCACGGTCGATCCGACCCTGCAGAAAGAGGCTGCCCGTGCCTTGCAGGCCGGGCTGGAGCGTTACGACCGCTCCCGCGGGGTCTATCGCGGCCCGGCGGAGCGGCTCGACCCGGCGCTGGTGGCGGCCGACTGGGCCGCGGCGCTGGACGATCTGCGCGTGCCGCGGGACATCGACGGATGGCGCCCGGCGGTGGTGCTGGACTTCGGCCAGGGCGGCGCATTGCTGGGCGTGGAAGGCGTGGCCGAAGGTGTGCCGCAGATCCTGCCGGATGCGGATGTGACCTGGGCGCGGCCGCGCCGCGCGAACGGCAGTCTCGGCGCCCAGGCGCGCGAGGCCAGCGACCTTCTGGCCGTGGGCGACGTGATCCATGTGCGCGCCGAGGGCGAGAACACCTGGTCCCTGCGCCAGATCCCCGAGGTGCAGGGCGGCTTCATGGCGATGGACGTCAATACCGGCCGCGTGCTGGCGATGCAGGGCGGGTTTTCCTACCAGTCCTCGGTCTTCAACCGCGCGACCCAGGCCACGCGGCAGCCCGGCTCCAGCTTCAAGCCGCTCGTCTACGCCGCGGCCCTGGACACTGGCTACTCGCCGGCCACCATCGTGATCGACGCGCCGATCGCGGTCGACACCGGCGCGGGCGTCTGGCGGCCCAAGAACGCCTCGAACCGGTTTTACGGACCGACGCCCCTGCGGACCGGGATCGAACGTTCGCGCAACCTGATGACCGTGCGGCTGGCGCAAGAGGTCGGCATGGAAACCGTGGCTGACTATGCCGAAAGCTTCGGGGTCTACGAGGATCTCGAACCCTATCTCGCCAACGCGCTGGGCTCCCAGGAGACGACCCTGTTCAACATGGTCGCGGCCTACGCGATGTTCGCCAATGGCGGACAGCGGGTGGAGCCGACGCTGGTCGACCGGGTGCAAGACCGCTGGGGCAAGACCGTCTATCGCCACGACCAGCGCACCTGCCTGGATTGCGAGGCCGAGGCGCTGGCCGAAGGCACCGCGCCCCGGATCATGGCCAACCGCCGCCAGGTGATCGACCCGATCACCGCCTATCAGCTGACCTCGATGATGCGCGGCGTGGTCGAGCGGGGCACGGCGGCGCGGACCGTGAACCTGCCCGTGCCCATCGCGGGCAAGACCGGGACGACGAACGACGCCAAGGATGTGTGGTTCGTGGGCTTTTCGTCCAACATCGTGGCGGGCTGCTATATCGGGTACGACCGGCCCCGGACCCTGGGGCGCGGCGCCTCTGGCGGCGGAATGTGCGGCCCGGTGTTCAACCAGTTCATGGAAACCGCGATCAAGACCTACGGCGGCGGCAGGTTCACCGTGCCCGAGGGCGGCAGCTTCGTGAAGATCGACCGGTTCTCGGGCGCACGGCTCGAAGACGATGCCACCGGGCCGACCGTTGTGGCGGAGTATTTTCGCAAGGGCGAAGAGCCGTTTTATGGTGCCGGTGCGATCCTCGACGGTGGCTTCGCCATGGGCGCGAACCTGCCCATGTACACGCCCGACGGGCAACAGGGCGGCTCGGAGGAGGTGGTGACCTCCACCGGGCGCACGGCGGTGGTGCCGAAGAAGGCCAATGTCGGGACGGTGACGGCCGGCGGGCTTTACTGACCAAACCGCCGGGCAGAGCGGCGACAAGCGGTTTCGAAACCGCTTGGCCCGTGACGCGGACTGCGCCCCGCTCAAGGGCAGGATGTTTTTCCCGTTTGCGCGCCGCTCCGCGAGACGCCCGATCCTGGCGCACCCGGATCCGCGGTGGCCCAAGCGGTTTCGAAACCGCTTGGCCGCTGGCCCATCCCGCGGGGCTCTTGCCCGTCTGGCGGGTCTTGGCTACACCCGGACCCCGGGGGCCACGCCCCTTGCAACAAAAAGAGACACTCCCCCATGCGCGCAGAGATCCAGAACACCGTCGAAGCGATCCGCAAATCGCTGGACCTTCTCGCTCAGCGGCTCGATTACGAGACCGCGCCGCACCGGCTCGAAGAATTCGACGCGATGATCGAGGACCCGAACCTCTGGAACGATCAGGCCCGCGCCCAGAAGCTCATGCGCGACCGCCAGATGCTTGTCGATGCCATGAAGACCTACGAGGGCATCAAGCAGGAGCTCGAAGACAATATCGAGCTGATCGAGCTGGGCGAGATGGAGGCGGACGCGGAGGTCGTCACCGACGCAGAGGAGGCGCTCAAGTCCCTCGCCGAGACCGCCGCCAAAAAGGAGATCGAGGCGCTGCTGGATGGCGAGGCCGACGGCAACGACACGTTCCTGGAGATCAACTCGGGGGCAGGGGGCACCGAGAGCTGCGACTGGGCCTCGATGCTGGCGCGGATGTATGTCCGCTGGGCCGAGGCCAAGGGCTACACCGTGGAGTTGCAATCCCAGAGCCCCGGCGAAGAGGCCGGGATCAAGTCCGCGGCCTACAAGATCAGCGGGCCCAACGCCTATGGCTGGCTGAAATCGGAATCCGGTGTCCACCGGCTCGTCCGTATCAGCCCCTATGACAGCGCCGCGCGCCGCCACACCTCGTTCAGCTCGGTCTGGGTCTACCCCGTGGTGGACGACAATATCGAGATCGAGGTCAACCCGGCGGATATCCGCATCGATACCTACCGATCCTCCGGTGCGGGCGGACAGCACGTGAACACAACCGACTCGGCGGTACGCATCACCCATGTGCCCACGGGCATCGTCACCACCAGTTCCGAGAAGTCCCAGCACCAGAACCGTGATATCGCCATGAAGGCGCTGAAATCGCGCCTCTACCAGATGGAGCTCGACCGCCGCAACGCGGCCATCAACGAGGCGCACGAGGCCAAGGGCGACGCGGGCTGGGGCAACCAGATCCGCTCCTATGTGTTGCAGCCCTATCAGATGGTGAAGGATCTGCGCACGGGCTACGAGACCTCGGATACCGCGGGCGTGCTCGACGGCGATCTCGATGGGCTCATGTCTGCGACATTGGCCCAGCAAGTTGCCGGAAAAAGTCGCAGCGAGGCGCAGGGCGCCGACTGACGCCGGACAAAAAGCGGACCTGTCTGCGGGCGAGGCTACCTTGTGCTGCGGTGCCGTTGGGGCACCCTGACCAGGGAGACGTTCATGCCACGATCCACATCTTCGCCCCGCCTCAGCCGCCGGGCCGCCCTGCAACTGGGGGGCGCCGCGTTGGCCGCCCCGTTCATGGCCCGCCCCGCCCGGGCCGCGACCACCAGGCTCACTTTTCAGCTCGACTGGAAGATCAACGCCCAATTCGCCGGGCTCTTCATGGCCGAGGCCGAGGGACTCTATGCCGATGCGGGCCTGGAGGTCGAGATCCGCCCCTGGGCCGACGGGGTCAATGTCGCCTCCGAAGTGGCCGAGGGCCGCGCCCACATGGCCTGCGCCGAGCAGAATCTGATCCTCGGCGCCCAGGCCGCGGGTGCACCGATCAAGGCCGCCGCGACCATGTTCCAGGCCTCGCCCTACGGGCTGATGGCCCCGGCGGGGGCGGGCCTGAGCGGGCTGGAGGCGCTGCGGGGCAAGACCGTGGGTGTCCATGTGGACGGGCTGAAGGTCATGGCGTTGGTCAAGGGGGTGAACGGGATCGAGGAAATCGAAGTGGTCGAGATCCCCTATGCCGACAAGTTTGCGCGTGCGGTCTCGGGCGAGATGTTCGCGGTCCAGTGCTATGTCATCGACGAGCCGATCGGCGTGACCGCGCGATACGGTGCCGCGCCCGAGGTGCTGAAGCTGTCCGATCACGGGCTGTTGTCGACGGCCCAGACGATCATGGCCTCCGACACGCTGCTGACCGAGCAGCCGGAGGTGGTCGAGGCCTTCCTCGCCGCCACGTTCGAGGGCTGGGCACGGGTGCTGGCCGACAAGCCCGCCGCGGCCGAAATGGTCGTGGGCCAGTTCGTGCCCGACGGCTCGGTCTACAAGGACGTGGCGTATCAGACCCGCTGCCTGGAGCTGCTGGAACCATATGTCACCGGCGGGACCGACGATATCGGCGTGATCTCCCGGCAGAAGTGGGAAGAGGCCGCCACCCGCATGGCCGAATACGGCATCGTCGAGGCGCTGCCGGACCTGTCCACCACGCTCGCCGACACCGCCTTCGTGGCGTGAGCCGCACTTGTTCTCCGGCCCCGGTCATGGGGCTTTGTCCTGCCCGCGCGCGCTGCTAGTCTGCCGCCGAGGAGGACCGCCCCATGACCGATGCCAGCCCCGATACCGGCCCTGAGTCCGGTGCCCAGACCAGCCCGGCCTTCCGCCCCAAGGTCGCGCGCATCACCACCGATGATCTGCGCGCGGCCCTCGCCCTCGGCTGGTCGGACTTCAAGCGTGCGCCCGCCTTCGGGCTGTTTTTCAGCGCGGTCTATGTCCTCGGCGGGTTGGCGATGGTCTATATCCTCATGGCCACGGGCAAGAGCTGGGCGACCCTGCCGATCATCGTGGGCTTCCCGCTGATCGGGCCCTTCGCCGCCGTCGGGCTCTATGAGGTCAGTCGCCGCCTGCAAACCGGCGAGCCGCTGGACTGGGGCGCGGTGCTGGGCGTGGTGCTGGCCGAGAAGAACCGGCAGATGCCGTCCATGGCGGCGGTGATCCTGATCTTCTTCCTGTTCTGGAATTTCCTGGCCCACATGATCTTCGCGCTGTTCCTGGGGCTGGCGGTGATGACCAACATCACCTCGTCCTTCGCGGTGTTCCTGACCCCCAACGGGATGATGATGCTGCTGGTGGGCACGGGCGTAGGCGCGGTGCTGTCCTTCGTTCTCTACGGGATCACGGTGGTCAGCCTGCCGCTCCTGCTGGACAAGGAGGTCGATTTCGTCACCGCCATGATCACCAGCTTTTCGGCGGTGACCGAGAACCTCCGGGTCATGCTGAGCTGGGGCGTGCTGGTGGCGGTGCTGCTGCTGGTCGGCATGGTGCCCGCGTTTCTCGGGCTGCTGCTGGTGCTGCCGCTCCTGGGTCATGCCACCTGGCATCTCTACCAGCGGGTGATCACCGCGGCCTGAGCCGCCGCGCCTTCGAGGTCCGCACGAAAAACGCGCCCCGGTTGCCTGGGGCGCGGTCCTGTCCATGCAAAAGGGATGGGGGGCTCAGCCCTGCGCGGGCTTGGCGGCCGGTTGCGGCGCTTTCTGCGGCGCGGGCTGCTGGTTCCCCAGCGGCGCCTCGCCCTGCGAAGCTTGCCTGGGCTTGCCGCCACCGCCCAGAGGGTCGTCCTGGCGTTGCACGGAGCCTTCGAAATGCGCGCCGCTCTCGATCGCGATGGTCTTGTGGATGATGTCGCCCTCGACCCGCGCGGTGGAGGTCAGACGCACCTTCAGCCCACGCACACGCCCGATGACCCGACCATTCACGATCACGTCGTCAGCAACCACTTCACCGTTCACGGTCGCTCCTTCGCCCACTGTCAGCAGATGCGCATGGATGTCGCCCTCGACCTGCCCTTCGATCTGGATGTCGCCCGAGGTGCGCAGGTTGCCCACGATCTTCAGGTCGGACGAAAGAAGCGACGGCGCCGGTTTCGGCTTGGCCGAGGCCACGGGCTTGCTGTCGGCGGCGGCACCGCGCGGGGCTGCGGGGGCGGCATTCGCCTCTGTCGCGTCGTCTCCGGCCTTGGGTCCGGGCTCGTTGATTCGGGATTTAGAGAACATTCTTGCCTGCCTTGATAAAGGTCATCGGATTCACGGGTTTGCCAGACTGGTGCACCTCGTAGTGCAGATGTACCCCAGTCGACCGGCCAGTGCTTCCCATATCACCGATCCGATCCCCGCGCGAGACCCGTTGACCTTCTTTCACACGCAGTTTCGACATATGCGCGTAGACAGTTTGATAGCCGAATGCATGGCGGATCTTGACCATGCGTCCAAAGCCGCTGTGCCAGCCGGCATCGACCACGACCCCGTCGGCGGTGGCGTAGATCGGCGTGCCATGGGCGGCTGCGAAATCCGTGCCCTTGTGCATCCGCGTCCCGCCACCCTTGGGGTCCCGGCGATATCCGAACGGGCTGGTGAAGCGGAAAGAGGCTTTTACCGGGGTCGCGAAGGGCAGCTGGTCCACCGCCATCCGGTGCAGGTTCAACCGGTCGAGCCCGGCGAGGATCTCCCGCGTGCGATAGCTCATCTCGTCCTGGGGCAGGCTACGGGTGGACTGGGTGATCGGCACCAGCGGCCCCCCCTGGCCCGAGGTGCTGCGGCGCAGCTCCTCCAGGATGCGGTCCGCCGGCACGCCGGCCTCTTCAAACATCCGCTCCAGGGGCGCGACCGAGACGGCCACTGCGTCCTCCAGGATCTCGAACACCCGATTGTTGCGCTCTTCGGTCAGCTGCTGGGTCAGCAGCAGCTCCTCGATCTCGGCGATGGCCGCGCTGTGCTGTCCTTCCAGCCCGTCCCGCTGCACCGCGGTGTCTTCGAGCGCACTGGTGAGGAAGGCGAGGGTCTGTTCCAGGTCACGCAACTGGGCGGCTTCGGTCTTCTCCGTGCCGGTCAGGGCGGCCAGTTCGTTCGCGGCTTCCTCCGCAGCGGCCCGGGCCGCATCGCGTTCGGCCATTGCCGCGCGCAGGGTGGATTGCACCACGTCCACGCCGGTCTCCAGCTCGGAGCGGCGCTTCTCGCTTTCCAGCAGCCGGGTCTGCATATCGCTGACTTTCTGGAGGGCCGCGGCGAACCGTTCCTGCGCGGCGCGGGCCTCCGCGGCGCGGGCGTCACGTTCTTCGGACAGGGCGTTGAGCCGTTCGGCATACATCTGCTGGTCGCGCAGCGCCTGGTCGCGGGAGTCCCCCGCGCCGAGGGCGGCGATCAGCACCATGGCCGAGGCGAAGGTGGTCCAGCCCAGCAACCCGACACCGCCCACGGCCAGAACAGCCTGCGTGCCGCTGGTCAGCCGCACGAACCGCGTTGCATCATCCGATTTCAAGAAAAGACGTTTTTCCGGAAACAAGGCTTCCAGACGCCTCGCGAAGCGTGTTCTCACTGCCTGCACCCTCAGTTCCCCAACCGGTTGCGTCTCGTTAAGCCCTATAGGGCGCGGACGCTTACCTTTTTCTAGGGCAACCTGTGTCGCAGTTGCAAGAACAATGGCCGAGGCGCGGATCTTCGCCCAAAACCGTGGCGATTTTGGCAATTTCTTGCCGATTATGCCGCGATCTCAGGGCTCTGACGGGGCGATCTGCGCCTCGGGCTCGGTCAGTGGCCAGTAGAAATCCGGCGGAATCCCGGCCTCGGCGCGCTTTTCTGCGTTGAACGGCGGCTTGAGCGGGGCGTGGAAATACCGCCGCACGAGGGTGTGGAAGGCGTCCTTCGGGTCCATCTCGTGGCGCCCGCAGAGAAAGTGGAACCATTTCGACCCATAGGCCACATGGGCGACCTCCTCGCCATAGATCACCTCTAGGGCGGCGACCGCCCCGTCGTCCTTGGCCTTGCGGAAGACCTCGATCATCCCCGGCGTCACATCGAGGCCCCGCGCCTCCAGCACCATGGGCACCACCGCCAGCCGTCCCATCAAATCCTCGGCGGTGTCCTCGGCCGCCCGCCACATGCCCGCATGGGCCGGCAGGTCGCCATAGAAACTGCCCATCGCTTCAAGACAGTCGCTTACAAGATTGAAATGCTTTGCTTCCTCATCCGCCGCCTTGACCCAGTCGTCATAGAACCCGATCGGCATCGGCGTGTCGGTGAACCGCGCGATGATGTCCCAGTGCAGGTCCACGGCATTGAGTTCGATATGGGCCACCGCGTGCAGGATCGCCTTGCGCCCCTCGGGCGAGCCCGGCCGCCGGCGCGGCACGTCGCGCGGCGATAAAAGCTCGGGTTTTTCAGGCCTTGCAGGGCGAAGCGGAGGTGTCGCCCTACCCACCGCCATGGGCGTGCCCGCCGCGCGGGCGGCGAACCAGGCCTGCGCGCAGGCCCGGCTCAGGGCGGTCTTGTCGCGCCCGCCCTGGGTGCGCAGAACGGCCTCGGCGCAGGCGGCCAGGGTGTCGGTCAAGGGGGGCGTGGCGTCGGGCATGGGCTCTCCGTTCCGGTTGCCCCCTTGGATCACAGGGCCTTGACGGCCTCAAGCACCTCTTCCACATGGCCCGGCACCTTCACCTTGCGCCAGATGTTGCGCACCGTGCCGGTCCCGTCGATCAGGAAGGTCGCGCGCTCGATCCCCATGTAGGTCTTGCCGTACATCTGCTTTTCGACCCAGACGCCCCAATCCTCGCAGACCGTGCTCTCCTCGTCGCTGACCAGCGCAACCGACAGCCCGTGCTTGTCGCGGAACTTGTCGAGCTTCTTCACCGGGTCCTTCGAGACCCCGATCACCACCGTGTTGGCGGCGGCAAAGGCGTCCAGATGCGCGGTGAAGCCCGCCGCCTGCTTGGTGCAGCCGGATGTATCGGCCCGCGGGTAGAAATAGAGCACCACATTGCGCGGTTTCTGAGCCGACAGGGTCAGTGTTTCGCCGCCGTCCCGCGGCAGTGTGAAGTCGGGGGCTGATTGGCCTGTTTCGATCATGGTATCCTCGCTGTACACTCGGCACGAAGGGTAGCCGCATCCGCGCCGAAAGAAAGGCGCGCCGCGCGATTTCTCGGAGGTACCGCCCGACGTGTCCGACCCGACCGTCCCCGACCCGGAGACGCAGCATACCCCCGCGCAGGACAGCCGTCCGCGGTCGGGGCTTGTGGTGCTCATGGCCGCGGCACTCCTGCTGGCGGGGATCGGCGGGTTGGCGGCCTTCGCGCTGCGCGGCAGCGTCGCGGTGCCGGAGCCGCTGGTCCAGCGGGCGCAGGCGGTTCTGTCCCGGGCGCTGGACGGACGCGGCGATGCGGATCTCGGCGGGATCGAGCTCTACCTGACCGAGGAGGGCAGGCCGCGGGTTTCGCTCACCGGGCTGACCCTGCGCGCCGCCGACAGTGTCGACAGCGTGACCTTGCCGCGCCTTGACGTGGTGCTGGCACGCCGGGCGCTGCTGCGCGGGGAGGTGCGGCCCGAAAGCGTGCGTCTCGAGGGTGCGCGCCTGCGGCTCAGCCGCGACGCCGACGGGCTGCTCAGCCTGGCGTTCCAGTCGGGCGGGGCGTTGACGCGGGTGCCCTCCCTGCCGGCGCTGATTGCCGAGATCGAGGCGGTGTTCGACATCCCCGCCCTGCAGGATCTGCGCCGCGTCACCCTGAGCGATCTGACCCTGGATCTGGCCGACAGCCGCCTGCGGCAGGTGGTGACCCTGTCGGGCGGCGAGGCGGTGCTGGATGTCAGCGAGACCGCCCTGTCGCTCGCGCTCGCGCTCGACCTGCCGGGCATCGGGACCGGGGCCTCCCTGCGGTTCACGACGCGCAAGGGCGATCCCGAAACCCGCGTCAGCCTGCGGATGGATGCGGTCCCGGCCCAGGTGCTGGCTCGGCAATCGCCGGTGCTTGCACCGCTGGGGGTGTTCGCAGGCCCGGTCTCGGCCCGGTTTGCGGGCGGGCTGCGCCCGGACGGGCGGCTCTCCGCGCTCGAAGGGCAGCTGGCGCTTGGCGTGGGCGCGCTGGCTTTGGGGGGCAAGGCCGCGCCGCTGGCGGTGTCGGAGGCCACCGCGACCTGGCGCTATGCCCCGGACCAGCGCCGCATGTTTATCGAGGATATCGTGCTCGACACCGACCGGCTGCGCCTGACGGGGTCCGCCCATGGCGACATCGCCGACGGGGCCGCCTCCGGCAGCGCCCCTGGCGGGTTTCCCGATCTGCTGCTCCATGCGGACCTGTCGGAGATCTGGGTCGACCCCGGCGCCCGCCTGCCGGGGCCCACCACGCTCGCCCGGGTGATGCTCGATGCCCGCTGGCGGACCGCCGCGCGGCGGCTGGAGATTGGCCAGCTTTACGCCGAGGACGCCGTGACCGAGGCCCGGCTGCACGGGGCAGGACGGTTGGAGCTACCCGCGGGCGCGCCGCCTTTCCTGCAGCTTGAAGTGCAGACCACCGGCCTGCCATCGGCCCGCGTGCTCGACTTCTGGCCGGTCTCCGGGCGGGGCGAGAAGGCGGGCGCCTGGCTGCGCGAGAACCTGACCGGCGGCATTCTCGACAACGTCACCGCCACGCTCATGGCCACCCCGGGGGAGCGGCCGAAGCTCGCCGCGAGCTTCGATCTCCGCGACGCGGCGGCCCGGGTGCTGCCGCAGTTTCCGACG
Source organism: Dinoroseobacter shibae DFL 12 = DSM 16493 (assembly GCF_000018145.1). Taxonomy (NCBI): domain Bacteria; kingdom Pseudomonadati; phylum Pseudomonadota; class Alphaproteobacteria; order Rhodobacterales; family Roseobacteraceae; genus Dinoroseobacter; species Dinoroseobacter shibae. Next base: position 1,212,446 of record NC_009952.1, read on the forward strand.
CTCATGGCGGGTAGCGCCCATGGCACGCTCTTCGAGCACGAATTCAACATCCGGGTCAGCGAGGGCGAGATGGTCGTGCCCGACCGTGGCCCCGTGGATCTCGCGGGCAGCAGCTTCCAGATCCTCGACACCCGCATCCGCGGCGGCGACGCGCGGCTGCATCTCAGCGCCCGCGGCGCCGTGCCCACGGCCCTCGCCCTGCTCGACAGCCCGCCGATCTCCCTGCTGGACCGGGTCGCGCTGCCCCCTGACCGGCTCAGCGGCACGGTCGCCGCCCGGGCCGGGCTGACCGTGCCCCTGCGCAAGGGGCGCAAGGTCGATCTCGACACGCTCTGGGTCGATGCGAGCCTGTCGGACCTGCGCTTTGCCGAGGTCGCGCCGGGACGAGATTTCGCCGCGCCCGACCTGGACCTGACGATCACCGACCGGACCGTGACCCTGGCCGGGACGGGGGCCTTGCAGGACGTGCCGCTGGAGGTGGTGCTGGCCCGCGCCTTCGACACGCCCGCAGGGGACGGGACCGAGATTTCCGGCACCGCGCAACTGACCGCCCAAGGGCTCGCCGCCCTGGGGGTCGTGCTGCCTGAAGGCACGGTGAGCGGGCAGGGCGCGGTCGACTACCGCCTGCGCCTGCGCCCCGACGCGCCCCCGCGACTGGAGCTGACCGGCGATCTCGCCGGGCTCGGCCTCAGCATCCCGGCGCTCAACTGGCGCAAACCGGCCTCGGCCCCGGGCACGCTGATCGCCAGCCTCCGTCTCGGCCCGGTGCCGGCGGTCGATGCGTTCCGCCTCTCCGCCGCGGGGCTGGAGGCCGAAGGTCGCATCACCCTGCGCGAGGGCGGCGGCGGGCTGGACCGGATGGAGCTGGACCGGCTCAGTGTCGGGGATTGGCTCACGGGCCAGGCGGTGCTGACCGGGCAGGGGCCGGGCGTGGCGCCCACCGTGGCGCTCACGGGCGGGCGGCTGGATTTGCGCAACTTGCCGCGCGGCGACGCAGGGGGCGACGGGGCCCGGGCACCGCTGCAGATCGCGCTCGACACCGTGCAAGTCACCGACGATCTGCGCCTGACAGGCGTGCGCGGGGCCGTGGGCCGAAGCGGCGGCGTGATCGGCGGCACCCTGGCCGCGCAGGTCAATGGCGGCGCGCCGGTCTCGCTCACCCTGGCCCGAGCGGCCTCCGGGCGGCAAGCGGTGCAAGTGCAGGCCAGCGATGCCGGGGCGGTCCTGCGCGACGCGGGCGTGTTGCGTACCCTGCGCGGCGGCACCCTGGACATGCGGCTCGAAGTGCTGGACGACCCACGCATCCTCGAAGGACAGGTTCGCATCACCGACGGCAACATCGTCGAAACCCCCGGCGCGGTGCAGCTTCTGTCGGCCATCAGCATCGTTGGCCTGCTGGACCAGATGGCCGATGGCGGCATTGCTTTTTCCGAGATTGCCACCGGTCTCGCAATCTCGCCCGGCGGCATCACCCTGCGCGAGGGGCGCGCCACGGGACCGTCCCTGGGCATCACCTTCGAAGGGGTGGTCATGCCCGCCCGCGACCGGATCGACCTGCAAGGGGTGGTCTCGCCCTTCTATGCGCTCAACGCGCTGCCAGGGTCGCTGTTCGCGCGCCGGGGCGAGGGGCTCGTGGGCGTCAGCTACCGGCTCGCCGGCTCCCCCTCGGCCCCGCAGGTGCAGGTCAATCCGCTCTCGCTCTTGACACCGGGCCTCTTTCGCGACCTTTTCCGCCGCGACCCCCCCGATCTGACGCAGTAGCGTCCCCAGACCGAGAGCCTGCCTGCCCGTGCATCTGTCCGATTTCGACTTCGATCTGCCCGAGACGCTGATCGCGACCCGCCCCGCGCGCCCGCGCTCCTCCGCCCGGCTGCTGGTGGCCGAGGCGCGGGGGCCGTTTCGCGACCGGCGCGTCACCGACCTTGTGGACGAATTGCAGCCCGGCGACCGGCTGGTGCTGAACAACACCAAGGTGATCCCGGCGCGCCTCTTCGGCACCCGCCACCGCGACAGCGCCCAGGGGCCCGTGAGCGCGAAGGTCGAGATCACGCTGCTGGAGCCTGCCTCCGAGGGCTGGACAGCCCTGGCAAAACCCCTGCGCAAGCTCGCCGAGGGGGAGGAGATCGTCTTCTCCGACGCCCTGCGCGCCACCGTGGCCGAGCGGGGTGCGGACCGGGTGCGGCTGGTCTTCAACTGCACGGGCGACGATTTCGACGCCGCCCTGGCTCAGGCCGGGGCCATGCCCCTGCCACCCTATATCGCCGCCAAACGTGCCGCCGATGCGCAAGACCGCGACGACTACCAGACCGTTTTCGCCGCGCGCAAAGGGGCCGTCGCCGCGCCCACCGCGTCGCTGCATTTCGACGAGGCGCTGCTGGCGGCCCTGCGCGCGCGCGGCGTGGAGTTCTCCTTTGTCACCCTCCATGTGGGCGCGGGCACTTTCCTGCCGGTGAAGGTCGACGACGTGACCACCCACAAGATGCACTCCGAATGGGGGGAGATCTCCGACCAGGCCGCGGCCGAGATCCTTGCGACCCGCGCCGATGGCCGCCGCGTGATACCCGTGGGCACCACCGCCCTGCGCCTGATCGAAACCGCCGCCGCCCAACCCGGCGGTTTCGGCCCCTGGGAGGGCGACACCGACATCTTCATCTATCCCGGATTCGAGTTCCGTATCACCGACGGGCTGATGACCAATTTCCACCTGCCGAAATCGACCCTGATGATGCTGGTCTCGGCCCTGATGGGGGCCGAGCGCATCCGCGAGATCTACGCCCACGCCATCGCGCAGGAGTATCGGTTCTTCTCCTATGGCGACAGCTCGCTGTTGCTGCCGGACCGGGGGGCGTGAGCCCGGGGTCCGCTCCGAATACAGGCCGGGGATCTTCCCCGGCATCCTCACCCCCGCAACCTGTCGAAGATCCGCGCCCAGCTGCGCGCGCCCTTCCGGAAGCTCTCCACGTCGTATTTCTCGTTGGGCGAATGGATGCCGTCATCGGTCTTGCCGAACCCGATCAGCATCGAATCCATCCCCAGGATCGACTGGAAATACCCCGCCACGGGGATCGACCCGCCCGCGCCGGTGAACGCCGCGTCCATCCCCCACTCATCGCTGAGCGCGGCGCGCGCCGCTGCGAAGGCCGGGTGCGCGGTATTCATGACCGAGGCCGGGGCCGCGCCGAAATCCTCGAACGTGACATCCACGTCCTCCGGCACGCTGGCCTCCACATAGGCCCGCAGGGCAGCGAGGATCGCATCGGGGTCCTGATCGCCCACCAGCCGGAAGCTGATCTTGGCGCTGGCCTGGCTCGGCAGCACGGTCTTGAACCCCGCGCCCGTATAGCCCCCCGTAATCCCGTTGATCTCGCAAGTGGGCCGCGACCACAGCATCTCCAGCACCCGGCGCCCGTCCTCGCCCGCCGGACGCGACAGCCCGACAGAGCGCAGGAACCCCTCCGCATCGAACCCCAGCGCGTCCCAGGAGGCGAGCTGGTCCGCCGTCACCTCCGGCACGCCCGCGTAGAACCCCGGCAGTGTCACGCGGCCGGTGTCGTCATGCAGCCCCGCCAGGACCTTGGACAGCACCCGGATCGGGTTCGCCGCCGGCCCGCCGAAGCCGCCCGAATGCAGGTCCCGGTCCGCGCCGGTCAGCGTCACCTCGATCCCCGCCAGCCCGCGCAGCGAGGTGATGATCGCGGGCGCCCGATCATCGAACAGCCCCGTGTCGCAGATCAGCGCCAGCTCCGCCCCCAGCATCTCGCGATGCGCCTCCAGGAAGGGGATCAGGGAGGGCGAGCCGCTCTCCTCCTCGCCTTCGAAGAAAAACACCACCTCCATGGGCAGAGGCCCGTTCACCGCCTTCCAGGCCCGGCACGCGGTCAGGAAGGTCATCAGCTGCCCCTTGTCGTCGCAAGCCCCGCGCCCGCGAATGACCCGGCCCGCGGTTGTGTCCTGCACCTCCGGCTCGAACGGTGGGCGATGCCACAGATCCAGCGGATCGACCGGCTGCACGTCGTAATGGCCGTAAAACAGAACCCGTGGCCCGCGCCCCGGCAGGTGCCCCACCACCATGGGATGGCCCGGCGTGGGGTGGGCCGCGGCCTCGGCCCCGAGCGCGCGCAACTCCGCCACCAGCCAATCGGCGGCCCGCGCGCAGTCCGGCGCATAGGCCGGATCGGTGGAGATCGACGGGATGCGCAGCAGCGCCATCAGCCGATCGAGCGCCTCGGGTAACGTAGCGTCGATATGGTCCAGAACCGGGTCAAGGGCGGCGGGGGCGGTCGTATCGGGCATGGATGCTCACAAAAACAAGGGGATAACACCCCCGTACCCTACCGGCCCCCGCGCCGGTGTCCAGTCCGCGCGCGCCCCTGCGCGTCGGGTGCGGGTTGATCTCGGTCAAGGCAGCGTCATTTTGCGCCTTGTTAAACATCAAGAGCGCCGCCTAGCTATGCGGTGTCAGCGATACTTACAGCCCGCGGAGATCCCCCTTGGACTATACCGGCCATCTCGACACCGCCCTGCAACGCCTGCACGACGAAGGCCGCTACCGCACGTTCATCGACATTGCGCGCACCAAGGACGCGTTTCCGCGCGCGGTCTGGACCCGCCCCGACGGGCAGAAGCAGGACATCACCGTCTGGTGCGGCAACGACTATCTCGGCATGGGCCAGCATCCGGTCGTGCTCGCCGCCATGCACGAGGCGCTGGATGCCACCGGCGCAGGCTCCGGCGGGACACGCAACATCTCCGGCACGACGGTCTATCACAACGCGCTGGAGGAGGAGCTGGCCGATCTGCACGGCAAGGAAGCCGCGCTGCTCTTCACCTCCGCCTATATCGCCAATGATGCGACGCTCTCGACCCTGCCGATCCTGTTTCCCGGCCTGCATATCATCTCGGACGCGCTGAACCACGCATCGATGATCCAGGGCATCCGCCACGGCAACTGCCCCAAGCATATCTTCCGCCACAACGACCTGACCCATCTGCGCGAGATCCTCGAAAGCCTGCCCGCCGACGCGCCCAAGGTCATCGCGTTCGAATCCGTCTACTCGATGGATGGCGATTTCGGCCCGATCGAGGCGATCTGCGATCTGGCCGACGCGTTCGGCGCGCTCACCTATATCGACGAGGTTCACGCGGTCGGCATGTACGGCCCCCGCGGCGCGGGTGTGTGCGAAAAGCTCGGCCTGATGGACCGGATCGACATCATCAACGGCACGCTGGGCAAGGCGTTCGGCGTCATGGGCGGCTATATCGCGGCCTCGGCCAAGATGGTGGATGCAGTGCGCTCCTACGCGCCCGGCTTCATCTTCACCACCTCGATCCCGCCCGCGGTCGCGGCGGGGGCGGCGGCCTCCGTGCGGCACCTGAAAACCGACACCGCCCGGCGCGAGGCGCACCAGATGGGCGCGAAGATCCTGAAGATGCGGCTCAAGGGGCTTGGCCTGCCGATCATCGACCATGGCAGCCATATCGTGCCCGTCCATGTGGGCGATCCGGTTAAATGCAAGATGATCTCCGACCGGCTGCTCTCCGAGCACGGCATCTATGTCCAGCCGATCAACTTCCCCACGGTCCCCCGCGGCACCGAGCGTCTGCGCTTCACCCCGTCGCCCGTGCACACGCCCGAGATGATCTCGAAGCTCGTGCATGCCATGGACGATCTGTGGAGCCATTGCGCCCTGTCGCGCCGGGAGCTCAGCGCCTGACGCGCCGTCCCCGATTCCCTCGATCTGCCCACCGTGTCACGCCATCCGCGGATTTTCGCCTGATTTCCGGGCGATTTGCGCGAGAAACTTCGCGTCGGCAAAATTAACTGCCCCCCCTCAGGGGATATGCTAACGTTTTCTTAGGCAGACCGCACTCGAATCGGTAAAAGCCGGGAACCAGTGCGAAAGTTAGGGCAGGTGGCATGATCGGGCGCAAGACACCGCGCACGGAAGATGACACGCCGAACCTGAAAGGGTTCGACGATTATGACCTGTCGCTTGGCGACGTGATGCGCGGCGAACGCGCCACCCTGAACAAGTCGCTCCTCGACGTGCAGCGCGAATTGCGCATCAAGGCCCCCTATATCGTCGCCATCGAGAATGCCGATCCGGCAGTGTTCGAAACGCCCGGGTTCATCGCCGGCTACGTGCGGTCCTATTCGCGCTATCTCGGGCTCGACCCGGACTGGGCATTCCAGAAATTCTGCGAGGAGAGCGGCTTTGCCGGGGTCCACGGGATGCAGCCCGAGGCCAACACTGCCCGCAGTGACGCAGCCCGACCCGCGGCCAAGCGCGGCTGGCGCCGCAACCGGATCGAGGAAGACCCGGTCCTGGCCTCCGCCACCGCGCTCATGCCTCAGAGAACCGCGCTTTTCGACGGGTTCAACGCGGGCGCACTGGGCTCGCTGATCGTGCTTGCCGCCCTTCTCGGCGGGCTCGGCTATGGCGGCTACGCCATATTGCAGGAGGTGCAGCGCGTCACCCTGACCCCGGTCGATGCGCCGCCCGACGCGGTGGTCGATGTCGACCCGCTGGCCGAAGCGGCGCTCGCGCGACCGGGATACGAGACCGCGGGCGTGCGCGCGCCCAGCACGAGCGCGCTGTCGCGGCTCTACCGGCCCGAGGCGCTGGAAGTGCCGGTGATGACCCCGCGCGACGGCCCCATCGCCACCATCGACCCCAATTCAATCGGCGTCTGGCGTCCCTCGGTCACCACGCCGCCCACGCCCACGCAACTGGCCGAGGCGGGCCCCGACGACACCCCCGCGGTGCAGGTCGTGGCACCCACGCCTCCCGCCGTGGCCATCGTCGCCACCAACCCGGCCTGGGTTCGGGTGCGCGCGGCCGACGGCTCGATCCTGCTGGAACGAATCCTGGAGACCGGCGAGAGCTTCGTGCTGCCGAACTCGGAGGCCCCGCCCACCTTGCGCGCGGGCAATTCCGGCGCGGTGTATTTCATGGTTGATGGCCAGACCTTCGGGCCCGCAGGGGCACCGGGGGCGGTCGCCTCCAATGTGATATTGTCGCGCGAAACCCTCAGCACCACCTTCGCCGCCGCCGATCTCGATGCCGATCCGGACCTGCGCGAGGTCATCGCCACCGCCGAGGCGCGGCTCACCGCGGATCCGGCCGATCTGCCGCCGGCCGAATAGACGCAGGCCCGTTGCCACGACGCGGCACCTCGCCTAGATTTACATCAGGTCTGTCAATCGGAAGCGCTTCCCATGTCGCATAACGCAATTCGTCCCTGGCGCAACATCTACCGCCGGAAGTCGCGCCAGATCCATGTCGGCCCCGTGCCCATCGGCGGCGATGCCCCGATCGCGGTGCAGACCATGACAAACACCCTGACCACCGACATTCCCGGCACCATCGCCCAGGTGCAGGCCGCCGCCGATGCCGGGGCGGATATCGTCCGCGTCTCGGTGCCCGATGTCGACAGCTCCCGCGCCTTGAAGGAGATCGTCCGCGAAAGCCCCGTGCCGATCGTTGCGGACATCCATTTCCACTACAAACGCGGGATCGAGGCCGCCGAAGCCGGTGCCGCCTGCCTGCGGATCAACCCGGGCAATATCGGCGACGAAAAGCGCGTCAAGGAGGTCATCAAGGCCGCCCGCGACAACAATTGCTCGATGCGGATCGGCGTGAACGCGGGCTCGCTGGAAAAACACCTGCTCGACAAATATGCCGAGCCCTGTCCCGAGGCCATGGTCGAGTCGGCGCTCGATCATATCAAGATCCTGCAGGACAACGACTTTCACGAGTTCAAGATCTCCTGCAAGGCCTCCGACGTGTTCCTCTCGGCCGCCGCCTACCAGGCGCTTGCGGACGCCACGGACGCGCCGCTCCATCTCGGGATCACCGAGGCAGGCGGGCTGATGTCCGGCACGATCAAGTCCGCCATCGGGCTCGGCAACCTGCTCTGGATGGGGATCGGCGACACGATCCGCGTCAGCCTCTCCGCCGACCCGGTCGAAGAGATCAAGGTCGGCTATGACATCCTCAAATCCCTCGGCCTGCGCCACCGTGGCGTCAATGTGATCTCCTGCCCGTCCTGCGCGCGGCAGGGCTTCGATGTGATCAAGACCGTCGAGGCGCTGGAACAGCGGCTCGAACACATCAAGACGCCTATGAGCCTCTCGATCATCGGCTGCGTGGTGAACGGACCGGGCGAGGCGCTGATGACCGATGTGGGCTTCACCGGCGGCGGCGCCGGGTCGGGCATGGTCTATCTCGCGGGCAAACAGAGCCACAAGATGTCCAACGAGCAGATGATCGACCATATCGTCGAGCAGGTGGAAAAGAGAGCCGCCGAACTCGACGCGATCGAAGCCGCCGAGGCTGCGCAGGACGCCGCCCGCGAACCGGCAGAATAACCCCGCCCGGTGGTGCCCGCGGGACCACCACGGATCGCCGCAACCCCTTGGCGATGGGCGCGCGTTACGCAGTACGCACCGCCGTTCAGGCCGGCGATCGGCGGGCGCAAATTCCCCGGGCGCGCGGTCCGGCACCGGGTCCGCTTTCAGAGGTAGATGCGCGGCCTCAGCCCGCCGCAATCTGCCTTGCCAGGGCGCAGAATTCCTCCAGGCTCAAGGTCTCGGCCCGCCGCGTCGGGTCGATGCCCACGGCGGCCAGGTGATCCTCGATCCCCGGTGTCAGCCCCTTGAGGCTTGCGCGCAGCATCTTGCGCCGCTGGTTGAACGCGGTCGCCACCACCCGGCTCAGCACCGCCGCATCGGCGGGATAGCGCGGTTCCGTGCGTGCGCGCAGATGAACGACAGCGGAATGCACTTTCGGTGCGGGAATGAACGCTTGCGGCGGCAGGGTCAGCGCGATCTCTGCCTCGGCCCGCCACTGCGCCAGGATCGCCAGCCGCCCGTAGGCCTTGGAGCCGGGTTTCGCCACGATCCGCTCCGCCACCTCCCGCTGGAACATCAGCGTCAGCGTGCGCCAGAAGGGTGGCCAATCCGGCGGCGTCAACCAGCGCACCAGCAATTCCGTGCCCACGTTATAAGGCAGGTTCGCCGCGATATGAATCGGCGGGCTCAGGTAGGCCGTGGCATCCACCTCCAGCGCGTCACCCTCGATCACCTCCAGCCGCCCGGGGTAGGCCGCCGCGATCTGCTGCAGCGCCGGCAGGCAGCGCGCGTCCTTCTCGATGGCCAGCACCTTGCGCGCGCCTTCGGCCAACAGCCCCCGTGTCAGCCCGCCGGGCCCCGGCCCGACCTCCAGCACATCCGCGCCGCTCAGATCCCCCGGCACCCGGGCGATCCGCGCCGTCAGGTTCAGATCCAGCAGGAAGTTCTGGCCCAGGGATTTCTTCGCCGACAGCTTATGGGCCGCGATCACCTCGCGCAGGGGCGGCAACCCGTCGATCTGCGCCATCTCAGCCGCCCCGCCGCCGGGCCATGTCCTTGGCCATGCGCAGCGCCGCGATCAGGCTGGTGGGGTCGGCACGGTCCTGTCCCGCAATGTCCAGCGCCGTGCCATGATCGGGCGATGTGCGGATGAACGGCAGCCCCAGCGTGACATTAACCCCGCCCGCGAAATCCACCGTCTTGATCGGGATCAGCGCCTGGTCGTGATACATCGCAACCGCCGCGTCATAGCCCGCCCGCGCCCCCGCATGAAACATCGTATCCGCCGAGAGCGGCCCGCGCAGCTCGAACCCTTCCGCGCGCAGCTTGTCCAGCAGGGGCGCGATCCAGATCAGCTCCTCGTCGCCCATCGCCCCGCCTTCGCCCGCATGGGGGTTCAGCCCGGCAATGGCCAGCCGCGGCGCGGGGATGCCGAAATCCCGCTGCAACCCGGCGCGGGTGACGCGGATCACCTCCTCCAGCAGGGCAGGTGTCAATGCGGCGGCCACGTCGCGCAGGGCGATATGGATCGTCGCGGGCACCACCCGCAGCTCGGGACAGGCCAGCATCATCACTACCGGCACATCGCCGCCGAGATGGGCGAGGTATTCCGTATGCCCCGGAAACCCGAAGCCCGCCCCGTCCTGCAACGCCTTCTTGTGAATGGGCGCGGTACACAGCGCCGCCGCCGCCCCGGACCGGGCCAGATCGACCCCCCGCGCAATCGCGTCGATCACCCCCTGGGCATGGTCGGGATTGGGCTTGCCCGGGGTGAGTGCGCCGCGAAACGGCTGGGCCAGAACCGGCACGCCGCGTGCCGCCGCCGCGGGCGCCTCCGCGGGGTCGGAGATCACCACGCAAGGCGTCTCCGGCGCATGGGCGGCCAGATGCGCCGGGTCGCCGATCATGAAAAACGGCAGGCTCTGCCCGAGCGCGGCCCAGGCCTTGGCCGCGATCTCCGGGCCCACGCCCGCAGGCTCGCCGCAGCTCAGCGCAATCGGGGCGCCGGTCATTGGATCGTGGCTTCGGCGAGCAGTTCCTGCAGGTAGTTCGCCGCGTAGGACCCGAGCCGCTGGTTCAGCAGCTGTCGCCGCAGGGTGCCCTCGTCGTCCTCTTCCAGCGCCGTGGTCCGGGTGCAGAGCATGATATGCTCGCGGCCCCCGGCGCGGGCGATCTCGGTGCTCTCCTGGTTGTCGAGACCGGCGAGCGCCGTGGCGATGTCGCTCGGGATCTCCGCCGCGGCCAATACCTCGCGCCGCAAGCTGCCCTCGGGCAGGTCCCGCGCCAGCCCATAGAGGTCGTCGCAGACGTCGATCTCCGCCGCCAGACGCGCGCGCAGCCGGGCGGCCGCCTCCGGGTCCGCGGGCAAGGGCAGGCGCGCAAGGTCCACCGAGACCGTGCTGGGCGCGCGGGCGGCGCTTTCCTGGAAGCCGCGCACCTGGAACAGCGCGATCGCCTGGTCGCCCAGGGGCACCGGGTCCGACACGTCGCCCGGCCCCAGGGTCAGCAATCGCTGCGCCAGCCCCGGCGGCAGCTCCGAGACCGCGATCCAGTCGCGCAAGCCGCCATTGGCGCGCGACGACGCCGCCGAGAACCGCTGCGCCGCCTCGGAGAACTGCGCCGTGGTCTGGACCCGCTCGCGGATGTTCGCAGCAAGCGTTTCGGCCTCCACCCGCCGGTCGGGCGGGGTCGGGATGATGATCTCGGCCACCCGGATGCGCGCCCCGGAGGCCGCCCCCTGCAGCGCCAGCGCGCGCTCGACCTCGGCATCCGACACGCGCGCGCGGGGACCGAACCGCTGGCGGATCAGCTCCCGCCACACCAGGTCGGCCCGCACGAAATCGCGAAACGTCTCGGGGGCCACACCCTCGTCGGCCAGCGCGGCGATGAACTGTTCGGTGGTCAGGTTGGCGCGGCTGGCGAACTCCTCCAGCCCCAGCTCCAGCTCGTCGATCCCGATCTCCAGACCGGCCGCGCGCGCCGCCTGCAGCTTGAGCTTGTCCTCGATCAGCCCCTCGCGGGCCAGCCGCGCCGGATCGCCCGGCAGCCGCAGGGCGGTGACGAACTTCTCCCGCTGCTCCAGCTCGTAGCCGCTGATCCCTTCGTTGTTGACCGTGATCACCGGACCGAAGGTCTGCGCCTGGCTGGTCGCCGGCTGACCGATCAGCATCGCAAGGGCGAGCAGGGCGGTGGATATGACGCGCATGAGGTTCCCCTGAATGTTATCCGCCGCAGCGCGATGTCCGCGCGGCACCGTCGCCACGGCCGAAGCCGAGCAACGAGACCGTGATGCCAAAATCCGTGGTCGAGCGCAAATCAAGCGAGGTGTCGAAATCCCGCGATACCGAGAGCTCCACCAACACGCATTCATTGCGGTACTCAAGGCTCAGATCCGCCTCCCGGGCCTGGGAGGCGTCGAAATCATAGCTGAATTCGAGCCCGCCGGCCCAGGTGTCGTTGAACCGGCGCCGCCCGGTCACGCTGAACTCGTTGGTATCGGCGGGCCGCGATTCGGCTTCCGACGCCCGCAGCCAGGTGTAGGACAGCGCCAGCGCGCTCAGCGGATCTTCCCAGCCCATCCGCAGCACGTTCTTGTTGATCGACAGATCCGAGCTGAACTGCGCCCGGTTCAGCAGCGCCAGGCCCGTGGGCGAAGACAGCTGCACCGTGGTCAGCCAGTCCGACGCCCGTTCGGTCGCCGACGCGCCCGGGGCCAGCGCGGTGTTGTCATCCTCGCGCAGCACCCGGCCCACGGTCACGGCGGTGGTCCAGCCGCTGGCGTCGAACCGGGTCCAGCCGACGCCGAAATTGGCGCGCCAGCCGCCTTCGACCTGATCGCGCCCGGCGAACCGGTTCAGGTCGAACAGGCTGGCCTCGTCGAACTCGGCCACGGTGCTGTCCTCGTTGGGCACATCCACGTCCGACACCCGCGACCAGACCAGCTGGGCCACCGGCTCGATCACCGTGCGGGTGGCGCCATTGCTCTTCTCGAAGGGCCAGCGCAGCTCGGCGGCCAGTGTCGGTGTCACCCGGGTCTGCTGGTCGGGAAAGCTGGTATCCTGCGAAACGTGGAACTGGTCGATCGCCAGCTCGCCCGTGGCCGTCATCACCATGCCCCAGTCGTTGGCCCAGCTGCGCTGCCAGGTGCCCAGCAGGCTCAGCCGCCGCGTGTCGCGCCCGATCTCGTTGGCATCCGAAGGCCGTTCCAGGCCCAGCCAGGACAGGGAGGTCTCGGCATATCCCCCGATCAGCGGCGTGTCGAAGCGGCGCGTGATCTCGCCATCCAGCACGAAGCGCGGGATGGTGTCGTTATCCTCGTCCTCCCGGAAGGTGGTGAAATAGGATGCGGTCGCCCGGTCCAGCGCATCCCGGCGGGTGCGCGAAATCTCGATCTCGCTGTCGATCCGGTCCTCGTCATCGAAGCCGTAATCGCGGTAATACTGGTCGTCCGACACGGTCTCGAGATCGAACGACAGCACGAAATCCCGGCCCAGGTCGAAGGCGCCGAACAGGGTGGCGAACCCGCGATCGCCCTCTTCCAGATCGTCGCGGGTATAGGCCCCCTCGAAGGTCAGGTTTCCCCGCGAAAACGCCTGCCTGTACCGCAGGCCAAGCGTGCGCGAATCCTTCGTGGTGATCTGCGGGCTGAGCGTCAGGTCGCGGTCCGGTCCCAGCGCAATGAAATAGGGGATCTCGACGCCGACCCCCAGCGCACTGGTGGTTCGGAAATTCGGAAACAGGAACCCCGTTGCGCGCTCCAGGGTCGGGTCGGGTACGCGCATCTGCGGCAGGTAAAGCACGGGGATGCCCACCACCTCGAACACCGCGCGCTCGAAATAGATCTGCCGCTCCAGCGCGTCATGGACGATGCGCCGGGCGCGGATCTGCCAGAGGGGCACGGACCGGTCGGCGCAGACCTCGCAGCTTGACGCGACGGTGTTGTAAAGCTGGGTGTAGCGCCCGTTGACCCGCTGGATCTCCACCGCCGCGATCTGCACCTGCCGGTCCAGCACAAGTCGCGCGCTTTGCAGGATGCCCTCTTGCAGGTCGGTACCCAGCTCCGCCTGGGACGCGATCAGCACGAAGCCCGGCCCGGAGCTGAGCTGGATCGGCCCCGTGATCTCCAGCGTGTCGGCCAGCCGGTCATAGGTCAGCCGCTCGGCCTTCAGGCTTCGCCCATCATAGAAGATCTCGACCGCCCCCTCGGCGATCAGCGTCCCATCGGGGTTCGCGACGATCCGGTCGGCCACCAGCGTGGCCGGAGCAGGCGGCGCCTGCGCCTCCTGCGCCCGGACGGGGCCGGTCCAGCAGGCCAGGGCGAGCCAGACCGCCAGCGCCGCGGCGAGCCTGCGGGTCAGGGCGACGCGGTTCATCCGTCCTCCTGGTGCAGCAGCAAGGCCAGAGACAGGAACACCCCCGCGAGCGGCGGAAACCACGCGGCAGCCAGAACCGGGATTTTTCCAGCCTCGCCAAGGACCTGCGCGAAGCTCTTCAGAAAATACATCGAGAACCCCAGCAGCACCGCGAAAAGCACCATCAACCCCGTGCGCCCGAACCGCGTGTGCCGCATGGTGAACGCCGCCCCGATCAGCACCATCGCGACCAGAAAGACCGGGGAGGCCAGCTCCGTATGCAGCCAGACCCGGTGACTGAGCGCTGCGAAACCTGCCGCCTCAAGCTGGTCGATGAAGGCGGGCAGCTCCCAGATCGGAATGGCCGAGGGGTCTCCGAAACTGTCGCGGATCTGGTCGAGGGTCAGGTCCGAGGGCACCTGCATCCACGCGCTCGTCCGGACGCCTGCCTCGGGGTTCAGCCGCCCGGTCAGATCCCAGACCTTGACCCCGGTCAGATCCCAGGCGCCGGGCACCAGCTCCGCCCGGCTGGCCGCCACCCGCTCGATCGGAAGGGCATCTGCATCGAACCGCAGGAAGGTGACGTCATAAAGGATCGTGCCCCCCAGGCTCGCCCCGGCCGCGTGGATCACGATCTGTCCCTCGGGGGCGGCCTGGCGCAGCCACAGCCCCTCGCTGCTGAGCGCCAGCACACTGGTTGCGCGGCCCCGCACCTCGTCGCGGGTTTCCTCCGCGATCCGCGAGGTGGCGGCGACGATGGGGTTGAGCACGCTGATTCCGATCCCGCCGATCAGCCCGGCCACGATCACCGGCGCGATCAGGCTGCGGATGGCCGAGCGCCCCGCCGCGCGGGTCACGATCAGCTCGGAGGTGCGCGCCATCTTCAGAAACAGGGTGATCGTGGCCAGCACCATGATCAGCGGGATGACCTCGTAGATCGTGGCCGGCAGTTGCAGCAGCGCCAGCGCCGCGGCCTCCTGCAACCCGAAATCGTCGCTCGACAGGCTGCGCAGGGATTCGACCGTGTCGGTCATCCAGATCAGCCCGGCGAAGATCCCCAGCATCGACAGAAAGCTCATCACGAAGCGGCGCGCGAAATACCATTGCAGGGTCATGGCGCGGGCTCCGCCCCGGGATCGGGCACCGGCTTGAGCCGCCGCCGGATCGGGTGGTCGGAGACATAGAGCAGCACCAGCACCAGCCCCGCCGCCAAGGCCACGGGCGCATAAAGCACGGGCCAGGCCGCGGCGTCGGATTGCGCGATCTCTTCGGACATGTTCACCGACAGCTGGATCACGATCAGCGCAAGGATCGCGCCCGCCACCTGCTGCCAGAAGCCGAAGCGGCTGAACCCGCCGACCAGCAGCGCGCTGAAGCCGAGAAGGGCGGTGCTGATCGCCAGGGCCGGGTTGGCGAGCCGCCGGTGCGCTTCGCTGAGAAACGCCCCACGGCTCTTGCCCACGCTTTCCAGGTCCGCCGGATCCGCCCGCAGGAGCCGCGCGGTGTCCCAGCCCCGCAGGTCGCGCAACACCCGGTCCTCGGGCACTTCGACCTCGCCCAGACCAAGGGCGAAATCCTCGAATTGCAGGGTGCTGAGCGTGCCATCGGCGCGCAGGAACTGTGCCAGCCCCGAGATCATCACCAACTGCGGGCCCGTGTCGCTACGCACCAGCAGAGCCTGGTTGGCGGTGTAGATCACCTCTTCGGCCGGGTCGCGCTGGTCCGAGAGAAGCACCTTGCTGAGCACGCCTTCGCCGGTGATCTCGGCCACGAAAACCGTCACCCCGTCGATGGGCGACTGGAACTTGCCCGGCTCCAGCAGCCGCGCCGACACCTCGTCGGCCAGCTGTTCCTCGAGATCGGCGATGGCCACCCGGGACATCGGCACCAGCAGATGCGCCAGAAGCAGCATCAGCGCCGCCGCCATCACCCCCATATACAAGGCCGGGCGCACGATCCGGAAGGCGCTGATCCCCGCCGCCTGCAGCGCCACCGTCTCGCTGTCCGAGCCCATCCGGTTGCCGGTGCTCACGGCCGAGGCGAAGGCCGCCAGCGGCAGCATCAGGTAGATCAGGTAGGGCAGCGACAACAAGGAAAGCTGCGCAAACAGCGCCAGCCCCTGGCCGTCCCCCGACAGCCGCTCGAACAGCCGGATCGACCGGTTGATCCAGTAGATCAGCACGATGATCAGGGTGAAGAACCCGAAGGTGACCATCAGGCGGCCAAGGATATAGCGGTCGTATCGGGCGAGCATGATGCGGCTGGGCGCCGGGGCCTCCTGGAGCGATTGGCGCGAGCCTAGAGCATTCATCGGCGCGGGAAAAGCGGCCACCGGCGTCGCGGCGCGCGCGCGGCTGGTCATCGCCGGGTCGCCGGTCTAGGTTTGCCGGGAACTCAGACTGAAAGGGTCCACATGACCGAGCTTGCCGCTGTTTCCTTCGTCTATCCCGACCTCGATGCGCTCGCCGCCGAGACCGCGAAAATCGCGGTTCTGGTGCCCGCGGAAGGCACCCTCAACCCCGGCGCGCGCCGCCTGAACCGCCTGACCAAGGGCGCGGTGGCGCGGGCAGTGGAAAGTGCCGCCTTCGAGAAGCTCAAGAGCGGCGAGAGCCTGTCGCTCGGCTATCCGGCGGGGATGGCCTCGGACGAGGTGATCCTGGTGAAACTCGCGCGCAACGCCAAGCCGCTGGAGGCGCGCAAGGCCGGCGCGGGGCTGGGCAAGACGCTGGGCAAGGAGGGGCTGCTGATCTGGGCCGCGGGCCTGGGGCAGGTGGCCGAGCTGGCCTTTGGCGCGGCCCTGCGGGCCTACCGCTTCGATGCGCGCAAGTCGAAATCCGAAGACGCGCTCGGCCCGATCACCGTGTGCGCGACGAAACGCGACGAGGCAGAGGCGGCGTTCGCCGACCGGCGCGCCGTGGCCGAGGGGGTGTTTTTCACCCGTGATCTGGTCAACGAGCCTGCGAATGTGCTGACCACCACCGAATTCGCCGACCGGCTGACGGCCATGGCCGATCTCGGCCTGGAGGTGTCGGTTCTGGAAGAGGCCGACATGGAAAAACTGGGCATGGGCGCGCTTCTGGGCGTAGGCCAGGGCTCGGAAAGCCCGTCGAAGATCGTGGTGATGAAATGGATGGGCGGCGGCGACGGCGCGCCCTTCGCGCTGGTGGGCAAGGGGGTCGTGTTCGACACCGGCGGTATCTCGATCAAGCCTTCGGCGGGTATGGAAGACATGACCATGGACATGGGCGGCGCGGGTGTCGTGGCGGGCGTGATGCGCACCCTGGCCCTGCGCAAGGCCAAGGCGAACGTGGTGGGCCTGGTGGGGCTGGTGGAGAACATGCCCGACGGCAAGGCCCAGCGGCCCGGCGATGTGGTCACCTCGATGAAGGGCGACACGATCGAGGTGATCAATACCGATGCCGAAGGCCGGCTCGTTCTGGCAGACGTGATGTGGTACGCGCAGGAAGAGTTCAAACCCTGCGCCATGATCGATCTCGCCACCCTGACCGGCGCGATCATCATCGGGCTTGGCCACGAGAACGCGGGCGTGTTTTCCAACAGCGACGATCTGTCGGGCGCGTTCCTGAAGGCTGCGACGGCCGAAGGCGAGGGGGCGTGGCGGATGCCCATGGGCCCGGCCTATGACAAGCTGATCAAGTCGCGCGTGGCCGACATCAAGAACGTGGGCGGGCGGGCCGCGGGGTCGATCACCGCGGCGCAGTTCCTGGGCCGTTTCGTGAAGGACGAGACCCCCTGGTGCCATCTCGACATCGCGGGCACGGCCTCGGTCAGTTCGGCGACGGATTACGCGCCCGCGGGGGCCACGGGCTGGGGCGTGCGCGCGCTCGACCGGTTGATCCGGGACGGCTACGAGGGCTGAGGCCCGTGGGCGCGGTCTATTTCTACCACATGACGCGGACGCCGCTGGACGCGACCTTGCCGGTGCTGCTGGAGAAATCCCTCGCCGCGGGCTGGCGGGTGCTGGTGCGCGGCACAAGCGGGGCAGAGTTGGAGCGGCTCGACGAGCTGCTCTGGCTGCGGCCCGAGGAGGGGTTTCTGCCCCACGGGATCGCGGGCGGGGACCGGGACGCGGATCAGCCGGTGCTGCTGGGGGTGGATGCGCCGCTGGCGGGGCGCGAAGCGCTGATCTGCGTGGACGGGGCGCAGGTCGACCCGGCGGAGGTGGCCGGGCTGGCGCGCGCGTCGCTGCTGTTCGATGGCGGGGACGCCGCGGCGGTGGAGGCCGCGCGGGGCCAGTGGCGGGCGGTCACGGGCGCGGGGCTGTCGGCGCAGTACTGGAGCCAGGAATCCGGTCGGTGGGAGAAAAAGGCCGAAGCCTGAGCCGCGGATCGGGCGGGGCAAAGAATTTTACTTAAAATTCTTGGCGCCTGGCGGCGGGGGCGGTGCGGGACAGGGGATGTCGCGCGGGCCAAGGATTTTGCAAAATCCTTGCACGCTCCGCCCAAGCGTTAACGCGGGCGCCGAAAACCCGCGAAAACCGCCGACAAATTTTTGCGCGAAACCGTGGCCGATCAAGGGTTTCCAGAGATTTGTTTCGCGTGCGAAACATTCCATTTCTTGAATAGGTTAACGGCTCACGCGCAAGGCCTGAAGCCCGTGGAAGTGGTAGATCGGCGCATAGACCGGCGCCCCGGCCAGCCGCAGCCCCGGGCAGCGCGCGAAGAGCACCCGGAGCGCGATCTCGATCTCCAGCCGCGCCAGCGGCGCGCCGACGCAGAAATGCAGCCCCGCGCCGAAGGCCATATGGGGCGGCTTGGTGGGGCGGGTCGGGTCGAACCGGTGCGGGTCGGGCGCAAAGCCCGGGTCGCGTCCCGCGGCGGCCAGCAGGCATCCCACCGTGTCGCCGGGCGCGAAGCGGTGGCCGAACACCTCGACCTCCTGCCGGGCGATGCGGGTAAAGAGGTGCAGGGGCGGGTCGAAGCGCAGCACTTCCTCGACCGTGGCGGGGGTGATCTGGCGTAGCCCTGTCTCCAGCAGGGTCTTCACCCCGTTGCCCAAGGTATGCACCGTCGCCTCGTGGCCCGCGTTCAGCAGCAGGATCACCGTGGTCACCAACTCGTCGCGCGTGAGCTTGCCGTCCTCGGCCTGCGCCGCGATGAGCGCGCTGAGCAGGTCGTCTGCCGGGCTCGCGCGGCGCGCGTCGATCAGGTCGAGCAGCCAGGCGCGAAAGTCGTGCGCGGCGGTGTTGGCGGCCTCCTCCATCGCGCGGCTGCGCCCGGCCTGGTACATGCCGACCATGGCGTTGGACCAGGCCAGAAGCTGCGGCGCGGTGTCCTCGGGCACGCCGAGCAGCCGGGCGATGATACGCACGGGCACCTGGGTGCAATAGGCGGGCAGCAGGTCGAAGGGGGTGTCGGGGAAGGCGTCGATCAGCGCGTGGCAGAGCGCCTCGATCCCCGGGGCGAGCGCCGCGATCCGCGCCGAGGTGAAGGCCCGGGTGACCAGACCGCGCAGGCGGGTATGGCGGGGCGGCTCCAGCTCCAGCATGGAATGCGCCTCCACCGCGTAGAAGTCGCGCAGGTGGTCGGGCACCGGGGGTGGGGAGAGCGGCTCGCGCCCGAACCGGCGGTCCTTGAGGATCGCGCCGGTGGCGGCATAGGTCGGGGTGACCGGCATGGCGTAGGCGTCCCACCACACCAAGTCCCCGAGCGCCCGCATCCGGTCATAGACCGGATACGGGTTCTGCACGAAGGCGGCATCCGTCGGGTCCTGGGTGACCCGGGGCAGGCCGGCGCCCATGTCAGTCCGCGCCGCGGACCGGGATGGCGCCGCCCTTGGGCGCGGCGAGCTTCTGGATCAGGAAGATCGCGACCGCGGTGCCCACGCCGATCAGGTCGGACATGATCCCGCCCTCGATCAGCATCAGCGCGGCGAAGACAAGCCCCACCCGCAGGAACCAGGCGGCGCGACCGCCCATGAACCAGCCCTGCACCCCGGAGCTGAGGAAGAACACGCCCACCACCGCCGTGGCCCCGGCGCGCAGCACCTCGAACCAGGTGCCGTCCATCAGGATCGCCGAGTTGTAGAAGAACATGAAGGGCACGATGAAGGCCGCGATCCCGATCTTGAACGAGGTGACCGAGGTCTCCATCGGGTTCGCGCCCGATATCCCCGCCGCTGCGTAACTCGCCAGCGCCACGGGGGGCGTGATGGCCGACAGCACCGCGAAGTAGAACACGAAGAAATGCGCCGTCAGCAGCGGGATGCCCAGCTGCACGAGGCCCGGGGCGACCACGCTTGCGGCGACCGCATAGGCTGCCGTGGTGGGCATCCCCATCCCCAACAGGATCGCGATGCACATGGCAAAGAACAGCGCCAGCAGTTGCGAGGTGTCGGCAATGCCAAGCAAGACCGCCGAGAACCGCGCGCCCACCCCCGTCAGGGAAATCACGCCCACGATGATGCCCGCGCAAGCACAGACCGCGATGATCTGCACCGACATGGTGCCGGCGATCTCGAACGCCTTGGCGATGGACCGCGGCCCCATTCGGAAGGGCGTGAACCAGGACACCACCGCGGCGGCGACGGTGGCCAGCGTGCCCGCGCGGATCACCGAGTAGCCCATGAAGAGCGCATAGATCAGGATGATGATTGGCAGGAAGAGGTAGACCTGGCGCACCATCTTGTTGAACTTCGGCAACTCGTCGCGGGACATGCCGCGCATGCCGAGCTTGGCGGCTTCGAGATCCACCATGAAGTAGACCGACACGAAGTAGAGGATCGCCGGTATGATCGCGGCCAGCGCGATCTCGGTATAGGGAATGCCGGTGATCTCGGCCATGATGAACGCACCTGCGCCCATGATCGGCGGCATGATCTGCCCACCGGTGGAGGCGGCGGCCTCCACCGCGCCGGCGGTTTTCTTGTGATAGCCGACCTTCTTCATCAGCGGGATCGTCAGAGAGCCCGTGGCCACCACGTTGCCCGCCGAGGTGCCGTTGATCATGCCCATCAGGCCGGAGGCGAAGATTGCCACCTTGGCCGGACCGCCGCGCGACTGCCCGGCGGCGGCGAAGGCGAAGTTGACGAAGTAGTCACCGACCTTCGAGGCCTGCAGGAAGGCCGCGAAGATGATGAAGAGGATGATATAGGTGGAGCTGACGGCGGTGGTCGGCCCGAGGATGCCCGCATCGGTGTAGACCTGGCTGAAGAAGCGCTGCCATGTCACCGCGGGGGCGTTCAGGAAGCCCGGCAGGTACTGGCCGACGAAGACATAGGCCAGGAAGATGCCCGCGATCACGATCAGCGCCATGCCCGCGACCCGGCGGGTCAGCTCCATGATCAGCGCGGTGCCCGCGACGGCGGCGATCGAGATGCCGATAGGCGCGAATGGCGTTCCCGTGGAGTTGCGCATCAACGTGCCGTAGATGGTGATGAGATAGGTGGCCACCGCCACGCCGCAGATCGCCAGCACCAGGTCGGGGGCGGAAAAGCCGCTGCGCGCGCGCTTGTGGAACCAGCTGAGCACGATGCCGCCCGCGGTCGCCACGATCAGGGGCAGCCCGAAGAGCCAGGTTTCGTTGAACTTGATGCCCTCGTCGATGCCGTTCCACATCACGCCGGAGGCGATCTCCATCGAGAAGCTGGCCGCCATGCCGAGCGAGAAAAGGGCCGGGACCATCAGCCCGTAGGCGACGTAGCCCAGCAGCGGGGTCTCCTTGCCCGGGCCGGGAAAGTCCGTGCGCGCGGCAAAGAGCAGGAAGCCGAGCGCCAGGGCCCCCGCGATATGGACGATGCGGAAATTCCACGTCTCCATCGGGAAGGTGGGCAGGAAGGGCACCTCGATCCCGGTCCATTCCGAGATCGACAACCCGTTGAGCGCGGCCATGTGGAAGGCCGCGTAGAGCGCGGCGAAGGTGCTGATCAGGATGAAGTTGCGCCCTTCGAACAGGCGGCGGTTGGATTCGGTGGGTTCTTCGTCCACCCCCTCGGCAATCAGGTGATCGTCTGCGGTCTTGGTCTGGTCTGTCATGGCCCTCACTCCGGTGCGGGCGTCGTTGCGCCCCGGCGCGCCCTGGTCCGCGCCATGTGGGAAGGGCCGCTATGGCGCGGCCCTTCGGGGTTCGGCTTACATGCCGTGGATCATGTCGTCGGGGATGTCGGCCCCGGCGTTTTCCTTGAACCACTCTGCGGCACCCGGGTGCCATTTGAGAACCTTGTTCTTGTCCCAGTTCTCGGGGAGGGTCGACCGGGCCGCCTTGTGGATGCCGACCATGCGGGCGTTGTCGGACATCACCACATCCGTGGCCGCCTTCACGAAGGAGGCGGGCAGGTCGCAATTGGCGATGGCGAAGTTCCACATGGAGACCGAGCGCGCGTCCGCCTCCAGGGTCGAGTAGGTGCCCGCGCCGATGCTGAATTCCGAGACGGGGAAGTCGGCCATGATCTTGGCCTGTTCCTCTTCGGTGAACTCGATGATGTTGATGTCGGTCTGCACTTCGAGCTGGCTGACCGCCGGGACCGGCACGCCGGCGGCGAAGGCGATCACGTCCAGAAGGCCGTCCTGCAGCTGCCCGCCGAGGTCGGACCAGCCGCCGTTACGGCGCTCGAAATTCACGCCGAGGGCTTCCATCATCCGCGGGAAGTAGGTGTCGGAGGTGGAGCCCGCCGGGCCGAAGCCGATCTTGGCCCCGTCGGGGATATCCGCGATCGAGGCGATGCCCGAGGAGGACAGGGCCGTCACCGAGAACGGCGTCTGGTACATCGGGAACATCGCGCAGGCGTTGTCCATCTGCAGCCCCGGCGCGATCGGGTTGGTACCGGCGAGCGATTCGGCCGCCGGGCCCATGGTGGTCATGCCGAACTGGGCGTCGCCGGTATGCACCAGCGCCATGTTCTGCATCGGTCCGCCGGTCACTTCGCCGCCGCCCGACAGGCCCAGCTCTTCGGCGACCAGGTTGGCCCAGCCGGAGCCATAGGCGAAATAGGTGCCGCCCTGGGAGGCGGTGCCGACGGTAAAGCTGTCGGGCCAGCCGTCGCGGTCCTGGGCGGTGGCGGTCGTGACCACGGTCGCGCTCAGGGCCACGGCCATGGCGGTGCCGGTCATCAGGGTGAATTTCATTGTCTTCCTCCAAGTTGTGCCGGGGCGTGATGCACGTACTGGCGCATGGGCCAGTCCCCGGCTCTCCCTCGGAAAGCGGCGTGCTTTCCGTGCACCTTGCGTGCGGTGCTGGGCGCAGTAACGACGAGTCATGCAAGTTGTGCAAGTGCGCCATGCGGGGCTTGCAACGGGGCGGGCCGAGTTTTTCGCGCGGATGGGTAGAGATGGGGACATCGGCGGGCGCGCGGTGGGTTGCGCGCGACACATTCAACCAGGCGCACGGGCCTTGGGCGGGGTGCAAGCGGTTTCGAAACCGCTTGGCCCGTTGCGGCACGGGCAGCACGCGTCGCCCCGCAAGGCATCACGGATCGGTTGCTCCCGGCTCCCCAGCCCCCGGCCGTGCGGCGCCGCAGTTGTCCCGGACGCGCCCCGCGCGCCGCTCCGCGCCTCCAAGCGGTTTCGAAACCGCTTGGCCCGGCCCGGGTGGCGCGCGTCAGTCTTCCTCGGCGAAGGTGTCTCGGGACAGCCCGTGCTTCTGCATCTTCTCGTAGAGCGCCTTGCGCGAAAGGTTGAGCGCCGCGTAGGTATCCTTGAGCCGCCCGCCATGGGCTGCGAGGCTCGCGGCGATCAGCGCCTTCTCATGGGCCGCCATCCGCTCGGCCAACCCCATGGACGCGCCTTCGGCGGTGTTGGTCAGCGCAAGATCCAGCCCCAGTACGTAGCGGTCGGCGGCATTGCGCAGCTCGCGCACGTTGCCGGGCCAGTCGCGGGCCGCGAGCGCGGTCAGGATCGCGCCCGAGATCTCCGGCGCGGGCTGCTTGTAGCGCGCCGCGGCCTCGGTCGCGAGCTGCGCGAACAGCAGCGGAATATCCTCCCGCCGCTCCGCCAGCGGTGGCAGCCCCACCGTCACCACGTTCAGCCGGTAGAGCAGGTCGGCCCGAAATCGCTCCGCGGCGGCCTCGGCTTCGAGGTCCTTCTTGCTGGCGGCGACGAAGCGGATGTCGAGATGCACCGGATCGTTCGAGCCGAGCCGCGTCACCGTCCGGTTCTGGATCGCGTGCAGCAGCTTGGCCTGGAGCGGCAGGGGCAAACTGTCGATCTCATCCAGGAACACCGTCCCGCCCCGCGCGGCCTCGAACTTGCCGAACCGCGCGCGCATCGCCCCGGGATAGGCGCCGGCCTCATGCCCAAAAAGCTCGCTCTCGATCAGGTCGGCGGGCAGGGCGGCGCAGTTGATATGCTGGAAAGGCCCCGTACTGCGGGTGCTGGCGCGGTGGAGCGCGCGGGCCGCGACCTCCTTGCCCGTGCCCGTGTCCCCCACGATCAGCACATCCGCATCCGTGCCCGCCACCGCGCGCAGCTGCTGACGTAGGGCGACCATCACCGCGCTGCGCCCGGTGAGCCGGGCCTCCACCGGGTCGCGGCGGCCCATGGCGGCGCGCAGCTGGCGGTTGTCGAGGGTCAGGCGGCGCTTGTCGAGCGCCCGGCGCACGCTGGCGACCAGACGGCTGGGTGCGTAGGGTTTTTCCAGAAAATCATAGGCCCCGTCGCGCATGGACTGCACCGCCAGGTCCACGTCGCCGTGGCCGGTCACGAGGATCACCGGAAACTCCGGGTCGATCTCCAGCGCGCGGGCCATCAGCGTCGTGCCGTCCATGCCGGGCATGCGGATGTCGGTGACCAGAATGCCGGGGAAATCGCGGGCGATCCGGGGCAGGGCGGCCTCGGCCTCGGCAAAACACGCGACGTCGAATTCCGCCAGTTGCAGGGTTTGCGCCGCCGCGTGGCGCAGGGGCTCCTCGTCATCGACAAAGAGAATGGTCTCGGGCGCTGCACTCATCCCGCCGCGGTCCCGGCGGCGCGGGAGGCGGCCGCGGCGGGCAGGACCAACCGGAAGACCGCACCGCCCCCGGGGGCATTCTCGGCCTCCAGCGTGCCGTCGAAGTCGCGCACGATATTGTAGGAGATCGACAGCCCCAGCCCGAGCCCGCCCCCCGGCGCCTTGGTGGTGAAGAACGGATCGAACATGGTCTCGGCGGCTTCGGGCGCGATGCCGGGGCCGATGTCACGGACTTCGAGCATATGGGCCCCGTCGCGCGCGATTATCCGCAGGGTGACGCGGGGCGCAGGTGTGTGGGTCATCGCATCCAGCGCGTTGCTGAGCAGGTTGACCACCACCTGTTGCAGCCGCACATGGCCGCCGCGCACCCAGACGGGCCCCTCTGGCGGGGTGTAGTCCACCGCCGCGCCGGTCTGCTTCAGCCGGACCTGCATCACCGACAGCGCGTCCTCGATCACCGCGTCGAGCCGCACCGCGCCCACCTCTTCCTGCGGGCGGCGGGCGAAGTTGCGCAGGTGCTTGGAGATCGACGCCATCCGGTCGGTCATGGCCGAGATCCGCGTGACGTTCTCGCGCGCCTCGGGCACCCGGTCGCGGTCGAGGAAGGTCATGGCATTCTCGGCATAGGACTTCACCGCCGCCAGCGGCTGGTTGAACTCGTGGCTGAGGGCCGCCGACATCTGCCCCAGGGCGGCGAGCTTGCCGGCCTGCACCAACTCGGCTTGCGTCTTGCGCAGGCGCTGCTCGGTCTGGCGGCGCTCGACCACCTCCTGCTGCAGCTGCCGGTTGGCCAGGTTCAGATCCGCGGTGCGCTGTGTGACGCGGGCCTCCAATTCGGCCTGGGCGGCGCGCTGGGTCTCCATCCGCTCCAGCAGGCGGGCGCGGCGCTGCTGGTAGATCGCGGCGGCCATCACCAACAGCAGGGTCAGCAGCATGGCGATGGCCATCATCTGCAGCGCCTGCTGGCGCGCGGGCGCCGTGGGCAGCAGGATCGTCACGTCCCAGCCCGCGTCGCTGATCCGGGCGGTGCGGGCGACATAGCTTTCGGCCTCGCCCCTGGGCGTGGCGATGGACCACAGCTCCGCGCCCTCCGACAGGGGCGTGATCTCGGTGGGCAGGTGCGTGACCTCTGACAGCGGATACTGCCGCGCGGCTTCGATCCGGGCGCGCGCGGCGTCGGTCAGGGGGGCGAGCGCGCGGAAATGCCAGTCCGGGCGCGAGGACATGAAGACCACGCCCTGCAGGTCGCGCACCAAAACCGTGGCGGGGCCTGCGCGCCAGGTTTCCTCGAACCCGTCCACGGTGAATTTCACAGCCACCACGCCGGTGATGCGCGCGTTGTCTTCGACCGGGGCGGCGTAGAAATAGCCGCGCTCACCGGAGGTGGTGCCAAGGGCGAAATACCGGCCCAGCCCACCATCCAGCGCCTGGGTGAAATAGGGCCGGTAACTGAAGCTGCGGCCCACGAAGGACAGTGTTTTGCGATAGCTGCTGGCCGCCAGGGTCAGCCCGGAAATGTCCATCAGGTACACGTCCGAGGCCCCGATCGCATAGGCGGTCTGGCGCAGATCCTCGTTGATCCGGGCCTGCAGGGCGGTGTTCTCGGGCTGGCGCAGCAGGGCCGCGAGGTCGGGCCGCTCGGCCACCAGCGCGGGCAGGGGGGCGTAGCGGCGCAGGGCGCCGTTCAGCCCCTCCACCGTCAGGCTGAGCGTGGCCGCGGCCCTCTCGGCGGCCTCGGTCAGGAAATACCGTTCGATCCGCGGAAAGGCCGCCACTGCCACGAGTCCGGAGAGCAGCACCGCCACCGCCAGGGCGGGGATCAGCCGGGGCGAGGCGGCGGGGGGAGGGGCGAGCGCGTCGGACATGGCCGCACTATGGGCCAGTCGGCGGCGATTTCCAATCGCTCCGGTGGCTCACGCCGCGCGGGCGGCGGGCAGGATCGCGTCGTCCAGCAGGGCCATCAGGTCGCCGAAATAGCCGCCCGAACGGGCAGGACGCGTCGGGTCCGAGGTGATCACGAGCGTCAGGGCGCGGTCCGGCACGATGCACAGGATCTGGCCCCCATAGCCGCGCGCCAGAAGAAACTCCGCCCCGTCTGCACGCCCCAAGAACCAGCCATAGCCATAGCCCAGCCCGGAGAACCGCGATTGCGTGCGCGGGATGGCCGAGGCGCTGAGCCAGCCGTTGCTGATCACCTGACCGCCCTCGGCTGCCCCGCCCAGACGCACCATCTCGCCGATGGCCAGCAGGTCGCGGGGGCGCAGGGACATCTCGTTGCCGCCCAGGTAGTAGCCTTGCGGGTCGCGGGTCCAGGCGGGAATGTCGATGCCGAGTGGCGCGCCGATCCGGCGGCGCATCTGGGCCAGCAGCGACAGGCCCGTCGCCTCGGCCAGGGCTGCGCCGAGGATATGGAACGACCCGGTGGAATAGAGCATCCCTTGCCCCGGCGTGGCCACCATCGGGCGGCTCAGGGCATTGGCGACCCAGTTCCGGCTCGACACCCAGCCGCCGTAATTGGCGCCCGAGGTCCGCTCCAGCCCCGCCTGCATGGTCACGAGGTCGGCCATGGTCAGGTCGGGCACCCGCGGGTCGGCGCCTGCGGGGATCAACTGCGGCGCGACCTCGGCCAGGGTGGCGTCCACGCCCGCGATCTCGCCCCGGTCGATGGCCGCCCCCAGCAGGAGGGCCACGAGGGATTTCGACACCGACTTGATCGGCACCGCCCGCGACAGGGCCGGGCCGCGCAGCGCCTCGGCCAGGACGACCGTACCGCCCTGGGCCACGGTCAGGCTGTGCAACTGGTCCAGCCCCCGCGCGCGGTCCCGCACGCGGGTCCAGTCGGTGCCATTGGCGCGAGCCGGGCCGGCCAGCAGCGCGGCGGTGGAAAAGGCGAGGGCCGTGCGTCGTGTGATCATGCTGTCATAAATGGGGTGTCCGCGCCCGATGGAAAGCACCGCTCACATCTGCGTCAGAGGCGCCCGCACGGGGGAACCGGGGGCCAGAGATAGGGGTTGTCGCGCCCGGGGCGCGGGTCTATACGCGGGCGCTGGAATTCAGGAGGCCGGACATGGCGATTGGCAGCGCAAACCTCAACGTGATGATCAAGGCCGCCCGGGCGGCGGGGCGCAGCCTCGTGAAGGATTTCCGCGAGGTGGAGAACCTGCAATCGTCGATGAAGGGGGCGGGCGATTTCGTCAGCCGCGCCGATCTGCGGGCCCAGGAAATCCTGGAAAACGAGCTGCGCGAGGCGCGCCCGAACTATGGCTGGTTGGCCGAAGAGGCCAAGGAAGAGGTGATCGGCAAGGACCCGACCCGGCGCTGGATCGTCGATCCGCTCGACGGGACCACGAACTTCCTGCACGGGATGCCCCATTGGGCCGTCTCCATCGGGCTGGAGCACAAGGGCGATGTGGTCGCGGGCGTGGTGTTCGACCCGGCCAAGGACGAGATGTTCTTTGCCGAGAAGGGGCAGGGCGCCTGGATGAACCAGACCCGGATGCGGGTCTCGGGCCGGCGCATGATGATCGAGTCGGTCTTCGCCACGGGCCTGCCCTTCGCCAACAACGCGTACCTGCCCGCAACGCTCAAGGATCTGGGCCAGCTCTTGCCGCAATGCGCGGGCGTGCGGCGCTGGGGGGCGGCGGCGCTCGATCTGGCTTACGTGGCGGCAGGCCGCTACGAAGGGTACTGGGAGCGTGGGCTGAAGCCCTGGGATCTGGCCGCGGGCATCGTGTTGGTGCGCGAGGCGGGCGGGCTGGTGGAGCCGATCCGCGAGGACCAACTGCTGCTGGAGGACGGGCATATCCTGGCCGCCAGCGAGCCGATGTTCGGCAAGTTCGCCGCGACCATCCGCAAGAGCTGAGCCTACTTGCGCCGCCGCACGCGGGGAACGCGACTGGTGCGCCGCCGCACCTTGGGGATGCGCGAGGCGATGGCGTCGTAGCGCGCCTCCGGGTGGTCCGGATGGCCATCCGTGCGCGCCCAGAAGCGCGGGCCCCCCAGTCGCAACCAGACCGGCAGGATCAGGATCAGCCCCGCAACGAACCCGCCCGCATGGGCCCAGTAGGCGACACCGCCCCCGTCCATCGGCGTGGACGCCCCGCTGAACACCTGCAGCGCGAACCAGCCCGACAGAACGAGGCCCGCCGGGATCGGGATCACCCGGAAGATGATCACGATGATGATCAGCACATCCACCCGCGCCTTGGGATAGAGCAACAGGTAGCCGCCCAGCACCCCGGCGATGGCCCCCGACGCGCCCACCATGGGCACCGGGCTGAACGGGGCGGCGAGCACCTGCGCCAGCGCCGCGCCGATCCCGCAGAGCAGGTAGAAGCCGAGGAAACGCCCGTGCCCCAGCCGGTCCTCCAGGTTGTCGCCGAAGACCCACAGAAAAAGCATGTTGCCCGCCAGGTGCATGAACCCGCCATGGAGGAACATCGACGTGAACAGGCCCAGCGTCCCGCTGCCCGCGGTCAGCTCCCGCGGGACAAGGCCCCAGGTCTGGAAGAACAGCGAAAGCGCGCGCGGGTCGCCCATCAGCGGCAGGTAGGCGAGAAAGATCAGCACATTCAGGCCGATCAGCATCAGCGTCACATAGGGCGTGCGCTCGGAGGGGTTGTGGTCGCGGATGGGAAACATCGCTCTTACCTCAGTCTCCGGGCGGTCCGGGTCAAGGGGCGGGGGGTTACGGAATTGACGCGGGCCGGTTTCGTGTCATCCTTGGCCCATGAGACATGGACTTCTCGCCCTGGTGCTTGCGATGGGCCTGCCCGCGACGGGCTGGGCCGAGGGCTGTGCACCCGTGCCCGACACCCGCGCGGAGATCGCGGGCCTGCACGCACAGCTCCAGGCGGCCCCCTCGGAGACCGCCGCCCGCCCCCTGATCGGCGCGCTATGGCAGGTCTGGACCCGCGCGCCGGACGCGGCCGCGCAGGCGCTGCTGGACGAGGGGATGCGCAAGCGGCGGGAGTATGACTTCGCAGGGGCGGTGGAGGTGTTCGACGCGCTGATCGCCTATTGCCCGGACTATGCCGAGGGCTGGAACCAGCGTGCCTTTGCCCGGTTCCTGCAAGACCGCTACGATGCGGCGCTGGGCGATCTCGACCGGGCGCTCGCGCTCAGCCCGACCCATACCGCGGCCCTGTCGGGCAAGGCGCTGACCCTGATCCGGATGGGGCGGATGGGGCTGGCCCAAGACGTGCTGCGCGCGGCGGTGGCGCTGAACCCGTGGCTGCCAGAGCGCGTCTACCTGCTGCGCCCGCCAGGGCGGGAGCTCTGAGACGATTCGGGCTTGCACGACCCGGACCGCTTGCCTAGCCAAGAGGGGCGTGCGGGCGTGATGGAATGGTAGACATATCGGACTTAAAATCCGAAGGCCCTAGTGCCGTGTGGGTTCGAGTCCCACCGCCCGTACCACGCCCCTGACAGCCGCGCTCAGGTCTTGAAATTGCGGCTGTCCTTGATCTGGTCCCAGGCCCAGACGACCTCTTGCAACTTCTCTTCATCGCTGCGGTCGCCGCCGTTCATATCCGGATGAAGAACCTTGATCAACGCTTTGTAAGACTTGCGAATTTCGGGCTTGGACCAGTGATCTTTCGCCTCCAGGATCTCGATCGCGCGGCGTTCGGTCGGGGGCAGGCGGCGGGTGCCGGTGATCGACTTTCCGGGGTTGCGCGTGGCGTTCTCGCCCAGCACCTGGTGCGGGTCATCCACGCCCAGCCGGGCCCAGGCACGCTCCTCGGTGGAGCGCTTGAACGGCTTGGTCTCCCGGTCCCAGACGCGGTCCTTGTCCATCCGGCGCGCCATCTCTTCCTCGGACTGGCCGTTGAAGAAATTCCACTTCAGATTGTATTCGCGGACGTGCTTCTGGCAGAACCAGAAATAGTCGTCGAGGATATCGGGCGATTTCGGCGCCCGGTATTTCCCGGCCTCCTCGCAGCCTTCATGCTCGCATTGGCGTGTGGAGGTCTCGAACGCACCGGACATGCCCCGGCGGCCGCGTGGATTCTTCTTCTTGGAGGACGATACGGACATATCGAACCCGAAGGGATCACTCTTCGACATAGGACCTCACTTTCCGACTCGGAACGAAGAGTTTAATGCTTTGTTCGGGCAAGCAAAGAGGATTGCGACAAAATGGGCGTGAAAACCGAGATCGAGACCCGTCTGCAGGCGGCCTTCGCGCCGCGGGAGCTGGACGTGGTGGACGACAGCGAGAGCCATCGCGGTCATGCAGGATATCAGGAAGGTGGCGAAAGCCATTGGAATGTAAGGATAGTTTCGGAAAAATTCGAGGGCATGAGCCGGATCGCGCGGCACCGGGCGGTCCATGACGCGCTGGGCAAGGACCTGGTCGGGCGCATCCATGCGCTGGCGCTGAAGATCGAGGCCTGAGCGTCGGCATCAGCCGCGCGACGGCGCGTCGGGCGCAGGGACCTTGGGCGCGGTCGCGTCGGGGTCCGGACGCGGGCCCTTGATCTCGCGCAGGACCGACAGCATTTCGCCCGCGGGCTTTTCCGCGTCCCGGGGGCCGGCCACGGGGGGCGGGCCCGCCGGGATCAGCGCCGCGGCCTCGGCGGCCGTCGCGGCGCCGGGCAGCGGTCGGCGAAACACCAGCAAAGTGTGAAACCGGGTCGTCTTGGAGGTCAGCCCCGCGCGTTCTTCGCAGGGCAGGGTGTCGGTACGGACATATTCCCAACGCTCAGCCGCCAGCGCGTTGATTGCCTGTTCAAGTTGCGCGGCGAAGCGGTCCTCGATGCGTTTCAGCCCCTTTTTCTTGAGCCCCGTGTTGGGGGCAGGCACTATCTTGTATTCGTACATTTCCACTACTTTTCCACCGTTTTCATTGATCGCGCGCCGCGGGTCCTAGAGGGCTTGCCACCCCTGTCATGTCAACGGATCACGCGACTGGCCGTGCCGTCGCACAGCGCGAATCGCGCGGCGGAAACGAGCGCCAATTGCCGTGATCGCCGCCGGGAACGTGGAAATATGAGCAAGAAGGACAGATTTCTGCGCCGATTGTTCGCAATTTCACGACGTGAGCGCAGAAAATCGGGGTCAGTCCCCTCGGTCAATAAGCAAGTTCTTGCTCGGTCGGATTTGTTAACGTAATGTTAAGCACAGCAGGTATGACGCTTGTGAGTAAACCATGAGGGTAAAAACATGAACTTTAAGACTTTGATTGCTGCGGTAGCGCTGGCTGCGATTCCGGCATTTGCCGGCGCGTCCACGGTCCACACCGTAGTTGGTCCCGGCCCGATCGTTGAAGGCGGGCTGGAGAATGGAGATGTTGCCGCCGCAACTCTGACGATTGGTGACACTGTGAACGTCAACCTCGTGGCGTCCGAATTGCACGACTCGATCTCAATCCTGGGGTTCAACCTTAACCCGGTCCCCGTGAACGCGATGGTGTCTCTGAGCTTTGATGCGCTGAGCATCGATGAGTTCGGTCCCACAGTCGCGTCGCTGTCGTTCAACTCTGACGGTTCCGCGCCGGTGTTCACCGGACCCGTGGATACGAACCCGTTCACCTTCATGATCGAGGCGGATGCGTCGCCCCTGTTCGTCGTGTTCGACTGGGACAATGACACCAACTCGGCCGCGTCCTATTCGCTGCGGGTCTCTGCGGTGCCGCTGCCGGCGGGCCTTCTGCTGCTGGGCACTGCCCTGGGCGGCATGGCGGTTGCACGTCGTCGCAAGAAAGTTGCCTGATCGTTTTAGCGATCACGCAGCCAAGACTTCAAGGAGCGGTCCGAAAGGGCCGCTTTTTTTCCGTCTGGAAGGGCGTGGATGTGTGACGTACACAAGGCGACGTTTGCGGCCCGAGGCGCGTCACCTTTATAGAGTACAAGTAAACGGAACCGGCCGAACCGGACGACGTCACTCCGCCGGATGCTGGCGTGAGACCTGGGTGTCTATCCTGCGGCGTTCCCGGCGCAGCACAACGATGCCACCGGCCGCGAGGGCCAGGGCAAGAACGGGTATGATGAATTCATAGAGCGTCATGGATCGCGCTCCTCCTTCTTCAGATACCCTAGTATATAGTGCGAAACGCCGTGCAATACCAGTCCGGCGAGGCCCCACCACAGGGCGGAGGCCGCCATACCCGGTGCGGCCCCGGTCAGCGGGCGCAGGATCGCGAAGCCGATCAGACCCAGCGCCAGCGCGTTGGTGAAGGTCGAGAACAGCTTCACACGCTCGTTATAGACCAGGATCGCGTCCCGGGGCGGGCGGGGGCGGCGCAGGCCCATGGGGCGTTTACTGCTGCGCCAGCTTGGCGGCGACGATCTGGTTCACGGCCTTGGGGTTGGCCTTGCCGCCCGTGGCCTTCATCACCTGGCCCACGAACCAACCGGCGAGCTTGGGATTTTCCTGCGCCTTGGCGACCTGGGCGGGATTGGCGGCGATGATCTCGTCCACCGCGGCCTCGATCGCACCGGTATCGGTGACCTGCTTCATCCCGCGCGCCTCGACGATCTCGGCCGGATCGCCGCCCTCGGTATAGACGATCTCGAACAGGTCCTTGGCGATCTTGCCCGAAATCGCGTCGGCCTTGATCAGCTTGATGATCCCGGCGAGTTGCGCGGGCGAGACCGGGCTTTCGGTGATGTCGTGGTCTTCCTTCTTCAGCCGCCCGAACAGCTCGTTGATCACCCAGTTCGCCGCGAGCTTGCCATCGCCTGCCTCCCCCGCCACGGCCTCGAAATAGGCGGCATTAGTGGTGTCGGCGGTCAGGACGCTGGCATCGTAATCCGACAGGCCGAACTCGGTGATGAACCGCGCCTTCTTGGCGTCGGGCAGCTCGGGCAGGGCGGCGGCGATATCGTCGACCCAGGCCTGCTCGATCTCCAGCGGCAGCAGGTCGGGGTCGGGGAAGTAGCGGTAATCATGCGCTTCTTCCTTGGAGCGCATGGACCGCGTCTCCCCCTTGTCCGGATCGTAGAGCCGGGTTTCCTGGGTCACGCTGCCGCCGTCCTCGATGATCGCGATCTGGCGGCGCGCCTCGTATTCGATGGCTTGCTGGATGAACCGGAGGGAGTTCATGTTCTTGATCTCGCAGCGCGTGCCGAGATGTGAGAAATCCTGGCTCGCCTGGTATTTCTCGTAATCCCCGGGGCGGCAGACCGACACGTTCACATCCGCGCGCAGGTTGCCGTTTTGCATGTTGCCGTCGCAGGTGCCGAGATAGCGCATGATCTGGCGCAGCTTGCTGACATAGGCGGCCGCCTCTTCGGGCCCGCGGATATCGGGGCGGGAGACGATCTCCATCAGGGCCACGCCCGTGCGGTTCAGGTCCACGAAGGACATATGCGGGTCCATGTCGTGGATCGACTTGCCCGCGTCCTGTTCCAGGTGAATGCGCTCGATCCGCACCACGCGCGCCGTACCATCGCCCAGCTCGACCAGCACCTCGCCCTCGCCCACGATGGGGTGGTAAAGCTGGCTGATCTGGTAGCCCTGGGGCAGATCGGGATAGAAATAGTTCTTGCGGTCGAAGGCCGAGGTCAGATTGATCGCCGCCTTCAGGCCCAGCCCCGTGCGGACCGCTTGCGCGACGCATTCCTCGTTGATCACCGGCAGCATCCCCGGCATGCCCGCATCCACGAACGCGACGTTGGAATTCGGCTCCGCCCCGAACAGGGTCGAGGCGCCGGAGAACAGCTTGGCATTGGTGGCGACCTGGGCGTGCACCTCAAGCCCGATCACCAGTTCCCAATCCTCCCGCGCGCCTGCGATGACCTTGGGTTTCGGGGTCTCGTATGTGAGGTCGAGCATGGGTCCGTCTCCGCCTGTTCCGCCCGCGTTTTTAGGGGAGGGCAGGCGGCGGGGCAAGGCGGATTGCGGCGCCCGTGCGGCCCGCCATGGGCCGGTTTCCGCCCGTGCGGAAATTGGGGGCTGGTGCGGGCCGGGTTTGTCGGGGAATCCTGCGCCCGACGAAACGGTTCGGGACTTGGACATGCGAAAACTGGCAGGGGCGCTTGTGGGGCTTGGGCTCTGTGTTCTGGCAGGGTGCAGCACGGGCAGCACGGCGCGAGACGGCGGGGGCGGCACCGCCGATCTGCCAGTGGCACAATGGGATTTCCGCCCCGACAGCGACCAGCTGACCCGCGCGGCCCTGGATGCGCTGTCGAGCCACGGCGCGGCGCTGCCACTGGTCACACCTGCCGATGTGCGCCAGTGGTGCCCGGCTTACCTCGACGCCGACCGGGCGGATCGCGAAGCGTTCTGGGCCGGGTTCCTGTCGGCGCTGGCGAAATACGAGAGCACCTGGAATCCAAAAGCCGTGGGCGGCGGTGGCCGGTGGTTCGGGCTGACCCAGATCTCGCCGGCCACCGCGCGGGGCTATGGCTGTGCCGCGGCGACGGGCAATGCGTTGCTGGACGGTCCCGCGAACCTCGCCTGTGCGATCCGCATCATGGCGGTGACCGTGCCGCGCGACGGGGTGATCGCGGCGGGCGGGGCCGGGGTGGCGGCCGACTGGGCGCCGCTGCTCAGCCCGCCCAAACGCGAGTCCATGCGCAGCTGGACCTCGGCCCAACCCTATTGCCAGTAACCCTGCGCAGCCCCTGACTGCGATCGGGATGGACGCCCGGCGGGGCTTGGCCTACCTTTGATCGGCACGAGGGTCGCTGGGAGGAGGCTGGGTGCTCGATTTTTCCCATAACCCGTGGTTGGTCGCGGCCTCCCTGGCGGTTGCGCTGATGGCGGGCTTCACCGGGCTGTCCCTGACCAAGGGCGCCTCGACCTTGCCCGCGGGGCCGCGCAAGACGCGGGTGGCGATGGCGTCTGTCGCCTTGGGCGGCGGCATCTGGGCCA
This sequence comes from Dinoroseobacter shibae DFL 12 = DSM 16493, assembly GCF_000018145.1. NCBI lineage: Bacteria > Pseudomonadati > Pseudomonadota > Alphaproteobacteria > Rhodobacterales > Roseobacteraceae > Dinoroseobacter > Dinoroseobacter shibae. The sequence continues at coordinate 1,247,869 of NC_009952.1, forward strand.
TGCATTTCGTCGCGATGCTGGGCCTGCAACTGCCGATCCTGTTCTACTACGACCCGCTGATCACCCTGATCTCGGCGCTGGTGGCGATCCTGATCGTCGGCGTGGCGTTGCTGGTGCTGCATTTCCTGCCGCGCCGCGCGCTGACGATCTCGGCGGCGGGGCTTTGTGTCGGGTTGGGCATTCCGGTGATGCATTATATCGGCATGTCGGGGATGCGCTTGTGCCAGCCCAGCTATTCGGTCGCGGCGGTGATGGAGGCGGGCGTGGCCTCGGTGGTTCTGTCCATGGGCGCGATCTGGATCGCTTATGGCGCGCGCACCTACCGCAACATCCTGCTCGGCACGCTGGGCTTCGGCTTTGCCGTCTTCGCGGTGCATTTCGTCGCCATGTTCGGCACCGATTTCAGCGCCGTGCCCGGGGCGGCGGCGGCCGGCCCGTTGATCAGCAACGCGACGCTTGCGCTGATCGTGGCGCTGATCGCCTTCGTGATCTGCGGTGCGTTCCTGTTGTCCAGCGTCACCCTGCTGCCACAGGCGGAGGCGCGCGCCCAGGCCCCGGCGCCCGGGGCTGAGGCGGAAATGCCCGCGCCGGAGGCGGAGATCCGGAAAATCCCCTATGAGCTCGATGGTCGGACATTCTTCATCGACAGCCGCCAGGTCGCGGCGATCCGGGCCGAGGGCCATTACACCGTCCTTTACCAGGACGAGCGCAAGCTTTTCTGCCCCTGGTCGATCTCCGAGGCCGAGGCGCGGCTGCCCCGGGGGCAGTTCGTCCGCGCCCATCGCAGCTACCTCGTCAATCCGGGCCATGTCACCGGGTTCGAGCGCAAGAAGGACAACGGGGTGGTGTTCTTCGACGCGCGCAGCGCGCTGGAAAAAGTCCCCGTGAGCCGCTCGCGCCTGCAGGACGTGCGCACGGCCCTCGGCCTCGTCTGACACGCACCTTCCCCACGGATCGCTGAAACCCGGGCCCGGATCGCGCGCGGCTCGCCCATCGCAACTCGTGCGCGTATTTCGCATTTCGTGAAACGACCCGCGTTTTCGGTGTGTTGCGCCTCCTCCTGCGGCAGGCGGTCGCACTACGCTCAGCCTCAGCGAGTATGAACCCGCGTCAGACGGGTCAGCCAGTTGGGAGGAACACCACATGATACCACCGGCCTTTGAATACCATCGGCCGACGGACCTCGCGTCCGCGGTGAGCGTTTTGCAGGAACATGGCGACGAGGCGCGGTGCCTCGCGGGCGGGCACAGCCTGATCCCGATGATGAAGCTGCGCATGGCCGCGGTGGAACACCTGGTCGATCTGCAGGACATCGCCGAGCTGCGCGAGATCCGGGTCGAGGGCGGTCGGGTGACCCTGGGGGCCATGGTCACGCAACACGCGCTGATCACCTCCGACGCGCTGGCCTCCGCCGCGCCGCTGCTGCGCGAGGCGGCCGAGCAGATCGCCGACCCGCAGGTCCGCTACATGGGCACGGTGGGTGGCAATGTCGCCAATGGCGATCCGGGCAATGACATGCCGGGGCTGATGCAGGCGCTCGATGCGAGTTTCACCCTGATGGGGCCGGACGGCACCCGCGAGGTTGCGGCGCGGGACTTCTTCGAGGGGGCCTATACCACCACCCGTGAAGACGAGGAAATCCTGACCCAGATCGCCTTCGATGCCCATGCCAAGGGCTACGCCTATGAGAAGCAGAAGCGCAAGATCGGCGATTATGCCACCGCCGCCGCCGCCGTCCTGATCGAGAAGGACGGCACGGTCGCGGGCAAGGTCGACATCGCCATGACCAACCTGAGCGACACGCCGGTGTATTCCGCCGCCGCGGGCGCTGCGCTGGTTGGCACGAGTTGCGACGCGGAGGCGGTCAAGGCCGCCGTCACCGCGATGCTCGAAGACATCGACCCGATGCCCGACAACCGCGGGCCGGTGGAATTCAAACGCCATGTTGCGGGCGTCATCCTGGGCCGGGCCATCGCCCGGGCCTGGTCGCGCGCATAAGGGAGAGCAGACATGAGCAAGATGCACATCAAGATGACCGTGAACGGCAAACCCGAGGAAATGCTCGCCGAACCGCGCGAATTGCTGATCTACACGCTGCGCGAGCGGCTCAACATCACCGGGCCCCATGTGGGCTGCGAGACCTCCCATTGCGGGGCCTGCACGGTGGAAATGGACGGCAAGTCCGTCAAGGCCTGCACCGTGTTCGCCGCCCAGGCCCACGGGGCCGAGATCACCACGGTTGAGGGGCTGGGGGATCCCGATAACCTCCACGTGCTGCAGCGGATGTTCAAGGAGCATCACGGGCTGCAATGCGGCTACTGCACGCCGGGGATGATCACCCGCGCGCACAGATTGCTGCAGGAAAACCCGAACCCGACCGAGGAAGAGGTCCGTTTCGGCATGGCCGGGAACCTCTGCCGCTGCACCGGGTACCAGAACATCGTGAAATCCATCCTGGCCGCTGCCGCCGAGATGAACTCCGCCAAGGAGGCCGCAGAATGAATGACATGACCCCCCCCACCCGCGAAGAGCGGGTCGAAAAGCTCAAGGGCCTGGGCTCGTCGCGCAAGCGGGTTGAGGACGCGCGCTTCACCCAAGGCAAGGGCAACTATGTCGATGACATCAAGCTGCCGGGGATGCTGCACGGCGATTTCGTGCGCTCGCCCTATGCCCATGCCCGCGTGGTCTCGATCAATGCCGAGGCGGCGCTGGCGCTGCCCGGTGTGGTCGCGGTGCTGACCGCCAAGGACCTGGAGCCCTTGTCGCTGCACTGGATGCCGACGCTGGCGGGCGACAAGCAGATGGTTCTCGCCGACGGCAAGGTCCTTTTCCAGGGCCAGGAGGTCGCCTTTGTCGTGGCCGAGGACCGCTATATCGCCGCCGACGCGGTGGAGCTGGTCGAGGTCGAGTACGAGGAACTGCCCGTGCTGGTGGACCCGTTCGAGGCGCTGCAATCCGACGTGGTGCTGCGCGAGGATCTGGAGCCCGGGGCCGACGGGGCCCATGGGCCCCGCCGCCATCACAACCACATCTTCCTGTGGGAAGAGGGCGACAAGGCGGCCACCGAGCAGGTGATCGAAAACGCCGAGGTCGTGGTCGAGGAGATGGTCTATTATCACCGCACGCACCCGTGCCCGCTGGAGACCTGCGGGTCGGTGGCGTCCATGGACAAGGTCAACGGCAAGCTGACGCTCTGGGGGACGTTCCAGGCCCCGCATGTGGTGCGCACGGTCGCGAGCCTGCTGTCGGGGATCGAAGAGCATAACATCCGGGTGATCAGCCCCGATATCGGCGGGGGCTTCGGCAACAAGGTCGGGGTCTATCCGGGCTATGTCTGCTCCATCGTGGCCTCCATCGTCACGGGCAAGCCGGTGAAGTTCATCGAGGACCGGATGGACAACCTGATGGCGACGGCCTTTGCGCGCGATTACTGGATGAAGGGGCGGATCAGCGCGACCAAAGAGGGCAAGATCACCGGGCTGCATTGTCATGTGACCGCGGATCATGGCGCGTTCGATGCTTGCGCGGACCCCACCAAGTTCCCCGCCGGCTTCTTCCACATCTGCACCGGCTCCTATGACATTCCGGTCGCCTATGTCGGCGTGGACGGGGTCTATACCAACAAGGCGCCAGGGGGCGTGGCCTATCGCTGCTCCTTCCGGGTGACGGAGGCCGCCTATTTCATCGAGCGGATGATCGAGGTGCTGGCCATGGAGCTGAACATGGACGCGGCCGAGCTGCGCCGGATCAACTTCATCCGCAAGGAGCAGTTTCCCTATACCAGCGCGCTTGGCTGGGAATATGACAGCGGCGACTACCACACCGCCTGGGACAAGGCGCTGGAGGCCGTGGACTACAAGGGCCTGCGTGCCGAGCAGGCTGAGCGCGTCGAGGCGTTCAAGCGCGGCGAGACGCGGAAACTGCTCGGCATCGGCCTGACGCATTTCACCGAGATCGTCGGCGCGGGCCCGGTGAAGAACTGCGATATCCTCGGGATGGGCATGTTCGACAGCTGCGAGATCCGCATCCACCCCACCGGGTCCGCCGTCGCGCGGCTGGGCACGATCAGCCAGGGGCAGGGGCATGCGACGACCTTCGCGCAGATACTCGCCTCGGAAACCGGCATCCCTGCCGACAGCATCACCATCGAGGAAGGCGACACCGACACCGCGCCTTACGGTCTGGGCACTTACGGCTCCCGCTCCACGCCGGTTGCCGGGGCGGCCACGGCGCTGGCGGGCCGCAAGATCCGGGCCAAGGCGCAGATGATCGCGGCCTACCTCTTGGAGGTCCACGACAACGACGTGGAATGGGACGTGGACCGCTTCGTGGTCAAGGGCGCGCCGGAGCGGTTCAAGACGATCCAGGAGATCGCCTATGCTGCCTATAACCAGGCCATCCCGGGCGTCGAGCCGGGGCTGGAGGCGGTCAGCTATTATGACCCGCCCAACATGACCTATCCGTTCGGGGCCTATATCTGCGTGATGGAGATCGACGTGGACACGGGCGAGCACGAGATCCGGCAGTTCTATGCGCTGGACGATTGCGGCACCCGGATCAACCCGATGGTCATCGAGGGGCAGGTGCATGGCGGGCTGACCGAGGCGCTCGCCATCGCCATGGGCCAGGAGATCGCCTATGACGATATCGGCAACTGCAAGACCGGGACGCTGATGGATTTCTTCATCCCGACCGCGTGGGAGACGCCGAACTACACCACCGACTTCACCGAGACCCCGAGCCCGCATCACCCGATCGGGGCCAAGGGCGTGGGCGAGAGCCCGAATGTCGGCGGGGTGCCGGCGTTCTCGAACGCGGTGCATGATGCCTTCCGCGCCTTCGGGCTGCGGCAGAGCCACATGCCGCACGATCATTGGCGGATCTGGAAGACCGCCAATCAACTCGGCCTGCACGGATAGGAATGGCGGGGTGAACCCCGCCCTACACCTTCGGGGGTAGGGTGGGGTTTCACCCTCCATCCAGGCAAGGAATGACAGACTGGACATCTCTTCAGACCGCGATGGCGGAGCACGGCTATGTCGCCTCCGACGACCTGGCCATGGCGCTGCATATCGCCCGGTCGCTCGGGCGGCCATTGCTGCTCGAGGGCGCGGCAGGCGTCGGCAAGACCGAGGTCGCCCGCGTGCTTGCGGCGGTCGAGGATACGCGGCTGATCCGGCTGCAATGCTACGAGGGGCTCGATGCCTCCCACGCGATCTATGAATGGAACTACCCGCGGCAGTTGCTGGCCATTCGCGCCGCCGCCGAGGACGGCGAGAGCGCGCGGGCGGCGGAGACGCGGGTATTCTCCGAAGACTACCTGCTCGAACGGCCCCTGCTGGCGGCGATCCGGCAGGACCGCGCGCCGGTGCTACTGATCGACGAGATCGACCGGGCGGATGAGGAGTTCGAGGCCTATCTGCTGGAGGTGCTGTCGGAGTTCCAGATCACCGTGCCGGAGCTGGGCACGCTCACCGCGGTCACGCGACCCACGGTGATCCTGACGGCCAACGGCACGCGGGATCTCAGCGACGCGCTGCGCCGCCGCTGCGTTTACGCCTACGTCGAGTATCCCAGCCGCGAGGTGGAGCTGTCGATCCTGCTCGCGCGCTGCCCCGAGATCGCCGACCAGCTGGCTGCGCAGATCGTCGGCTTCGTGCAGGCCGTGCGCCGGGAGGACCTGGAAAAGAAACCGGGCATCGCCGAGATGCTGGATTTCGCCGCCGCCCTGTCGGGCCTCGGCATCGCCGATCTGAACGACGACCCCGTGGTTCTGGGCGCGACCCTCGCCACCCTGCTGAAAACCCGCCAGGACCGCGACACCCTGTCGGTCGAGGTGGCCCAACGGCTCGCGGGGAAGGCGGCGTGAGCCGTGCGACCCGCTTTGCCGCCCGCGATGCCGGGCCCGCCGCGCGCATGGCCGGGTTCATGGCCCATCTGCGGTCCCATGGCCTGAGCCTCGGCGTCGGGGCCACCGAGTTGGGGATGGAGGCGCTGGCTTGCGTCGACTGCACCCGCCCGGACACGGCCCGCGCGGCCCTGCGCGCA